>NZ_JAQYWW010000832.1:0-74529 GCF_036322525.1 Streptomyces sp. BE20 | reverse complement strand
GGCGGCACCACCTACGCCCCCCAGGCCCACCAGGCCACCAAGGCCCAGCAGATCGCCATCGGCGAAAAGGTCCTCGCCGCCCAGGGCCCCGGCGCCTGGCCCGTCTGCTCCGTCAAGGCCGGCCTCACCAAGTAACACCCCCCCACACACCCCACCCACCGGGCAACCCACCCACCCGGCCCACGACAACGCCGCTGCACCGACCACACCACCGGTCAGGTACAGCGGCGTCGTGCATCCCCCCCACACCCCCACGGATGCGCAAAACCCACACCACGCGCAGCATGAGGATGAACCCACTCATCCTTCGGGCCGGCCCTGGCCGTTCCGGGACGGGAGATCAGCGCCATGCACTTCGCGGCGAACCTGGCGGCCGACTACCCGCTGCTCAACATTTTCTGGACCATGCTCTGGTTCTTCCTGTGGATCCTCTGGTTCATGCTCCTGTTCCGGATCATCGCCGACCTCTTCCGCGACGACTCGCTGAGCGGCTGGGCCAAGGCCGGCTGGGCCGTGTTCGTCGTGCTGCTGCCCTTCCTCGGCGTCTTCGTCTACCTCATCGCCCGCGGGCGGGGCATGGGCGAGCGCGAGCTGAGCCGGGCGCAGCAGAGCGAGGAGCGGTTCCGGACGTACGTCCGCGACACCGCGGCCGGCTCGGACCAGCCGTCCACCGCGGATCAGCTGGCCAAGATCAGCGAGCTCCGCGCGGCGGGCCACATCACGGACGAGGAGTTCGCGCAGGCGAAGGCCAAGATCCTGGCCTGACCGCCGCCCGGTCCACAGCTCCGGCCCACGGCCCCGGCCGACCGGGCCCGGATCCCCCGAGGGTGCGAAGCCCGGGCGGACCGGCGGACGGTTCGCACTACAGTCTGATCCCGTCGGGACACACCCGTCTCTCACAGGGGGAACAGACTTGAGGCTTCATCACCATGCCGGAGCGGCCGGACGCACGGGTGGACTCCCGTCCGTCCGGCCGTTCCGGCGGCGCGCGCGGGCCGTCCTCGTGACGCTCGCCCTGGTCGGCGGACTGCAGGGCGGCCTGGTCACGGCGGCACAGGCGGACCCGGCGGCGTCGCTGTGCTCGTCGGTCAACGGGCCGTTCGGTTCGGCGGTCGTCGGCGGGGGCCGTTACCGGATCATGCCGGACGAGTGGAACTCCGCGGCCGAGGTCTGCATGACCAGCGACGGCGGCCCGAACTTCACGGTCACCCGCAGCGACCTCAGCAGCGCCACCAACACCAAGCCCGGGGCCCCGGGCGCGTACACCCGCATCGAGTACGTGCCGCGCCCCGGTGAACTCCCCACGCCCGTGGCCACGATGGGGGACACCCTGACCGGCTGGCGGACCACCACCGGCGTCCCGGGGCAGTACAACGCGGCCTACGACCTCTGGTACGCGGACGCGGCCGAGGCGTGCGGTCCGACGACCTCGCACGAGCTGATGATCTGGCTCGACCGGCAGGGCGGCCCCGTCCCGCTGGGCACCGCCACCCAGCAGGTCGCCCTCGGCGGCCGGACGTACCAGGTCCACCAGTACCAGAACGCCGCCAACGGCAAGCAGGTCATCAGCTACCTGGCGACCAGCCCGGTCGGCTCGGTCTACGCCCTGAACCTGCGCGCGATCACCAACGACGCCGTGGTCCGGGGCTACGTGCCCGCCGACGGGAAGCTCTGCTCCGTCCAGGCGGGCTTCGAGATCTGGAACGGCGGCGCCGGACTCGCCACGAACTCCTTCTCCTACCAACCCGCCGTCGGCCTCCCGACGGGCAACGTGACGTCCGGGCTCCCCGGCAAGTGCCTCGACGCCGGGAACAACTCGGCGGGCCCCGAGACCTTCAGCATGCCCGCCGACATCTGGGACTGCGCCACGACGCCGAACCAGACCTGGACGGTCGGCAACGACGGCACCGTCAGGGCCCTCGGCAAGTGCCTCGACGTCACCGGCGGCGGAACCGTCAACGGGACTCCGGTCCAGCTCTACCCCTGCAACGGCACCGGCGCCCAGGTGTGGAGGCAGAACGCCAAGGGCCTGCAGAACCCGCAGTCCGGTCTCTGCCTGGCCGACCCCGCCGCCTCGACCACCAACGGCACCCAGCTGATCCTCTGGACCTGCGGTGCGAGCGGACAGGACTGGCGCCACCCCTACAGCGGGCAGCCGCTGTGGACCGCCTTCACCAACAAGGCGACCTCCTACTGCCTGAGCGGCGGGGTCGAGAACGCCGGCTCGGTCAGTCTCCACACGTGCAGCGCCGGCACCACCCCGCCGCAGAACTGGCAGCTGGTCAAGGACGGCACCCTGCGCGTCTCCACCGGGGCGTGCCTGGACGCGGGCAGCGCCGGCACCGCCGGCAGCCCGGTCCAGCTGGCGCCGTGTTCGGGATCGGCCACGCAGCAGTGGCTGCTGTCGCCCACCGGCTACCTGCTGAACCCCGTGTCCGGCAAGTGCCTGGACGACCCGCAGTCGACCGCCGTGCAGGGCGTCCCGCTGAACCTGTGGACCTGCAACGGCACCGCGGCCCAGGTCTGGTACTCGGCGGCCTGACCGGGCCGGGCCCGACAGGGCCCGACCGGGCTTCCGGTCGAGCCACCGGTCGGGGAGTGCGCCGCAGGCCCGGGAAGGAGCCCCCGCTCCCCCGGGCCTGCGGCCTGCCCGGCGGGCCCCGCCGGTCCCGCCCTACGGAACCGGCTGCTGCTGGGTGACGCAGTGGACGCCGCCGCCACCGAGACCGAGGTCGTCGATGTTCAGCGGCTCGACGACGCGGCCCGGGAAGAACGACTGCAGCATCGTCTTCGCCGCCGCGTCGGCCCGGGAGTCCCCGAACCGGGCGGCGATCACCGCGCCGTTGCAGACGTAGTAGTCGGCGTAGGAGCCGACGAACGCCGGGTCGCTCTGCCGGATCCGGTAGTAGCCGGGTCCGTCATGCCCGGGTTCCGGTCGGAGACCAGGATGCTGCTCCGGGTGGCCATCGGGGTGCCCGCGCCGTCGGTCTCGACGGCGCCGCCCTCGCCGACCAGGCCCGCCGCGACCCCGCGCCGGTGATGCGGGCACTCGTCCTCGGGCTCGCGGCCGGAGCGACGGGAGCGGCTGAACGCTGACGGCCGCCGACACCCTCGGGATCACGAGGTCACACGGTCACGGGCTCGCCGGGGCGGCGGAGCCGCCCGTCGCCTCGGGCTGTTGCTGGGTGGAGCAGTGGATGCCCCCGCCGCCGGCGGCGATGGCGTCGATGCTCACCTGGACGACCTCGCGCCCGGGGTGGAGGTCGGCCAGGATTCCCGCCGCGCGGTCGTCGGACGCCCTGTCCCCGAACCGGGGCATGATCACGGCCCCGTTGACCACGTAGTAGTTGAGGTAGGTGGCCAGGAAGTCCTTCCCCGGGTCCGGGACTCCGCTGAGGTCGGGCTCGGTGAGGTCCACGATCCGCAGCGGGCGGCCCATGGCGTCGGTGGCCCCGCGGAGCACCTCCAGCGCCTGATCGGAGGCCCGGGACCAGATGTCCGGCGGACTGTCCGGCCCGGGGCGGTGGATCAGCACCACGCCGGGCTCGGCGAACCGGGCCAGGGCGTCGATGTGGCAGTCGGTGATGTCCTGGCCGGCCACCCCGGCGAACCAGATGACCTTCCGGACGCCGAACAGTTCCTTGAAGGCGGCCTCGATCCCGTCGCGGCTCTTCCCGGGGTTGCGGTTCTCGTTGACCCAGGAGCTCTCGGTGGCCATCAGGGTGCCCTCGCCGTCGACCTCGATCCCGCCGCCCTCACCGGTGATCGGCGCCTGGATGCGGCGGATCTCGTAGCGGTCGAGCAGCCTGCGGGCGACCTGGCCGTCCTCGCTGTGGGTCTGCTTGCCGCCCCAGCCGTTGAAGTTGAGGTCGACGCCCGCGAGTCCCGCCGGGCCGGTGACGAAGGTCGGGCCGGTGTCGCGGGCCCACAGGTCGTCCACCGGCAGGTCGATGACCTCCACGCCGGAGCCGCACAGCTGCCGGGCCGCGGCGCTCTGGTCCGGGCGAGCCATCAGCACCACCGGCTCGAAGCGGGCGACGGCCTGCGCGACGTGCGCGATGTCCTCGCGGACGTCGGGCAGTTGGTCGCCCCACACCTCTTCGAGGGCCGGCCAGGCCATGAACGTCCTGGTGTGGGGGCGCCACTCGGCCGGCATGGCGTACGAGGCCGGGGCCGCCGTGGAGGGTCCGGAGGCCGGGCTCGCGGACGCGCCCGGCGAGGACGGCTGCGTCCCGCCGGCCGGCTCCGCGTCGGAGCCGCAGCCCTCCAGCAGCGCGAGCGCGGCGACGGCCGCCCCCGAGCGGAGCACCGACCGGCGGGACAGGGAAGGTTCACTCACAGCAGGTCCCCTCGTTCATCCGCATGCACCCGAATCGGGCGATTTCCGACAGTAGAGGTGACCGAGGGACGTTCCGGTGAGCCCGCGCGCCGCCGATCGGGCGAATCGGCGCAGGGTGAAGCCGCACGGATCAGGACCGGAGCGGGCCCGGACCGCCGCCGTGGGGCGCCGACGGTCCGGACCCGGGTACGGGAGCCGCCGCTACGGGCTGTCCGACAGCGCGCGGCGTGCGGCGGCGATGGACCGCGGGTCCCAGCCGGGCCCGGGCACGGAGTCCAGCAGCAGCCTGGTGTAGGGGTGACTCGGCCTGGCGAGGACCTCGGCGGTCGGACCGGACTCGACGACCCGCCCGTGCCGCATCACGATGACGTCGTCGGTGACGCACCGGACGACCCCGAGGTCGTGGGTGATGAACAGGTAGCCGATGCCGGTCGCCTCCCGGATGTCGGCGAGCAGGTTGAGGATCTGCGCCTGCACGGACACGTCGAGGGCCGCCACCGCCTCGTCGAGGACGAGGACCGCCGGCTCCACCGCCAGTGCCCGGGCGATCGCGACCCGCTGGCGCTGGCCGCCGGAGAGCTGCCGGGGCAGTGCGCCCGCCTCCCGCTCCCCGAGGCCGACCTGCTCCAGGAGCTCGGCGATCCGGCGGGGGTGGTCGGCGTCGGGGAAGTGCAGCCGGAGGGTCTCGCGCAGCACGGCGCCGACGGTGGTGCGCGGGTCCAGGGACAGGTACGGGTCCTGGAAGACCATCTGCACCTCGCGGGCCCGTGCGAGCCGGTGGACCCGGCCGCGCCGCCGCTCGGTGCGGTCCCGGCGGTGGACCAGCACCCGGCCGGTGTCCGCCCGTTCCAGTCCCACGACGATCCGGGCGGTGGTGGTCTTGCCGGAGCCGGACTCGCCGACAATGCCCAGCGACCTGCCCTCGGCGAGGGTGAGGGAGACGTTGTCGACGGCCCGGACGCCTCCGTAGGCGCGGTGCAGCCCGACCACCTCCAGCACGGTCCTCCGCATCGGCGGCTCTCCCTTCGAACGGGTCGCGGCCCCGAGGTCCGGGCTACGCATCGGCGGTCGCCTCCCCCGTCCGGTCGCTGTGGTGGCAGGCGGTGCGGCGGCCCGGCTCGCCGTCGACCGGCAGCAGTTCGGGCGCCTGCCGGGTGCACTCGAAGGTCGCGAGCGGGCAGCGCGGCGCGAAGGGGCAGCCGACCGGCTCGTCGCGCAGGCCGGGCGGTCGGCCCTCGATCGCGGCGAGCCGGCCCCGGGGACCGTCCAGGCGCGGCGTCGAGGCGAGCAGCGCGGCCGTGTAGGGGTGGCGCGGCCGTGCGAACAGGGCCTCGGCGGGACCGGTCTCGACGATCCGCCCGGCGTACATCACGTAGACGCGGTCACCGATGGCGGCGGCGAGGCCCAGGTCGTGGGTGACGAAGAGCAGGCCGGTGCCGAAGCGTTCCTGGAGGTCTCCCAGGAGGGCGACCACCTCGGCCTGGGAGGTGACGTCCAGGGCCGTGGTGGGCTCGTCGGCGAGGATCAGCGCCGGATCGCCCATCAGTGCGGCCGCGATCATCACCCGTTGGAGCATGCCGCCGGACACCTGGCCCGGGTACCGGCCAAGGACCGACGCGGGGAGGCCGACGGCGTCCAGCATCTCGGTGGCCCGCGCGGTCGCGGCCTCGGCGGACAGGCCGCCGTTGAGACGCACGCTCTCGGTGAGGAAGTCCCCGAGGCGGCGCAGCGGGTTGATGGCGGCCCGGGGGTCCTGGAAGATCATCGCGGCGGTGCCGGTGCGCAGCCGGCGCAACTGCTCGGGCGTCATGGTGAGGACGTCGTCGCCGCCGACCCGGACGGTGCCCTCGGTGGCGGATCCGGCGGGGAGCAGGCCGAGCACGCTGCGGGAGGTCAGGCTCTTCCCCGAGCCGGACTCCCCCACCAGGGCGACCGTCTCGCGGGCGCCGACGGTGAGGTCGACGCCGGCGAGCACGGGCCGGGCGGTGTTCGGCAGGCGCAGGCGGTAGGCCCGGATGTCGAGGACGGTCATCGGTCCCTCCTGGCGACCTGGTCGGCCCAGCGTTCGCCGACGACGTTGAAGGCGACGACGGTCAGCACGATCGCGGCGCAGGGCAGGACCGCCGACAGCGGGTAGCCGTGCTGGACGGCAGACTGGCCGTCGAAGACCATCCGGCCCCAGTCGGGGGTCAGCGCGGGGACGCCGAGCCCGAGGAAGGAGAGCCCGGCCAGGTCGATCAGGGCGTAGCCGAAGTTGATGGTGGCCTGCGCCAGGACGACCGGCGCGATGCCGGGGACGACGTGGCGCAGGCAGATCTGCAGGCCGGAATGGCCCTGGACCTGGTAGACCTCGACGTAGGGGCGGGCGCGTTCGGCGAGGACGAGGGAGCGGGTGAGACGGCTGACGTAGGGCAGGTAGGCGATCGCGAGGGCGACGACGGGGGCGAGCAGGCCCTCGCCGTACACGGAGACGATCAGGATGGCCAGCAGCATGCCAGGGAAGGCGAAGACCAGTTCGGTGCTGCGGGAGAGGACGGAGTCCAGCCAGCCGCCCCGCCAGGCCGCGGTGACGCCGACGGCGACGCCGGCCAGGGTCGAGAAGGCGACCACGCCGAGCGGTCCGAGCAGGGAGGTGCGGGCGCCGGGTGACCAGACGGGCGAGGGTGTCCCGGCCGGCGGCGTCGACGCCGAGCAGGTGCTCGGCGGAGGGTCCCGCGAGCGCGTCACCGAGGTCGACGGCGTTCGGGTCGTCGGGGGCGAGCCACGGGGCGAGGACCGCGGCCAGGACGACCAGGGCGACGAAGCCGAGGCAGATCCGGTGCAGCGGCGCGCGGGCGGTCCGGATCCGGCCGAGACCGGACCGGCGCGTCAGGACGGCGGTCATCGGGCGGCCTCCCGCGCGCCGAGGGTGACCCGGGGGTCGACCAGCGGGTGGAGCAGGTCGACGATCAGGTTCACCGCCATGAACAGCCCGACCATGATCAGCGAGATGGCCTGCACGGTGGGGAAGTCCTTGGTGGTGGTGGACAGTTCGAGGAGCTGACCGATGCCGCCGACGCTGAACGCGGTCTCCACCAGGACGGTGCAGACCAGCAGCGTGGAGACGACGAGCCCACCGGTGGTCAGGAGCGTGCCCAGGGCGTTGCGGAAGACGTGCCGGCGGACGACCCGGTGTTCGGAGACACCCCGGCTGCGGGCGACGGTGACGTGCTCGTGGCCGAGGACGTCCAGCATCGCGGCGCGGGTGACCCGGGCGAGCATGCCGATCAGGTAGAGCGCGAGGGCGAGGGCGGGCAGGGCGAGGTGCCACAGCATCTGGCCGAGGCCGTCGCCGGTCCCCCCGGTGGGGAACCAGCCCAGCTGCACCGCGAACAGGCCCTGCAGCAGGACGGCGGCGACGAAGGCGGGGGTGCCGACGGCGACGGTGGTGGTGACCAGGATGGTGGAGTCGGCGGCGCCGCCGCGGACTGCGCCGATCCAGCCGAGCAGCAGGCCGAGCGCGACGACGAGGACGAGGGCCATCGCCACCAGCAGCAGGGTCGCGGGGAGGCGGTCGGCGAGGAGCCGGGAGACGTCGGTCCGGTAGGTGATCGAGCGGCCGAAGTCGCCGTGCAGGACCTGACCGGCCCACCGCAGGTACTGCAGGAGGAAGGGTTCGTCCAGGTGGTACTGGGCGTTGATCGCCCGCAGCGCCTCCGGGGAGGCCGAGCGGCCCGCGAGCAGGAAGCTCGCCGGGCTGCCCGGCGCGAGGTACATCGCGCCGAAGATCACGAACGAGGCGCCGACCAGGGTGGCGGCCATCTCGGCCAGCCGGCGGGCGGCGAATCTGAGGAAGCTCACCGGGCCGCCCCCACGTCGGCGGCCCACGGGTAGTACATGTACGCGATGGTGGTCGGGGCGCCGGTGATCCGCTTGTTGAGGAAGACCGCGGTCGGCCACTCGGCGACCGGGATCCAGAGCAGCTGGTCGGAGGCGATCTGCTGGAGGTGCGCGGTGATGGCGAACCGCTCGGCGGGGTCGGAGGCGTTGACGGCCTTCTTGACCAGGTCGTCGTAGGCGGGGTCGCTGAAGGAGGCGAAGTTCTGGAAGGCGCCGGTCCGGAAGTTGGCCAGCAGGTCGAGCGGGTCGGTGATGGAGTCGTAGTACGTCTCCGGGAACAGGTCGACGCCCTCGCGCGCCTGCGGGTCGGTGAACAGCGCGGTGAACGCGTTGGGCGCGATCGTCTTCAGCCGCACGTCGAGGCCGATCTTCGCACCGGCGGACTGGACGGCGGTGGCCAGGACCGACACGTCCTGACCGATCGGGCTGGTGGCGACGGTCAGGGTCTTCCCGGTGGCGCCGGCCTCCTTGATCAGCGCCTTGGCCCGCTCGATGTCCGGCGCGGTCGGGGTGAGTCCTTCGAAGGCCTCCCTGCGCACCTCCTCCGGCGCGCCCGCCCAGGCGGCGCGGCTGGTCAGCGAGCCGGTGACGTGCCCGGCCCCGCCCAGGCCGGTGCGGACGAAACCCGTCCGGTCGAGGGCGAGCGACAGCGCCTGCCGGACCCGGAGGTCGCCGAGCACGCCCTGCATGGTGGTGACGTTGACGTTGACCGTGCTCAGGCCCTCGCCGAAGTAGAGCGTGCCCGAGCCGCTGCCCCGCAGCCGCCCGTAGCTCTCGGTGGGGATCAGGTAGCCGCCGTCGGCCTCGCCGCTCAGCATCGCGTTGACCCGCGCCGAGGGGTCGGTGAGGAAGCGGAAGACCGCCTTGGCCGACTTGGCCTTCTGCCCCCAGTAGCCGTCGAAGCGCCTGAGCTCGACCGACTGGCCCTTGTTCCAGTCGCCGAGCTCGAACGGCCCGGTGCAGGCGAGGCCGCCGCTGGTGCCGTAGTCCCGGCCGGCCGCCTCGATCCCGGCCTTCGAGGCGACGACGCCGGCGGCGGTGGCCATGTACTGGTTGAACTGCGAGTCCGGCTGGGTGAGTTTGACGGTGACCTGGAGCGGGCCGGTCCCGGTGACGGAGCTGACGTTCTGGAACTGCTGTGCCCAGGCGGCCGCGTTGTCGGGGTTCGTCTGGCGGCCGAGGCTGTACACCACGTCCTCGGCGGTCATCACGCGGCCGTCGTGGAAGCGCACGCCGGGCCGCAGGTCGTAGACCCAGGTGGTGGGGTCGGGGTTGGACGCCTTCTCGGCCAGCCCCGGCGCGAGGGTCAGCTGCGGGGTCCACCGCATGAGGCTCTCGCAGACGTTGGACAGGACGGTGTTCTGCGGGTAGTCGAAGGCCGAGACGTAGTCGAGGGTGGGCGGCTCGGCGTAGACGGCCCAGGTGAACGAGTCCAGCTCGCCGACGGCGGCCGGGGTGCCGGCGGACAGCCGGTACGACTCGCCGTCGGTGCCCCCGTCCTTCGGCGGGCCGGCGCAGCCGGAGGCGAACGCGGCGAAGGTCGCGGCGGCCAGGGCGGCCGCCGCGGGGGCCTGCCGGCGGCGGGGGGATCTACGGGTGCGGGACCCGTCCTGGGGCTCTGGCATGAGGGTGGCTCTCTTCCGTGCGTGACGGGGCGAGGGAGGGGGGCGGCCCGGCCGGGCCCGCGGGTGGGTCGCGGGACCGGCCGGGCGGTCCGACGGCGGAAGGTCCGGCGCCGGGCACCGGGCGGTGGGGCACCCGGCGAGTGGACGTCGGACGGTGGGCGGCGGGCGTGAGGCGTCAGGCGTCGGGCGGTGGGGACTCAGGCGGTGGGGCGGGCCACCGGCACCTGCTGGGTGATGCAGTGGACCCCGCCGCCGCCGTAGGCGATCACCCGGGAGCGGATGCCGACGACCTTGCGGCCGGGCAGCGCCGCCGCGATCACCGCGAGCGCGCCCTCGTCCTGCTCGGGCACCCCCGCGACCGGCACGACGACGCCGCCGTTGGCGACGTAGAAGTTGAGGTAGCCGACCTCGGTCCGCTTGCCGTCGACCTCGACGAAGGCGGCCTGCGGCAGGTCGAGGATCTCCAGCCGGCGGCCCCGGGCGTCGACGGCGGCCTCCAGGACGGCGCGGTTCTCGCGCATCCGGGCGTAGTCGGGGTGCTCCGGGTCGCTCGGGAGCTGGACCACCACCTTGCCGGGGGCCACGAAGGCGCACACGCCGTCCACGTGGCCGTCGGTCTCGGTGTCCAGCAGCCCGCCCCACGGCAGCCAGATCACCGTGGTGACGCCGAGCCTGGCCTTCAACTCCTCCTCGATCTCCGCCCTGCTCATGCCCGGGTTGCGGTTGGGGTGGAGGAGGCACTGCTCGGTGGTGATCAGGGTGCCCTCGCCGTCCACGGTGACGGCGCCGCCCTCCAGGATCATCCGGGAGTCGATGCGCTCGACGCCGAGGCGCTCCAGCAGCACGCCGGCGATCCGGTCGTCCGTGTCGTACGGGTGGTGCTTGTCGCCCCAGGCGTTGAAGCGGAAGTCCACGCCGGCGCGCTCGCCCTCGGGGCCGAGCACGAAGATCGGGCCGGAGTCGCGGAACCAGGAGTCGTCGATGGGCAGTTCCACCACCTCGACGCCGTCACCGCACAGAATCCGCGCCTCCTCGCCCTGGCCGGGGCGGGCGACCATGGTCACCGGCTCGAACCCGGCGATCGCCCGGGCGACGTCGGCGTACTCGCGCTTGGCCTCCTCGAAGGTGTCGCCCCAGAGGTCGGCGCGGGTCGGCCAGGCCATCAGGCAGCGCTCGTGCTCGGTCCACTCGGCAGGCATGCGGAAACTCACGATGGAACTCATCTCTGTTCGGGCGTTCGGTCGGTGCGGTGGGTGCCGTCGGTGCGGTGGGTGCGGTCCCCCGCCGGGGCACGGGCGGTGCCCCGGCGGGGCGGCGGCGGTGGCTCTCAGCGGGCGTCGGGCACGGCCGGCTGCGACTGGGTGGAGCAGTGGATGCCGCCACCGCCGCTCGCGATGCCGTCGATGGCGGTCTGGACGATCCGGCGGTCCGGGTAGGCGGCCTGGAGGATCGCGTAGGCGACGCCGTCGGCGTAGCCGTCACCGAACTGCGGGGCGATGACGGCGCCGTTGACCGTGTAGTAGTTGGTGTAGCTGGACAGGAAGTCCTTGCCGCGGCCGCGGATCTCCCGGCGGTCCGGCCCGGGCAGTTCGGTGACCTGGAGGCGGCGGCCCCGGGCGTCGGTGGCGGCGTGCAGCAGCCGCTTCGTCTCGTTGTAGACGGCGACCCACCGGTCGTCGGTGCCGGGCCCTGGCTGGTCCAGGATGACCTTGCCCGGGGCGGTGAACCGGGCCAGGCAGTCGATGTGGCAGTCGGTGATGTCCTGGCCGGCGAGGCCCGGGACCCAGATGACCTTCTCGACGCCCAGCGCCGACTTCAGCCCCTGCTCCACCTGGGCCTGCGACCTGCCGGGGTTCCTGTTGGGGTTGACCAGGGAACTGACGGTGACGAGCAGGGTGCCCTCGCCGTCCGTCTCCAGCGAACCGCCCTCACCGACGAAGGGGGCCCGGATGCGGTCGATCCCGTACTCGGCCAGCAGGCCGGCCGCCGCTGCGGCGTCGTTGGCGTACGGCTGGTAGTACGAGGTGCCGCGCTTGCCCCAGCCGTTGAAGTTGGTGTCGACACCGGCGACGGACCCCGGCGCCACGACGAAGGTCGGTCCGAAGTCCCGGATCCACAGGTCGTCGACGGGAATGTCCAGGACCTCGATCGGGTGGTACGCGCCCGATCCGCAGGCGTACCGCGCGGCGGCGGCCTGCCCGGGACGGGCCAGCATCACGACCGGTTCGTAGCGCGAGATCGTGTGGGCGAGCTCGGCGATGTCCCGGCGTACGCCGGACAGCTGGTTCTGCCAGACCGACGACAGTGCGGGCCAGGCCATGAAGGTGCGGGTGTGCGGATCGGTCTCCGCCGGCATCCGCAGTGCCGCGCCGGGCCGCGGTCCGGCCGCTGCGGGGGTGGGGGCCGCCGAGGCGGCGCGGGCGCTCACCGGCAGCGCGGCACCGAGGGCGGCCAGTGGCAGGGCCGCCGCACCGAACTTGAGCACGCTGCGACGGGGGGAAACGGGGTGGTTCATGGGGCTCCCTGGAGGGATCGGGAGGTGTGGGGTGACCCACATCCTGGACTGAACTGAAAGTTCAGTCAAGATTTTGGAGCCACCCTTCCGCCTCTGCCGTTCCCAGGACCCCGGGGTGAGCCTCACGGCGACCAGACGTCGCGGGGCGAGGCGCCGCACAGCGGCCCGACCGGAGAGATTCCCGCAGAACGCCCCCGCGAGCTCGACTGAAGATATGATCAGGACAAGCACCCGGGACGTCTACCTGCGTGCGAGGAGAGAGAGCACCTGTGTCAGACCGTCGAACAGAGATCGTCAAGGCCGCCACCCGGGTCATCGCGCGACGCGGCGTCCGCGGACTGCGGGTCGCGGACCTCGCGGCCGAGGCCGGGGTGTCGACCTCGCTGATCTACTACCACTTCACCGACCGGGCCGGGATCCTCCGCGAGACCCTCGGATTCATCAGCGAGAGAGCCGACCGCTACGCCGCGGAACCGGGGCGCGGGACCCTCGCGGACACGCCGGGGGCGGAGCTGGCACAGGCGCTGCTGCTGGAGCTCCAGGACACCGCCGAGGTGCGCGAGAACAGCACCGCCTGGGGCGAGTTGCGGGCGAGCGCGGTGTTCGAGGCCGGGCTGCGCGAGGACCTGGCCCGGGCCACCCACACCTGGGTGCACGAGATCGCCGACCTGCTCGGCCGCGCCCGACCCACCGGGATCGCGCCGGCGCACGCCGCGTCCGCGGAGCGCCTCACGGCCCTGCTGGAGGGGCTGAGCGTCCGGTGGCTCAGCGGGTCCCTCCCCCTCGACCACGCCCGCCGGCTGCTCGGCGAGGCGATCGACGCGGAGCTCGCAGACGCCCGGCCGGAGCGCCGCCTCGCAGTCGACTGACTTTTCGGTCACGCTCTAGATGCCCGTCCGCTGACCGGCCGACGAAAGTGCGCCCGGTGGACGACGAGCAGCCCGCCCACCGGGCACCCGGTCGCCCGACGGCGACCGGCAGGGGAAGGGGTCAGCCCCCGTCCGGCTTGCCGGGCTGGTCGTGGGTCGAGCAGTGGATGCCGCCACCCCCGGAGGCGATCCGGTCGATCCTCACCTGGACGATGTCACGGCCGGGGAAGTGGTCGCGCAGGATCTGCTTCGCCCGGTCGTCGGCCTTGGCGTCCCCGAAGCGCGGCATGAACAACGACTTGTTGGCCACGTAGAAGTTGATGTACGAGGAGACGAAGGCGTCACCCTTCCCGGTGATCCGGTCCGGATCGGGCTGCGGCAGGTCGATCACCCGCAGCGCCCTCCCATGGGCGTCGGTCGCGGACTTCAGCACCTCGCGGGCCTGCGTGGCCGAGCGCGACCAGACGTCGGCGGGCGCACCGGGGAACGGCTGGTCCAGCAGCACGACCCCGGGCGCCGCGAACCGCACCAGGCAGTCCACGTGGGCGTCGGTGATGTCCTGGTCGCGCACGCCCGCGAACCAGATCACCTTGGTCACGCCCAGGGCCTTCTTGAGTTCGGCCTCGATCTCGTCCCGGCTCCGGCCCGGATTGCGGCGCTGGTTGACCACCGAGCTCTCGGTGACCATCAGGGTGCCCTCCCCGTCGGTCTCGAAGGACCCGCCCTCCGCGACCAGCGGCGTGGCGACCCGTTCCAGCCCGTACCTCCCGAGGGCGGCGGCGGCCAGCGCCGAGTCGTTCGCGTGCTCCTTCTGCTTGTTGCCCCAGCCGTTGAAGTTGAAGTCGACCCCCTTCAGCGTCGATCCGTCCTCGACGAACACCGGCACGGTGTCACGGGCCCACAGGTCGTCGACGGGCAGCGGGACGACCTCGACGTCGTTGCCGCACGCGTTCTGCGCCGCGGCCACCTGCGCGGGGCGGGCGAACATCACGACCGCCTCGTAGCCGGCGACGGCGCGCGCCAGCCGCGCGATGTCCGCGCGGACCTCGGGGAGCTGGTCCTCCCAGATGCCGGTGGACGCCGGCCAGGACATGAAGGTCCGGGTGTGGCTCTCCCACTCGGCGCCGAACCGGCGCCCGGGGGTCGCGCCGCCGCCGGGCGCGGGCGGCTGCGACCCGCCGGGCGCGGGCGACGCCGGCGGGGCGGGCGACTCCGAGGGGCCCGGAGGAAGCGCCTCCTCCGGGTCGTCCGGCGACGCGCAGGCCGCCGCGCCCAGGGAGAGCAGGCCGGCGCCGGCCGCGGCCCGCAGCATCGTCCGGCGGGACGGGACCGACCCGCGCGGGGCCTGCGCTCCGAAGAGTCGGCCGAACAGGGATCGGCTGTCACCGTGGGTGTCGCTCATGCGGGTCTCCGAATCAAGTGTTGCCCACCAGGTGGCCGGACGCCCGCCGACAGGGGCGGTCCGTCGGCAGGCACGCGCTCGGCGCGGCCGGTGGCCTTGCACGGGGCGTCCGGGGCGGATGTCGCCCGGCGCCGCTCCCTTCACTCTCGCATTGACTGAATTTTCAGTCAACATTCGAGGCAGACGCCTGCGCGTCGACCCGGGCAGCGACACCGCAGTCCGGAGACGACGAAGCCCCGGACCGGCCCGGCCCGGGGCGGAACGCCGCGCGCGTCAGCCGCGCAGCCGCTCCAGTTCGCCGTCGATCGCGCCGACCATCAGCTCGCGCGCGTGCGCCACCGGCAGGCTCCCGCTGAGCCAGCGCACGCTCAGCCCCTCCAGCAGCGCGGTCAACCGCTCCGCGGAGGCGGCGAGCGAGGCGGCCCCGTTCATCGGGTACACCCTGCCGAGCAGGTCGGTGACCTCCTGGACCCACACCAGCGTGGCCCGGGCCAGGTCCTCCCGGAGATCGGGATCGAACACGGCGCTCGCCCGCAGCTCCCCCCACGCCGTGCTGTTCTCGCGCACCTCGGGGGTGTCCTGGAGCTCCAGCAGCAGCGTCTGCCGGAGTTCGCCCGGGGCGTCGAGGGGCGGGGCGTCCGCCGCGCGCTCCGTCGTATACCGCTCGGCGCGGTCGTTGATGAACTCCAGCGTCGCGCGGAGGATCCCCGCACGGTCCTTGAAGTGGTAGTAGATCAGCGCGGTGGACACGCCCGCCTCGGCCGCCAGCTCCTCCACGCGCAGCCCGCGGACACCGCGCCGGGCGATGACCCGCGCGGCCGCTTCCATGATCAGGGTTCGACGGTCAGCCACAAGCGATCACCTTACCGGGAGGCCGGCCGATCGCGGACCCCGGGGCCATCCTGACTGAAACTACAGTCGGGGTATGATCCGTGCGGTTCACCGCCGCCACCCGCTCGACCCGCTGGAGCCAGCATGACCGCAGAACCCTTCGGTGCCCCGTCACCCACGGCGTTCCGGGAGCTGTCCCCGGACGACCCCCGCGAGGTGGGCGGATACCGCCTCTGCGCGCGGCTGGGCGCGGGCGGCATGGGCCGCGTCTATCTCGCGTACACCCCCGGGGGACGCCCGGTCGCGCTCAAGGTCGTCCGGCCCGAGCTCGCCGAGGACCCCGAGTTCCGGCACCGCTTCGCCCAGGAGGTCGCGAGCGCCCGGCGCATCCACGGCCTCTACACCGCCCAGGTGGTCGACGCCGGCACCGGCGCCGCCACGCCCTGGCTGGCTACCACCTTCGTGCCCGGCCCCTCCCTCCAGCAGGTCGTACACCGCCACGGTCCGCTGCCCGAACGCACCGTCCTGCTGCTCCTGGCCGGGGTCGCCGAGGCCCTGCAGGCGATCCACGCCGCCGGTGTCGTCCACCGCGACCTCAAGCCCGGCAACGTCCTCCTCGCCGCCGACGGCCCGCGCGTCATCGACTTCGGCATCGCCCGCGCCGCCGACGCCGTCCCGCTCACCAGCACCGGCCTGAGCATCGGCTCTCCGGGCTTCATGGCCCCCGAACAGGTCCTCGGGCTCGCCCCGACCCCGGCCACCGACGTCTTCGCGCTGGGCGCGCTGGCCGCCTACGTCGGCGGCGGCGCACCGCCCTTCGGCGACGGACCCGAGCCCGCGGCGCTCTACCGGGCGGTGCACGAGGAGCCCGACCTCTCCCGGCTGCCCGCCGGGCTGCACGAGCTGGTCCTGCGCTGCCTGGCCAAGGACCCCGCGGACCGCCCGGACACCGCCCGGTTGATCGAGGCCGCGCGCGACCACCCCGCCACCGGCGGCGAACTCCGCTTCTCCGACGACTGGTTGCCCCAGCAGGTCAGCAGCGAGATCAGCCGCCACACCGACCTGCCGACGACGCCGCGCGCCACACCGCACACCCCCGGGCGGGCCCCGGAGCGCGCCTCGGCCGAGGCGCCGACCGCACTCGTACCGTCCCCGCCGGCCACCCGCCTCCAGCCCGCCCTCGCCGATGCGGCCCCGGCGGCCCCCGCCGGCCCGCACGACGGTCCTGACGGTGACGGTGCTCACGGCAGCGGGGGCCGCGGATCCTGCGGCGGCGCGCGCCGCACGACCCGCACGGCCGTCCTGACGACCGCCGCGCTCCTCGTGGGCGCCGCCGCAGCGTTCCTCCTGCTCGATCCCGACGAGTTCGACGACCTCGACGACCAGAAGGTCTCGGCCACCGCGTCCACCCCGCCGCCCTCCGCACCTGCGGCCCCGTCCGCCGGTCCGGCCCCGACCCAGGCCCCGGCGCCGACGCCGACGCCGACGCCGACCGCCACGCCGTCGCCGACCACGGTCCCCGGCTACACGGTGGTCTACTCCGGCCTCGAACTGACCTCGCCCGACCACACCTACGAGTTCGACCTCCGGGCAGGCAAGGTCGCGCCGCAGGAGGCCTCCACCTGGTACCTGGGCCGCCACGCCGGCGAGTTCTACATCCCGGAGGACAGCGACGCCCACATCGCGCCGACGAGCGGCCTCGGCCTCGCCGACTGCGTCAAGGGCGTCGAGACCCAGCCCGCGTCCGCCCTGCCCTTCAGCGCCCTCCGCCCCGACCGGAGCTTCTGCGTCCGGGCGGCCGGCGGCCGGGAGTTCGCCGTCGTCCGCCCACTCGCGACCGGCCCGGACAGCGGCCCGGTCACCGTCAGCGTCACGTACTACCGCCGCTCCACCTGAGCACCGGCGCGGGGCGTCACGGCTCCGGCAGCCGGAACTCGAACCACACCACCTTGCCCCGGCCCTGCGGGTACCAGCCCCAGCACAGGGCGAGCCGCTCCACCAGGAAGAGGCCGCGGCCGCCGACGTCGTCCGGACCGTGCGTCGTGCGGATCCTCGGCGGGCGCGGACTGCCGTCGGACACCTCCGCGCGCAGCCGTCCCGGCCCCTGGACGAGCAGCAGGTCGTGCGGGCTCCCGGCGTGCCGGCAGGCGTTGGAGACCACCTCGGAGACCAGCAGCACGGCGTCCCCGACCACGACCGGGTCGGCTCTGCCCGCCAGCCGGTACGCCGTGAAGTCCCTCGCCGCGGAGACCACGCCGGGGTGCGCCGACAGCGGCAGCCGGCCGGCCTCCCACGGGGGGCCGGTGCCGGGGTCGGCCGTGCTCGACGCAGGGATGCCGGGTTCGGCGGTGCCGGGCCCGGCCGTGCCGGGCCCGTCGTACAGCCGGCTGCAGGTCATCAGAGTCGATCCCTCCTGGTTCGTCGTCCTCTCCGGGGCACCGTCGGCGCTCGGCCGGCGCCCCGGACTCGTGTGTCAGCGTCCGGGGAAGCGGCGGAGTCCGCCGCCCTGCGAGGACTCCTCGCCCGGTGCCGCGACGGCGCGGCCGCCCGCCCCGTCGACGGACGGCGAGCGCGGTGCGTCCCCACGGGCGGGCGGCTCGCCCCTGACGTCCCGGACGGCCGGGTCCGCACGGACGCCGGAGTCCGCACGGATCGCGGAGTCCTCACGGCCCGCAGGCTCCTCGCGGACGGGCGGCCGGTCCTGACGGACGTCCTCGGCCGGGTGCTTCCCGGACCGGGCGGCGTGTCGGGCGCCACGACGCCGACGGAAGACCCGGGCCGTGGCGAGCGCCAGACCGAGACAGAACAGCAGGGCGAGCGCCAGACCGGCCAGGAAGATCCCCAGGGCGTCGAGCGTCACCAGGTCCTGCCCCAGAATCGTGACCTGGTACTCCGGCCCGCCGGACAGGTTGTCCGCGATCAGCAGGCCCGTGAAGGCCCCGGTCGCGACGATCAGCAGAAGTCCGAACAGCAGCATGGCGATGTCCTCCGGTCCCGTTCTCCCCGGCTCCACCCCGTCGACCCGCGCCTACCCTCCCCGCCCCGGGGCTAACGCGCGAAGACGGCCGGCCCCTCCACCGGGGGCCGGCCTCGCGCTACTCGATCCGGACGGCGACGAGGCAGGTGTCGTCGTCGGTGTCGGCCGGGCTGAGCTCCAACAGGCGGTCCAGATACCGCTCCAGGTCGTGGCCGGGCGGGCCGGCCGCCCGGATCAGCTGGCCGACGGACTCCTCCGTCGGGTGGCCCCGGCGCTCGACGAGGCCGTCGGTGTAGAGCAGCAGGACGTCGCCGGCGACCGGTTGGACGGTCCGCTCCTCGTACACGGCCTCCTCCAGGGCGCCGAGCAGCACCCCGTGCGGCAGCGGCAGCACCTCGGCCCCGGACGGACCCAGCAGGATCGGCGGCAGGTGTCCGGCCCGGGCCCAGCGCACCTCGCCACCGGCCGGGTCGAACAGCACGCAGGCGGCCGTGGCCGTGACCTGTCCCGGTTCGCGCAGGGCGACGGTGTTGGCCCACTCCAGCAGCCGGCCCGGCCCGGCACCCGTGACGGCGAGGCCGCGCAGCGCGTGCCGGAGCGCGACCATGCCGGTGGCCGCGCCGACGCCGTGCCCCGCGACGTCGCCGACGGCCAGCAGCACCCGCTTGCCGGGGAGCACCAGCACGTCGTACCAGTCGCCGCCGACCCGTTCCCGCTTGGCGGCGGGCCGGTAGCGGACGGCGGCCCGCAGGCCCGTGGTGTCGAGCGGCGGCGGCGCGGAGGGCAGGATCGCCCGCTGGAGGCGGAGGGCCAACTGCTCGCTCTCGACCGTCTCCTGCTCGCTGTCGGCGAGCCGCTGCCGGGTGGCGCCCAGCGCGATCTCCGTCCGGTGCTGCGCCGACACGTCGAGGTACGCCCCGCGGACGGCGTCCAGTCGGCCGTCCTCGTCCAGGACCGGCTCGACGACGACCCTGGTGTAGTGCTCGGTGCCGTCGGGGTGGCGCAGCCGGAACACGGCGGAGGAGGTGCGGTGGCGGCGCTCGACGGCGTCCACGAGCCTCCGGACGGCGGGCTCGTCGTCGGGGTGGACGTGCCCGGCCAGGTCGGCCAGCGGAACGGCGGGGGCCTGCGGCGACCGCCCGTACAGCTCGGCCAGGCCTTCGCCCCAGAGGATCCGGCCGGTCCCCGGGTGCTCCTGGAAGCCGGCGACCCGGGCGAGCCGCTGGGCCTGGTGCTGCATGGCGGCCTGGTCGGACTCGCCGGGCCGGTCGGCCGCGGGCTGCCAGGTGACCAGCAGGCAGCGGCCGAACGGCGCGACGGCGAGCCGGACGGTGACGGGCACGTCCGTCCCGCCGCTCCGGAAGACCACGTGGAGACGCTCGCCGGACCGGGGTTCGCCGCTCGCGTGGGCGCGCAGCAGCGGTTCGAGCAGGCCGGTGGCGCAGGCGACCGGGTAGACCTCCAGCAGGGAGGCGCCGTCCAGCCCGCTGCGGGGGCGGCCGAGCGGATCGCGGAACGGCGGGCTGGTGCGGAGGATGGTGAAGTCGACCACCCGGCCGTCCCTGAGGACGGGTTCGAGCAGCAGGGCGGGCGTGAGCAGACCGTCGAGCACGTCGGCCTGCCGGTCCGGTTCGGCCGGGGCGCCCGGATCGCCGAGCAGGGTGGTGCAGAGGTCGGCGAGGGCGCGGAGCCGGCGGTGCTGCGGCGGGGTGAGAACGGGTGCGGGGCCGGGCCAGAGCACTTCGAGCGCTCCCCGCCGCCGACCGTCGTCGACAAGGGGGAGGACGAGCCGCGGCGCGTCGACACCACCGACCGACGGCACGGCCGGGACGGGGCCCGTGGTACCCGCGGTCCCGTCGTCGGGCCAGCACTCGACGCCCTCCGAGACGGCCCGCTGGGCCGGGGTGGCGACCGTCGGCGGGACGCGGCTCCAGGCTTCGGCCTCGTCCGCGCGGAGCCCGGCCTGGGCCACGAGTGCGAGGGCCCCGCCGGGCAACCGCTGCCAGACCACGACGGCGTGGGCGCCGAGCGGTCCGGCGATCTGCCGGAGCAGGGCGTCGACGGCGGCCGGCAGGTCGGGTGCGGCGGCGATCGCCCGGGCGGCGACCGATGCGGCGGCCGGCTCGGCGGCCCGCTCGGCAGCGGGGTTCCGGGCGGGCTGCGCCGACGGCCCGGACGGCCCGGACGGCGTCGGCAGCTCCTCCCGGTCCTCCTGCCGCCCGACGATGTCGGCCGCCAGCGTGGCGACCGGTACCCCCGCCGTGCGGGCGAGCCCGGCGAGGCGGACGGCCGCCTCGCCGGGCGGCACGGCCAGCCGTTCGGCGAGCATGCCGGTGGCCAGGTCGACGAGGGTCCGGGGCCCCTCCTCCGCGCGCACCCGGGCCGCGTCGTCCTGGAGCCGCCGGACGGCGGCGGCCAGCAGCCGGGCGCTGCCGGACGCGGAGTCGCCCTCGCCGGCCCCGGCTCCGCCGTGCCGGGGGTCGCCGGGCCAGGGATCGCCCGTCATGGCGCGTCCGGCCGGTGCCGCATCCGGGCCGGCAGGTGGTCGGTGTCCACCGGCTTGGTGACGTGGTCGGCCCCGGCCGCGCGGCTCCCGTCCCGGTCCCCGGGCATCGCCCTGGCGGTGACGGCGACGACCGGCGGGCGGGCGAAGCGCTCCCCGGCGCGGACGGCGGCGACAGTGGCGCAGCCGTCGAGGCCGGGCATCATCACGTCCATCAGGACGGGACCGGTCTCGGGGTGGGCGCGCCGCAGGTCGGGACCGGCGCCGCCGGCGGCGGCGTGCAGCACGGTCGGGCCGCGCGGCCCCTGTTCGGCCGGGGCGTTCCGGCCCGCCGGCACCGCTCCCGGCGCCGCCTGTTCGTCCATCCGTCCACCGCCCGGATCGGCTGCGCGGCCGGAGCCCCGCGGGCAGCCCGGCCGGTGGAGGCGGCGGCACCGCCTCACCTCCCACTCTGCCACCGACCGGCGCGGCGTGGCGGGCGGGCCGGTTGTGCGTCCGGCGGTCGGGCGTGCGTCCGGCGGTCGGGCGAAGGGCCGGCCCGGGCGGGTTCGCCCGACCGCCGCCCGGGTAGACGCGCCCGGACAGGGACACGACCGTGGGAGGAGTGGCCGCCATGCCCCGAGGATCCAGCCCCAAGCGGGAGCGCCAGTACGAGCACATCAAGGACAGCGTCCTCGACCGGGGCGAGAGCGAGGACCGGGCGAAGGAGATCGCCGCCCGCACGGTCAACAAGGAACGTGCCCGGCACGGCGAGTCGAAGACCGCGAGCCGCAGCTCGACCCAGGACGTCTCCTCCGGGCACCGGGGCGGGAAGCGTTCGCACACGGGCGCCGCCGGGCCCACCTACGACCAGCTGTACAACGAGGCCAGACACCGCGGCATCAAGGGCCGTTCGACGATGAACAAGGGCGAGCTGGCCCGAGCCCTCGGGCGCTGACCGGCCGGCCCCGCCGCCGGTACGGTCGCCCGGACCGGGCTCCTCGCCCGCCGCGGTGCCCGTACCGGTCAGCTCGCCCGGCCGTCGAGGCCCCGGAGGCGGTGGAGCGGGGACGGCACCTCCAGCCAGACCTGCTTGCCCCCGCCCTCCGGCCGGGAGCCCCAGACCCGGGCGAGCCGGTCCACCACCCGCAGCCCGTGCCCGCCCGGCCGGCCCGGATCGGCGTGCGGGCGCAGCCTCGGCGGCACCGGGCTGCCGTCGCTGACCTCGACCCGGAGCCTGACGCTGTCCCAGCGGAGCCGGAGTTCGCGGGGGCCGCCCGGGGCGTACAGGCAGGCGTTGGTGACGAGTTCCGACACCATGAGCAGCACGTCCTGCGCGACGGCGAGCCGTTCCTCGTCGGGCTGCCGCTCGTCCCCGTCGGCCGGCAGCCACCGCCAGTCGAGCAGCGCCCGCCGGCTGAAGTCCCGGCAGCGCTGGACCGCACCGTCACTGCCGCGCAGGGCCAGCCGCCGGAGCTCGTCCCGGCGGGACGGCGGGCCCACTCCGGGAACGGTCATCACGGCGCCCCTCAGCCGTGACCGGAGGGCCGGTCCGGTGTCTGCGGGTCCGGCGGCTCCCCGGCGCCCAGCGCGGCGTCGAGCCCGGGGTGGATCCGCAGCACGGAGTTCACCCCGGTGATCTCGAACAGCCGGGCGACGACCCCGCGCGGCCCGGCGAGTTCCAGCCGCAGCCCGGCCCGCTCCGCCTCCGGGCGGGCCCGCAGGAGGGTGTTCAGTCCGGTGGAGTCGCAGAATCGCAGGTCGGTGAGGTCGACCACGATCCGGGTGAGGCCGCCCTCCGGTGGCGCGGCGAGCGCCGTCCGCAGACCGTCCGTCGAGGTGTGGTCCAGCTCCCCCGTCAGGGCGACGATCAGCACGGACCCCTCACGGCGCGCCGCGACCTTCAGCACCCCCGGCTCCAGCGCGTCGTCCGCCGGCCCGCGTCCTTCCCCGGCAGGCAGCTGCATGATCGGCTCCCGGTCCGTTCGGGACGGCACGGTGCCGTCCCGACCATGATGCCGCGCGGGAGGCGGGGCCGCGCGGACGGCGCGGAGCGGCCGGACCGGCACGGTACCGCTCCGGACCGGCGAAGCCCGGACCGATGCGTTCATGCCCGGCGTCTGCCCACGCCCGGCCCGGCTACACGCGGACTCCCCCGCCCAGGACGGCGAGGCGGTGCGCAGGGCGAACACCTCGGCGGTGTTGGCGAGTTCGAGCATGCGCGCGCCGCGCGGCCGGGGCCGGGCGCGTTCGACCGGGCTGCCGTCGGCGGCGGCCCGGACTCCGGGCACGGCCGGGGCGCGGGCCCGGCACGGCCCCCGTCAGCCCGGTCCGGCGGGGTCCTCCGTCCAGCCCGGGGCGTCGCGGTCCTCCAGTTGCTCGCGCAGGCGGGTGAGGGTGGCGGAGAGCAGCCGGGAGACGTGCATCTGGGAGACGCCGACCCGTTCGGCTATCTCGGACTGGGTCCGGTCGTCCCAGAACCGCAGCTTGAGCACGGTCCGCTCGCGTTCCGGCAGCCGGCCGAGGAGGGGCCGGACGGCGGTGCGGAAGTCGGCGAGTTCGATGCCGGGGTCGCAGGAGCCGAGCCGGTCGAGCATGGCGCTGCCGGTCTCGTCGGTGTCGTTGTCCCGCAGCGCGTCCAGCGAGTCGGGTCGGTAGACCCGGCCGGCGACCAGCCCCTCGATCACCTCGTCGACGGTGAGGTGGAGGTACTCGGCGAGCTCCGCGGGCTGCGGCAGACGGCCCAGCCGCTGTTCGAGCCGGTCGGAGCCGCGCACGACGCTCAGGTACAGCTCCTGCATCCGCCGGGGGACGCGCACCGGCCAGGAGGTGTCGCGGAAGAACCGCTTGATCTCGCCGGCGATGGTGGGGATGGCATAGGTGACGAACTCGACGCCGCGCTGCGGGTCGAAGCCGTCCACGGCCTTGATCAGGCCGATGGTGCCGACCTGGAGGATGTCGTCCATCTCCTCCGGGCGGTGACGGAAGCGGCCCGCGATGAAGCGCACCAGCGGCATGTTGAGCTCGATGACGGTGCCGCGGACGTAGCTGTAGGCGTGGCTCTCGCGGGCCAGCCCGGTGAGGCGCTCGAAGAGGGCGTCGCTCAGCTCGCGGGCCTCGGTCTTGCCCATCGCGCGCAGTTCCTGCTCGGTGGGGCGCGGCGGCAGTTCGGACACCGGCGGATCGGACGGGACCTGCGGGGTCGGGCTCCCCGGACCGGTGGTCGGACCGGCTGCGGGGTGGTGGGCCGGACGGGGCGGCGCGGCGGTCGGCAGCACGCCGGGAAGGGTGGTGGGCACAACTGGCTCCAGGGCAGCGGGCATCCCTCGGACCGCGCGGGAGGCGGATCGCGCCCACGCGCCGCGGGTTGTCTTCCCGAGGGCCACTGCCCGGCTTCTTCAAGCGACGGTCCCGGTGGCACCCCGACGGGGTGCCGGAGCGGGGTGCGGGCTTCCGCGACCGCTCCGTCTTCGGAGATACCCATCCTTCGGACGATTGATGCCGATCTGACCTGCTTGGTCGGAGGCGGGTCGGACGCGAGGACCGGCCGGCGGTACCGAGGGGAGGCCGGTTGGCGACCTGTCAGGCACGCCGCCGAAGAGCGGACAGGTTGCGAGGTCCGCCGCCCGGCTCCGCCGGATAACGTCGGGGCATGATCCACAGCTTCGCCCTGCACGTGGCCGACGTCGACCTCCTCCCCGACCCGCTGGACCCGGACCAGATCGTCTCCGGTGACCCGCAGGTCACCGGCCGGGTGCTCTGGGAGTCCCCCGACGGCCGGCGGCTGCGCGGCGTCTGGCAGATCACCCCCGGGGTGGTCACCGACACCGAGGCCGACGAGCTGTTCGTCGTGGTCAGCGGCCGGGCCACCGTCGAGGTCGAGAACGGGCCCACCCTGGAGGTCGGGCCCGGCGACGTGGCCGTCCTGCGGGAGGGCGACCGGACCACCTGGACGGTGCACGAGACGCTCCGCAAGGTCTACGCGATCGACCTCGGCGCCGTCTGACCGGCCACGGCCGGTCACCCCCGGCCGACGCGCGGGCAACTCCCCGGACCGCACGGGCCACGCGCCGGACCGCACGGGGCGCGTACGGGCTCGGTGCGGGGTGCGTACGGGGTGCGTGCGGGTGCGTGCGGTCCTCGCCGCTCAGTGGCCGAGGGCCGCCTTCGCCGCCACCAGGACCAGCCCGAGAACCAGGTTGATCACACCCTCGACCACCACCTCTGTGCGGGTGGCCCCGGCCTGCACGGCCCCGACGCAGGCCCAGCCGACCTGCTGCGCCACCGCGATCCCCAGCGCGAGCCACGCCGCGCCGCTCAGCCCCAGCCCCAGGAGGGGGCTCACGGCGACAGCCGCCGCAGGCAGCAGGGCGGCCTCCACGATGGGCCACTCGTGCCGCCCCACCCGCCGGATCTCGGCCCAGCCGGGCCGCCGGCCGACCCGTCGTTCGCCGGCGAGGTTCGCGTAGACATGGGCGGCCCAGAAGACCAGGCCGGTCACGAGGAGCAGCACGACGGCCTGGACGCGCGGGAAGTCGCCGACCACACTCGCCGAGGCGATCACGGAGGCGGCGAGGAGTGACCCGTAGAGGGCCCCGGCGTAGTCGGTCCGCACCGGCGGCCCGCCGGCCGGGTCGGGGCTGTGCGGCCACGGGAGTAGGCGGTTCACACGCACCACCCTAGGGATCCGGGCCGCGCTCGGCCCGGTCCCACGCGGCGGCGCGCCGCCCGTGGGGGAGGCGCCCGGAGTCCCTCCCCCACGGGCGGACGCTCAGTGGGCGCCGTGGACCAGCCGGCCGTCGAAGTAGGTGAGGTCGACCGGCAGCCCCGGCAGGTCGTGCGGGGAGGTGTCGGCGAGGCGCCCGCCGAGCACGCACAGGTCGGCGACCTTGCCGACCTCGACGGTGCCCTTCCAGCGCTCGGCGAAGTCCTGGACGGCGGGTTCGGCGGTGTAGGCGCGGACGGCCTCGCGCAGGCCGACCCGCTCCCCCGGGCCGCTCGCCCGGCCGGTCGCCTTGGACTCCCGCAGCAGCATCGAGGCGACGCCCTGCCGCCAGTCCGGTTCGGTGATCGGCGCGTCGGAGCTGGCGCAGACCCGGACGCCCGCCGTGAGGGCGGACCGCACCGGCCACATCCGCCCGGACCGTTCCTCGCCGACCACCTCGTCCATCAGGTCGGAGATGGTCCACTTGATCGCCGGGTTCATGTTGACGCCGTAGCCGTGCGCGGCCAGCACGGCCAGGCTGTGCGGGGTCGCGAAGTCGCCGTGGATCAGGTAGTGCCGGGCGTCGGGTCGCGGGTGGGCGAGCTGGGCGGCGGCGAAGGCGTCGACGACCGTGTCGATCGCCCGGTCCCCGGTGACGTGCACGCCGATCTGGTGGCCGGCCGCGTGGACGGCGTCGATCATGGCGGTGAGTTCGGCGGCCTGCAGCGCCGGTGCGGCGCCGTGGACGCAGAGCGCGCCGTGGCCGCCCCCGGGGTAGGCCTCGTGCATCCAGGCGGTGCGGTTCGGCGGCACCCCGTCCGCGAACAGCTTGACGCCGAGGACGGCGAGCCGGCGCGGGTCGATGCCGTCCAGCGGCACGCCGGCCAGCTCGGCGAGGCCGGCCCGCAGGTCCCGGACGCCGCCGCCCATCGGGGAGGGCAGCAGCAGGACGCCCACCCGGGCGTCCAGTTCGCCGGCCCGGGCGAGGTCCAGGTAGGTGTGGAGCGCGCCGGTGCCCATCGCGCCGGACATGATGCCCTCGCCGCCGGGGCCGAGGCCGGGTTCGGTGTAGCTGGTGGTGCCGAGGGCGTGCAGGGCGCGGACGGCTCCGGTGATCGCCGCGCGACGGCGGCGCTCGTCGGCCCGGGGGATGGGCGCGTGGACGGCGCGCTGCGCGGCCTCCCGCAGGATGCCGGTGGGGTGGCCGGTCGGGTCCGTGTCGATCGTGCCGCCCGGCGGGGGCCGGGTGCCGCGGTCGATGCCGGCGGCACGCAGGGCCGCCGAGTTGACCCAGGCCATGTGGTCGGAGAAGTCGGTCAGGCAGACCGGGTTGTCCGGGGCCGCGGCGTCGAGGTCGGCACGGTCGGGCAGGTCCCGGCTGCCGTCGCGGCACTCGGCGAGGTAGCCGACGTCCCAGCCGCGGCCGACGATCCACTCGCCGGGGGCGGTGGCGCGGGCCGCGGCGGCGACGGCCGCGACGATGTCGGCGATCGAGCGGACGGCGGGGAAGTTGAGGTCGAGGGCGAGGGGCGGACGGTTTAGGCCCCAGGCGTGGCCGTGCAGGTGGGAGTCGTTGATGCCGGGCAGGACGGTGCGTCCGCGCAGGTCGACGACCCGGGTGGCGGGTCCGGCGTGGGCGAGGACGGCGGCGGTGCTGCCGACGGCGGTGATCAGGCCGTCACGGACGGCCAGAGCCTGGGCGGTGGTGAAGTCCGCGTCGGCGGTCAGTACGTCGCCGTCGACGAGGACGAGGTCGGCGGGCCGGTCCACGGTCTCTCCTGGGGGCGGGCCCGGGGTCGGGCCGGTTCGGGGAACGCTGGTCGGGGCGGGGCGGGCCACGGGGTGTCAGGGCCCCTCGGGGTCGACGGCGTCGCGGTCCGCCCAGTACGGGGCGACCAGCTCGCGCAGCCGGTCGGCGCCGACCCGGTCGAGCAGGTCGAGGGCGCCGACGTTCTCGGTCAGCTGCCGCATCCGGCTGGCGCCGAACAGCACGGTGGCGGTGGCGGGGTGGGTGAGGGTGAAGGCGACGCAGAGCTGGGCGGGGGTGGCGCCGAGCTCGGCGGCGACGGCGGCCAGGCCCGGGGCGGCCCCGGTGATCCGGTCGCGGATCCCGCCCGGGTCGCGGCCGATCTCGCGCGACGGGCTGGTCCGGCCGGCGAGGATGCCGCCCTCCAGGACGTCGGAGGCCTGCATCGTCAGGCCCTCGGCGAAGAGCGCGGCGAACGGCTCGCCGTCCGGGATGGCGCGGCGGCAGGGGCTGTACTTGAGCTGGGCGAGCTGCGGGCCGGGCGAGCCGGCGGCCCGGGCGTGGTCGCGGACGGTGCGGATCGCGGTGGCGGACCAGTTGTTGACGCCCCAGCAGCCGATCAGACCCTCCGCCTCCAGGACGGCGAGTTCCTCGGCGATGCCGCGCAGGTCGAGGTCGTCGCGGCGGATGTCGCCGAGGACCGCGACGTCGGCGTGCTCGGCACCGGCCCGGAACAGCGCGTTGGCCAGCTGGTCGCGCAGCGACTGCGCGGGGTAGGGCTCCAGCCACAGCTTCACCGACAGCAGGTACTCCTCGCGGGCGAGGCCGGCCGCCCGGACGATCGCGGAGAACAGCACGTCCGTGAAGACCGGCGGATGGCCGGGCAGGCCGTAGACGGCCACGTCGAAGAGGTTGACGCCGAGGTCCACGGCGTGGCGGACCATGGCGACGGCGTCGCCGAAGTCCATCCGGTCGTAGGTGTGCCAGGAGCCGAGGGAGAGGGCGGACACCTCGGGGCCGGCGGTGCCGAGCCTGCGGCGGGGGACGATGGGCATGGCGGTCCTCATGGGTTTCGGGAGCGGTCGGCGGGCGTACGGCGGGTGCGGTGGCCGGCCGGCGTACGGCCGGCGGGCACCCGGCGCCCCGGGCTGGGACACACGGAGGGTGGGGTCCCGGGGCGCCGGGCGGCGAGGGGGCCGGGCGGCGGGGCGCCGGTGGTGCGGCGGTCCGCGCGGCGGGTCCGCCCGGACGGGCGGACGGGTGTGGACGGGGTGGTCGTCCCGGCCGTGGGCGGCCGGGCGGGGACCGGACGGCGGGTCAGGGCAGCCAGGGGTGGACGACGGCCTTGGTCTGCTCCAGCCTGGCCATCGCCTCGATGGCCGCGGAGGCGCCGCTCAGGCCGACCGGGGCGCTGAACAGCGCGTCCCAGTCGAACCGGGGGCGGAAGTCGCGCAGGAACCCGATGGCCCGGTGGTAGTCGCCGACATCGCCGTTGAGCGAGCCGAGCACGGTCAGCTCCTTGCCCATGACGGTGCCCAGCGGCAGCTCCTGCGGAGCCGGACCGGTCGATCCGACGATCACGAACCGGCCGCCCCAGGCGGCGAGGTCGACGGCCTCGGCGCCGACGCCGGGGGCACCGGCGAGGTCGATCACCAGGTCGGCGCCGCGCCCGCCGGTCGCGGCGAGCACCGCCTCGCGACGGGCCTCGGGGCCGTCGGCCAGACCGAGGGTCAGATCGGCGCCGAACTCCTCGGCGAGTGCGAGCCGGCTGTCCGGGGCGCCGATGGTGATCACCGGTCCGGCGCCGCCGGCCTTGGCCACGGCGGTGGCCACGATGCCGAGCGCGCCGGCGCCCTGGATCACCACCGAGGAGCCGGGCCGGGTGCCGCCCGCCCGGTCGAAGGCGTGCAGCACCGTCTTGACGGCGCAGCCGGCCGCGGCGGCCCAGGTGGACTCGACCTCGTCGGGCAGCAGGTACTTCTGCGCCTGCGGGACGACGTAGTTGTACTCGGCGAGCCCGGCGGTGGCGTACGGGTACCGGTCGGCACGCTGGCGGAAGCCGTAGCCGCGGTCCTCGCAGGCCACCGGGGTGCGCAGCGCGGTGCAGCCGTGGCAGTACCCGCAGGTGGACTCCGACCAGCCGATCCGCCGGCCGACCGCGACCGGGCGGCCCAGCGCGTCGACGGTGCCCTCGCCGACGGCGACGACGGTGCCGACCATCTCGTGGCCGAGGACCAGGGGCAGCATGCCGGGCATCGACATCGCCCCGCTCCACAGGTGGACGTCGGTCGCGCAGAGGGTGGCGCAGTCGATCCGCACGAGGGCGGCGCCCGGTTCGATCCGCTCGGGCAGCGGGAGTTCCTCGATCTCCAGCGGCTTGCCGTGGGTGCGCAGCACGGCGGCCCTGGTGCTGGTCACTCGGGTCATGGTCTCTCCTTCGTTCCCCCGGTCCGGGGTCCGGGCTGGTGCCCGGACCGGTCATCGGCTGTGCGCGGTGTCCCAGACCTCGTTGCGGCTGCGCCACCAGAGCAGCACCACGATCACCAGGAAGGGCACCACGCCCTGGTACTTCTGGATCGCCTCGACGGAGGCGGAGAAGCCCTCCAGGCAGCCCAGTACGAGGCCGCCGAGAAGGGTGAGCGGCAGGCTGCGGAAGGCGCCGAGCATGGCGACCGCCAGCGCGGTGTTGATGAGCTTGCCGAGGGTGGAGAAGTCCCCGCCGAGGCGCGGTGCGGCGAGCACCACGACCAGCGTGGTGACGGCGCCGATCGCGGCCCAGACGGCGACGGCGAGGCGGGCCACCGGGATGCCGACCACCTCCGCGGTGGCGGGCCGCTCGGAGAGCGCCTGGAGGCGCAGGCCGAGCCGGGTACGGCCGAGCAGCAGGCCGACGCCGACGGTGATGACCGCGGCGAAGGCGATGGTGACCAGCACCGACTGCGGGATCACGACGCCGCCGAGGGTGAGCACGGGCTTCTCGAAGGGGCTGGGGAAGCTGTGCGCGCCGGTGGTGGTGGAGCCGAACAGCCGCAGGCCGACGGCCATCACGGCGACGTAGACGGCGACGGTGACGGCCGCCTTGGTGTTCTGCGAGTGATCGGCGAACCAGCGCACCAGGACGGTACCGAGCAGGGCGGACAGCGCCGCCCCGGCCAGCACGCCGACCGGCAGGGCGAGCCAGGGGCTCACTCCCCCGTCGGTCAGGCCGACCATGACGAAGGCACCGATCGCGCCGACGGCCGCCATCGCGAAGTTGACCGTGGCGACGAGCCGGTAGGTCAGCACGACGCACAGGCCGAGGAGGGCGTAGACGCCGCCACCGGTCAGGCCCGCGAGCGTGGAGTTGAGCATGGGACACCTCCTGGGGTCCTGGGGTCCGGTCGTGCGCCGGGGCGCGGCGCACGGTCCGGGGTGGGGGGACGGCGGGCTGCGGCCGGGTCAGGGCCGGCCGGGGTCACTTCTTGCCGGGGACGACGAAGCCCTCGGGGAGCACCTGCCAGCTGCCGTTGACGGCCTGGACGAAGCGGCTGCCCTGGACGGGGTTGTGGGTGTCGCCCTCGCCGAAGACCCAGGGGGTGCCGACCATCGGGTAGTCGATCGGCTTCATGGACTTGAAGGCCTTGGTGACGGACTCGCGGGTGATCGGCCCGGAGATGCCCTTGAGGACCTGGACGAAGACGTCGGCGGCCATCACGCCGCCCTGGCTGAAGGCGGTCTTCTGGATCTTGTTCTTGTCGACCAGCTGGGACCAGCGCTCGTTGCCCGGCAGGGTGGTGTCGGTGTAGGGCTGCCACTCGGTGCCGGCGTAGACCTTGAGGCCGGCCGGGATCGCCTGCGCGTTGGCGTCGGTGTAGGTGTTGGCGCCGACGATGAAGTCGACGTCGTCCATGCCCTGGGTCCTGGCCTGGGCGAAGTAGGGGCCGACGATGCCGTTGTAGAGGACGGCCTGGCAGCCGGCGCCCTTGTCGGCGACGAGGTACTTGGTCGGGTCGCCCTCGGCGATGGCGAGCTCCTTGTGGGCGAGCTGCTTGCCGGTGAGCTCGGTCCACTTCTTGATCGCGTCCTCGATGCCGCCGCCGCTGCCGGGCAGCACGGTGTAGTCGAGGCAGACCTTGTCCCGCTTGAGCACCTCGGAGGCGTAGTAGAGGTTGGCGGTCAGCAGGTTGAACGGACCGGGGTTGACCGGCGCGATGTTGGGGCTGGTGAAGCAGGCGGGGTCGACGCCGACGGCGGGGATCGAGACGACCTGGGCCTTGCTGTAGGCCGCGCGGTTGAGGCCGCAGTCGACGGCGCTGGAGGAGCCGACCAGGGCGACGACGTTCTTGGACTTGACGAGGTCGACGGCGGCCTCGGTGGCGCGCTGCGGGTTCATCGCGTCGTCCATGCTGAGCAGTTCCAGCTTGCGGCCGTTGATGCCGCCGGCGGCGTTGACCTCGTCGAAGACGGCCTTGACCGCCTGGGGGACCTCGGGGGTCTGGAAGAGTCCGGTGATCCCGTTGATCGCACCGACCTTGATCGGGCCGGTGTCCGAGCCGGATCCGCCGTCACAGGCGGTGGCGCCGAGGGCCAGTGCGGTGGCGGCGGCGAGGGCGGCGGTCAGCCGTGCATGCTTCATTGGTGCACTCATTTCCGTCTGTGGGGGCGCGCCGGAACGGGGTTGCGCGGTTCCGCACGAGGGTGGGGGTGGGTGTCGCGGGGGTGCGGGGGTGGTACGGGCCGGGCCGGTGGAGCTGCGGGCTGCGGGCGGCGGGCGGCGGGCGGCGGGCGGCGGTCAGCCGACCGGGACGTCCGCGGTGCCGAGGTAGGCGGCCATCACGGTCGGGTCGGCGAGCACCTCGCCGGTCGGGCCGGTGGCGATGACGTGGCCGAAGTCGAGGACGGTGACCTCGGAGCATGCGGCCTGGACGAGGTCCATGTCGTGCTCGACGAGCAGGACGGAGACACCGAACCGGGCCGGGACCTGCGCCAGCCGGCGGCCGAGCGCGAGCGACTCGGCGGCGGACTGACCGGCGGCGGGCTCGTCGAGCAGGGCGACGGCGGGCCGGGCGGCGACGGCGGCGGCGACGTCCAGCAGGCGGCGGGCACCCGCGTCGACCATCGAGACCGGCAGCCGGCCGGGCGGGCAGCCGAAGAACGCGAGCAGTTCGTCGGCCTCCTCCGTGGAGAGCCGGCGCCCGGCGCCGATGGTGAGGTACTCGTACTGGGTGAGTTCCGGGGCGATGGTGGTGGTCTGGAAGGTGCGGCGCAGGCCGCGGGTGGCGCGGGCGCTGGGGCTGAGCCGGTCGATCGGGGATCCGACGAGCGCCACGCTCCCCTCGTAGCCGCCGACGAAACCGGTGACGGCGGCGATGAAGGTGGACTTGCCGGCGCCGTTGGGGCCGATGAGTCCGACCACGGCGCCCCGCGGGACGGTCAGGTCGACGCCCTCCAGGGCGGTCACCGACCCGTAGCGGACGGTCAACCCCCGTACGGTCAGGGCCGGTTCGCCGCCGGCCGCGGCGGGGGCGGATGCCACGGGGGCGGATGCGGCGGGGACGGATGCGGCGAGCGGCCCCGGCAGGTCCTCGGCGGCCGGGAGCCCGGCGGCCGGCCGGGCCTCGTGGGTCTCCAGGAACCTCCGCGCCGCGCGTTCGCGCTTGCGGGCCCGGGTGAAGTCGGTCTGGCTGACCCCGCTGCGCAGGGCCAGGACGGCGCCGACCCCGAACAGCATGCCGCCGAGGTCCTGCGGCAGGTCCAGCTTCTCCAGCACGGTGGCCATCACCGCACCGAAGACCCCGCCCATCACGGCGCCCTCGGGGTTGTGCGGGCCGATCAGGACGGCGACCGCGAACAGTGCGAGCGACTGCATCATGGCGAAGTTGCCGGGCACGACCAGGCCGAACTGTCCGGCCATCAGACCGCCGCCGACACCCGCGACGAAGGCGCTGATCGCGAACGCGGCCAGCTTGGCGCGGGCGACCGAGACGCCGTGCGCGGCGGCGGCCCGCTCGGAGTGCCGCAGCTCGGCCCAGGACATCCCGAGCCGGGTGCGGTTCAGCAGGGCGAGCCCGAGGGCCAGCACGGTGAAGACGATCACGACCAGGACGAAGTAGCCGCCGTCGCCCTCGAACAGGGCGGGCCGCTCCAGGGTCTTGAGCTCGGACATGCCGGGGAACTGGTTGGCGTTCAGCACGATGTCGGCCGAGACCGCGAAGCCGAAGGTCACCACGGCCAGGTTGACGCCCCGGATCCGCAGCGCCGGGAGCCCGATGGCGACCCCGACCGGGACGGCGGCCAGACCGCCGAGCACCAGCCAGACCAGGAACCCGCCGGGGGCCTGCGCGACGTTGAGCCGCAGCACCACCCAGGCGCCGATCGAGGCGAAGGACATCTGGCAGAGCGACATCACGCCGACCCGGCCGACGATGACGCCGTAGCTCTGCATGATGACGGCGCTGACCACGGCGGTGATCGCCAGGTACACCCAGTAGGGCGGCAGCAGGGCCGGCACCAGGACGCAGGCGGCGACGGCGGCGCCGAGGCCGGTGACGAGCGCCCGGCGGTCGGTGGCCAGTCTCTCGGTGAGGCTCATGCTCCCTCGCTTTCCGCCGGGGCGCTGCCCGGGCTGTGGGCGCCCGCCGCCGCGGCGGCGGGTGCCGGGGTCGCGCCGAAGTAGAAGTCGTGCAGGCGCTCCGCGTCACCGCGAAGCTCGGCGCACGGGCCGTCGAAGGCCAGCCGGCCCTTGCTGAGCACGTACGCGCGGCTGCCGATCTCCAGCGCGAGATGGGCGAACTGCTCGATGAGCAGCACCGCGATGCCGAGGTCCACCAGGTCGGCGACGGCCTTCATCAGGCGGTGGACGACCACCGGCGCGAGGCCGGAGGACATCTCGTCGATCAGGATCGTCTTCGGCCCGGCGACCAGGGCCCGCCCGAGGACGAGCATCTGCTGCTCGCCGCCGGAGAGGTGGCCGGCCTGCAGGCCGCGCCGCTTGTCCAGCTCGGGGAAGAGCCGGTACGCCGTGTCGAGGTCGGCGCCCTGCCGCTGGGCGACCAGCAGGTTCTGCTCGACCGTCAGGGTGCGGAAGACGCTGCGGGACTGCTCCACGTAGGCCAGGCCGGAGGTGGCGCGGCGGTAGGTGGAGAGTTTGTCGAGGGGTTTGCCGTCGAGGGTGACGGTGCCGGAGGTGCAGCGGACCAGGCCGGCGATGCCGTCCATCAGGGTGGTCTTCCCGGCGCCGTTGGCCCCGAGCAGGACGGTCACCGAGGCGGGGGCGACGTCCAGGCTGACCCCGTGGACGACCGGGGCCTCGGCCCGGCTGATGCTGACGTCGCGCAGTGCGAGCGCGGGCGTCATCACGCGGCTCCGCCGCAGGCGGAGCGGATGGCGTCGGCGACCAGGGCGTGGGCCCGGGCGGCGTCGGTGAGGTCGGTGGCGAGCAGGCCGAAGAAGCCGTGGATGAGGCCGTCGAACCGGACCAGGGAGGTCTCGACCCCGGCCGCGGCGAGCGCCCGGGCGTACTCCTCGCCCTCGTCGCGGAGCACGTCGTACTCGGCCTCCAGGACGAGTGCGCGGGGCAGTCCGGAGAGGTCGCGGGCGCGCAGCGGGAGCAGGTACGGGTCGGCGAGGTCCGCCTCGTCGCGCGGGTACTGGGTGAAGAACCAGTCCATGCTGTCCTTGGACAGGAAGTAGCCGTCGGCGAAGTCGCGGTAGGAGAGCCGGCCCTCGTCGGGGTGGGCGACCACCGGGGAGATCAGGACCTGGAGGGAGATCCGGGGGCCGCCGAGGTCGCGGGCGCGCAGACCGGTGACGGCGGCGAGGTTGCCGCCCGCGCTCTCCCCGCCGACGGCGAGCCGCCCGGGGTCGACGCCGATGGTGGCGCCGTGCTCGTGGAGCCAGGTGAGGACGGCGTAGCAGTCGTCCGCGGCGGCCGGGTAGGGGTGTTCCGGCGCGAGCCGGTAGTCCACCGAGACGACCACCGCGCCGGAGGCGGCGCAGACGGCGCGGCAGGAGTACTCGTTCTCGTCGAGACAGCCGATGGTCCATCCGCCGCCGTGCAGCCAGACGAAGGCCGGGAAGGGGCCCTCGCCCTCGGGGGTGTAGATCCGTACGGGGATGTCGCCCGCCGGGCCCGGCACGGTGGTGTCGGCCACCGAACCGACGGCCGGGAGCGTCTCGGGCATGGTCCAGGTGGTGCGGAACTGTTCGCGCATGGTCTGGGCATCGAGTTCGACGGGCTGGGCGGGCTGCTCCGCCGCACCGGCCCGGTCGATGATCAGCTGTGCCTCGGGGTGCAGGGGCATCGTTTACCTCCGATTGCCCGGGTGCCGTCGCAGGGGTCCGGCACTCGCAAATCGTATCTGATTCCATGTACGTTAAGAGTCACAATCCACGGTGTCCAGAGCTGGGAGCAAGAAGATGCGCAACGGACTCCAGACCGGAATCACCACGGCTGACCTGGTCATGAGGGGTGGCCGTGTCCACACGATGGACGGCGCCCGGACGGTCGCCCAGGCGCTCGCGGTCAGCGGGGGGACCATCCTCCGGACCGGCACCGACGCCGAGGTCGCGCCGCTCGTCGGACCCGGTACCCGGGTGGTGGAACTGCGCGGACGCTCGCTGATCCCCGGGATCAACGACTCGCACCTGCACGGGGCGTGGCTCGGCACCATGTGGCCGGACACCCTGATGGCCCAGCTCGCCGCGGCCGCCCCGACCGGCGGCGGGCCGGACCACCCCGGAGGCGGGCACAGGCACGACGCGCACGGGCACGACGGGCACGGGCACGACGGGCACGGGCACGACCACGCGGGCGAGGGGCCGGCGCTCGCCGCCCTCACCACCCCCGCCGAGCGGCGCCGCGCGATCCTCCGCACCGGCGACCTGCTCGCCTCGCTCGGCGTCACCAGCTACACCGAACCGGGCCTCGGACCCGGCGAGGACGCCGGACCCACCGGCTGCTTCTCCTCCGCCGTCCTGCACGAGTACGCCGCGCTGGCCGCCGAGGGCCTGCTGCGCGCCCGGGTCACCGCGCTGCTGCTGTTCGGCCTGCTGGACGGCGCGAGCAGCGCCACCGACCTGCTGCGCGGCCTGGCCGGGTTCCGGGCGCCGGCCGAGGTCCCCGGCTGGTTCCGCGTCGCCGGGGTGAAGATCTTCGCCGACGGCATCCCGCCGATGGGCAGCGCGTGGAGCGAGGAGCCGTACGCCGACGGCGGCCACGGCGCCCTGCTGGTGGACGGCGCCGACGCCGGCGAGCGCGAGGTGAACCTGCGCTCGATGATCCGCGCCGCGCACGCGGCCGGTCACCAGATCGGGGTGCACGCCACCGGCAGCCGAACCACCCGCGTGGTCACCGGGGCCTTCGCCGAGGCCCGCGCGACGGACGGCCGGGACGGCCGCCACTACCTCATCCACGGCGACGTCGTCCACCCGGCGACGCTCGCCGCGATGGCCGCCGCCGGGGTCGGGCTGAACACCCAGCCGGGCATCGCCGCCGCGACCGCCCCGATGCTCGCCGGGGCCCTCGGCCCGGACGCCCTCGCCCACGCCTGGCCGGTGCGCGACGCGCTGACCGCCGGTGTCCCGCTCTGCCTCAGCTCGGACGCGCCGGTGCTCGCTCCGGACTGGCGGGCCGGCGTGGCGGCGGCGGCCACCCGGGCCGGGGCCGACGGCACCGCGGGAGGCCGCGGGCAGCGGCTCGCGCTCGACGAGGCGCTGTACGCCTACACCGTGGCGCCGGCCCGGCAGGACGGCGCCGAGCGCTGGAAGGGCACCCTGGAGGCCGGGAAGGTCGCCGACCTGTGCCTGCTCGGCGCGGACCTGCGGGACGTCGACCCGGGTGCGCTGCCCGAGGTCCCGGTGGCGATGACCGTGGTCGACGGCCGGGTGGTGCACGAGGTCTGAGCCCGGAGCGGCGACCGCCGCGGCCTGGCGGACGCGACGGGCAGGACGGACGGAACGGACCCGACGGGCGCGCCCCGGACCTCGCACGGTGGAGGTCCGGGGCGCGCCCGTCGCCGCTGCGGAGCCGCCGGGCCCTGCCGGACGGGCGTCAGCGGGCCGGGGCGTCGGTTCCCCAGGAGGCGCCGGGGTGGACGACGTCGCGGTCCAGCCAGAGACCGGCGACCGCCTCGCGCAGTTCGCCGCCGTGGCGCTCCAGCAGGTCCAGCGCGCCGAGGTTGGTCTCGAACTGCTCGATGCTGCTGGCGCCGAACAGCACGCTGGCGGCAGCCCGGTGGGTGAGCGTGAAGGCGACGGCCAGCTGGGCCGGCGTGGCGCCGAAGCGTTCCGCGACCCGCAGCACCTCCGGGTAGGACTCCCGGATCCGCTCGCGGATGCCGCCCGGGTCGGCGCCGATCTTGCGCTGCGGGTGCAGCTTGCCGGCCAGGATGCCGCCCTCGAAGACGTCGGAGGCCTGGAGGCCGAGCCCGGCCTCGTCGAAGAGCCGGCCGTAGGGCTCCCCCTCGGGCACCGAGCGGCGGGCCAGGCTGTACTTGAGCTGGGCGAACGACGGCGGGACCAGGCCCTCGGCGAGCGCGAACCGGCGGGCGGCCCACAGGTCGTCGGCGGACCAGTTGTTGACGCCCCAGGCGGTGAACCGCCCGGCCCGCACCAGCTCGGCGACGTCGGTGACCACGGAGTGGACGTCCAGCTCGCCGAGGTGGTCGCCGGCCACCACGAAGTCGGCGCGGTCGGTGCCGACCCGGGCCAGCGAGACGTCCAGCTGCTCCGCGAACGACGCCTTCGGGTAGTCCCAGAGCCAGAGCTTCCCGCAGAGCAGGTAGTCCTCGCGGGCCAGGCCGGCGGTGCGGACCGCCTCGCCGAAGATGATGTCGGTGACCGCGTTCTCCGCGTGCGGCCCGAAGTTGTAGTGGGCGACGTCGAACAGGTCGACCCCGCGCGCGACGGCGCGGGAGACCAGCTCGGCGGCCTCGTCGGTGGTCATCCGGTCCCAGGTGTTCCACGAGCCGAGGCCGAACACCGGCACCTCCGGGCCGTCGGCGCCGAGCCTGCGCCGGGGCACGCGGTCCGTCGCGGACGCACCGTCCGGCGCGCCCGCACCGCCGCGGGGGGAGTCAGCCTGCGAGAGCTCCACGTCAACCTCCTGGGATCCGAGTAGTCCGGCTCTGGCCGCCGGGAGGACGATCGTATAGCATCCGGCATATTCTTTGACCGCCAAGGAGGACACGATATGTCCCTTCGTCCGGAATCCCCCCGTTCCGCGGACCCGACGCCGATCGTCGACGTGGCCGTCGGCTACATGGCCGCCAAGCAGCTCTTCGCCGCCGCCGACGCGGGCCTGTTCGCCGCGCTCGCCGACGGCCCGCAGGACGTCCCGCAGATCGCCGCCCGCACCGGCCTCCCGGAACGCACCAGCCGCATCCTGGCCGACGCGATGGCCGGCCTCGGACTGCTGGAGCGTACGGCCGGACGCTACGCGAACTCCGCGAGTACCGCCGCCTACCTCACCGGCGCCGAGGGCGAGATCGACCTGCGCCCCTTCCTGACCTTCCTCGACGAGATCAGCTACGGCCACTGGCTGGGCTTCGGCGAGACCAGCCGGACCGCCGAGCCCAACCGGCTGGACCTCGGCGGCGACCGGATGACCACCTTCCTGGCCGGCGTGATGACCTACAACGCGCTGCACGCCCGCCAGCTCGCCGAGCACTACGACTTCACCGCGCACGAGCGGGTGCTGGACCTCGGCGGCCTCTCCGGCTCGTTCCTGGCCGAGGCTCTCAAGGCCGCCCCCGGCCTCAGGGGCACCTTCTTCTCGGCCGGCGAGCTGGTCGGCCACGCCCGGGGCGTGCTGGCCGGCGCCGGGGTGGCCGACCGGGTGGAGATCGTCGAGGGCGACGCCGTCACGGGCGACGTCCCGGGCGGCTTCGACCTGGTGCTGCTGGAGCACGTGGCCCACCGCTTCGACGCCGAGCAGAACCGCGCCATCGTCCGCCGGGCGCGCGCGGCGGCGGCCGAGGGTGCGAAGCTGGTCCTGCTCGACTTCTTCCTCGACTCCGACGAGCAGCAGCGCGGCATCGACGCCCTGCACGCCGGCGAGTACCTGGTGATCGACGGCACGATCGTCTACCCGGAGGACGAGGTCCGCGGCTGGCTGCGCGAGGCCGGCTGGGAGCCCGTCGAGACCCGCGCGCTGCCCGGCAGCCCGCGCATCCTCATCGCGGAGGCACGATGAGCACCGAAGGGCGCGTCGTCCTGGTCACCGGGGCGGGCAGCGGCATCGGCCGCGCGGTCGCCGAGGCGTTCGCGGCGGCCGGCGACCGGGTGGTGGTCGCCGACCTGAACCGTGCGGCGGCCGACACGGTGGCGGAGGGGATCGGCGCCGGCGCGCTCGCCGTCACCATGGACGTCACCGACCGGGAGAGCGTGACCGCCGCCCTGGCCGAGGCCACCGCGCGGTTCGGCCCGGTCGAGGTCCTGGTCAACAACGCGGGCCTGGCCGGCGGCGGCGGTCCGCTGCTCGACCTGCCCGCCGAGATCTTCGACCTGGTCGTCTCGGTCAACCTGCGTGGCACCTTCACGGTGACCCAGGTGGTCGGCCGGCAGATGGCCGACACCGGCCGGGGCGGGGCGATCGTCAACATCAGCTCGATCGGGGCCCGCCAGCCGACCCCGGGGCTCGGCCACTACGAGGCCACCAAGGCCGGGGTGGACGCCCTCACCCGGACCGCGGCCCTCGAACTCGCCGGGCACGGCATCCGGGTCAACGGCGTCGCCCCCGGGCCGGTGCACACGCCGATGACGGCGCCGCTGATGGAGGACGAGACGGCGCGCGGTCTCTGGGAGACGCGCATCCCGCTCGGCCGGATCGCCGAGACGTCCGACCTGACGCCCCTGGTGCTGTTCCTGGCCTCCGGACAGGCCCGGCACATCACCGGCGCCGTGGTGCAGGTGGACGGCGGCCAGCTGCTGGTGTGACCCCCGCAGAACCCGGAAGGGGCGGGAGTCCTCGGACTCCCGCCCCTTCCGCGTGCCGCCCCTGCTGCGGGCTCGGCGCCCCGCTCGGCGTCCGGACCCGGGTCCGGACGCCGGGTCCGGCTCAGCCCGACGGCTTCGCCTGGTGCAGCGCGTCGGCGGTGGCCGCCTTGTGGGCACAGGCCACGCGCTCGATCTCCGCCATGTCGGCACCCCGCTCGATCAGGTCGAGGATGTGCTCGTGCTCCACCACCGAGCGCCGGGCCCGGCCCGGGACGTAGGTGAAGGTGGAGCGCCGCATGTGGTCCAGCCTGGCCCACTCGGCCTCCAGCAGCGACCGCAGGTGCGCGTCCGGGCAGTGCTGGTAGATGGAGAAGTGGAAGGTGCGGTTGAGGGCGGTGAACGCGGCCGGGTCGAACTCGTCCAGCGCGGCCACCATCCGGGCGTTGATCTCGCGCGAGGCGGCGATCTGGTCCGGCGTCAGCAGCGGCGCGCAGATGGCCGTCGCGTACCCCTCCAGCCGGGCCAGGATCTGCAGCGAGTGCTCGACCTGGACGGACTCGAAGACCGCGACCCGGGCCCCGATGTTGCGCACCACCTCGACCAGGCCGTCCGACTGGAGCCGGCGCAGCGCCTCGCGCAGCGGGATGGTGCTCACCCCGGTCTCCTGCGCGAGCTGGTTCATGACCAGCCGGTAGCCCGGCCCGTACGTGCCGTCGAGGATGCGTGAGCGGAGCAGCTCGTAACTCTGCTCGGCCTTCGACCCGCCGGTGGATCGGTCCTTCGCGGAACCCAACGCCGTTCCCTCGTCCTTCCTCACACCGGCCATCGCCCCCGTGGCGGACCGCTCGGCGGTCCGCGCGCCCCGTGCGGTCACCGTGCGAGGGCCTTCAGTACGACACGGCGGAACTCCGCACCGGCCACGGCCCCCAGGTGATCGCCGGGGACGGTCACCAGCTCCGCCCCGTCAAGGGGAGCAACGATACTCTCGATGCCCCGGGTCATCACATCGTCCGCGCCGACGACCACGACCGGCGCGACCCGGCCGGCCCAACCGCCCGGCGCGAAGGGGGTGTTGCGCAGCCCCTCGACGCAGCGGGCGAGGGCCGGGGCCCGGTCGCCGCGCGAGCGGACCAGGCCGGCGACCATGCCGGTGAAGGGGTCCTCGGGCTCGCCGCCGCCGGCCACCGCGCGGTGCAGCGCCTCGACGTCGACGGCCGCGAACGGCTCGCGCGGGCTGAGCCCGCCGAGCACCACGCGCCCCACCCGCCCGGGCGCGACGGCCGGGAACTCCCAGGCCAGCCGGGCGCCGAGGGAGTAGCCCACGAGGTCGAACTCCCCCACCCCGAGGGCGTCCAGGGCCGCCAGCAGACGGCCCGTCAGGGCGCCCGCGCCCATCTCGGCGGCGTCGACCGGGTCGGCCGAGGCGCCGTGGCCGGGCAGGTCCGGCACCACGACGGTGCGGCCGGTGGCGGCGAGCGCGGCGGCGGTGCCCGGTGCGATCCAGTCGGTCACGCCGTCGGAGACGAAGCCGTGCAGCAGGACGACGGGCGGCTCCCCTCCGGTGGTCCGCACGTCGCCCTCCGCCGGCGTGATGATCCGCACCGCCAGGCCGTCGATCTCTCTCATGCCCCTGCACCTCTCCCCAGTTTTCGCATACGATTTTTGATAGTACTGCACGCACCCTCCCCGGTCATGACCTCGACAGGGTCGATCTGCGCCCACGGATCATGTACGAAGTCGCATCCGATCAACCATGGTCAGCGCCCATCGCGTCCGCTATCGTGCATGATGCCGTATACGATTACAGGAGGGCAACGTGGAGCACCCCCTAGGGCTGGCGCCGGGAAAGATCATCGCGGTCCACCTCAACTACCGCAGCCGCGCGGCTGAACGCGGCCGGACACCGGACGCCCCCTCCTACTTCCTCAAGCCCCCCACCTCGCTCTCCTGGAGCGGACGGCCCGTCGTCCGCCCGGCGGGCTGCGAACTGCTCGCCTTCGAGGGCGAGATCGCCGTGGTGATCGGCACCCGCGCCCACCGGGTCTCCCGGGAGAACGCCCTGGAGCACGTGGCCGGCTACGCCGCCGCCAACGACTTCGGCGTCTACGACCTCAAGCACGCCGACCTCGGCGCCAACCTGCGGGCCAAGGGTCGCGACGGCTACACCCCGGTCGGCCCCGCCCTGCTCACCGACGTCGATCCGACCCGGCTGCGGCTGCGCACCTGGGTCAACGGCCTGCTCGTCCAGGACGCCTCCACCGAGGAACTCCTCTTCCCCGTCGACCTGCTGATCGCCGACCTGTCCCGCTCGACCACCCTGGAGCCGGGCGACGTCCTGCTGATCGGCACGCCGGCCGGCTCCACCGTCGTCCGCCCCGGCGACGTGGTGGAGGTCGAGCTGGAGGAGAGCGGCCGGCTGCGCAACGAGATCGTCGCCGAGGAACCCGGCATCACCGAGTACGGCGCGCTGCCGCGGGCGACCGAGGCCGCCCGGCAGGCGGCCTACGGATCCGCGCACGACGCCGGCCACCCGCCGTCGGCCGCCGGACGCGCCGCCGCCCCCGCGGGCCCGGCCGGCCTCGACGAGGAGACCGCCGCCGCGCTGCGCACCGTCTCCACCGCCACCCTCTCCAGCCAGCTGCGCGCACGCGGCATCGACCACCACTTCATCGAGGGCGTCCGCCCGGCCCGCCCCGACCTGCGGATGGTCGGCGTCGCCCGCACCCTGCGCTACCTGCCGCTGCGCGAGGACGTGTTCGCCGAGCGCGGCGGCGGGATGAACGCCCAGAAGAGCACCGTCGAGGAGATCCTGCCCGGCGAGGTGCTGGTCATCGAGGCCCGCGGCGAGCACGGCTCCGGCACCCTCGGCGACATCCTCGCGCTGCGCGCGCTGCGCCGCGGCGCGGCCGGGGTGGTCACCGACGGCGGGCTGCGCGACAGCCCGGCCTTCGCCGAGCTCGACCTGCCCTCCTACTACGCCGTCGCGCACGCCGCCGTGCTGGGCCGCCGGCACGTCCCGATGGACTCGCAGGTGCCGGTCGCCTGCGGCGGGGTGCTCGTCATGCCCGGCGACGTGCTGGTCGGCGACGCCGAGGGGGTCGTGGTCATCCCGCCCGCACTGGCCGCCGAGGTCGCCCGGGCCGCCGTCGCGCAGGAGGACGAGGAGCGCTTCATCCTGCGCCAGGTGGACCGGGGCGCCGGCATCAAGGGGCTCTACCCGATGGACGAGCACTGGCGCGCGCTCTACCTGCGCGAGAACCGGCCGCAGGGCGACTGACCCCCGCCCCCTCCCCCTCCCGCACTTCCCCGCCCCTCTCCCCCCTCTCCTCCCCCACTCCCGACGGAGAACCGATGAAGTTCCGAAGCGACCCGTCCGCGATCCGCGGCTCCCTCGCCCCCGTGGTCACCCCCTTCACCGACGCCGGCGCCGTGGACCACGACTCGCTGCGCGCCCTCGTCCGCTGGCAGCTCGACTCCGGCTCGCACGGCATCTCGCTGGGCGGCTCCACCGGCGAGCCGAGCGCGCAGAGCGTCGCGGAGCGGATCGCCGCGATGCGCACCGCCGCCGACGAGATCGCCGACCGGGTGCCGTTCCTGCCCGGGACCGGCTCCGCCAAGCTCGACGAGACCCTCGAACTCACCGCCGCCGCGGCCGAACTCGGCGCCGACGCCGCGCTGGTGATCACCCCGTACTACGCGCGGCCCACCCAGGAGGCGCTCTACCGGTGGTACGCCACGGTGGCCCGGGAGTTCCCCGACCTGCCGCTGGTGATCTACAACGTGCCCTCGCGCACCGCCGTGGACATCGAGCCGGAGACGGTGCGCCGGCTGTTCACCGACTTCGACAACGTCGTCGGCGTCAAGGAAACCACCAAGGACTTCGAGCACTTCTCGCGCGTCCTGCACGCCTGCGGCCCCGAACTGCTCGTCTGGTCCGGCATCGAGCTGCTCTGCCTGCCCCTGATGGCGCTCGGCGGGGCCGGGTTCATCAGCGCCGTCGCCAACCTCGCACCCGCCGCCGTGGCCCGGATGTACGAGCTGTGGGAGCAGGGCGACCACGCCGGCGCCCGCGCGTTGCACTACCGGCTCCACCCGCTGGTGGACCTGCTGTTCGTGGAGACCAACCCGGCCCCCGCCAAGTGGGTCCTGGCCCGGCAGGGGCGGATCGCCTCCGACCACGTCCGTCCGCCGCTCACCGCCCCGACCGACGCCGGCCTGGAGCGGATCCGCGCGCTCCTCGCCGCGGGCGGCGACCTGACCCAGCAGCTGTGACCCCGGGGCCGGCGGCCCCGCCCACCACGAGAGCAGGAGACGAGATGACCACCAGCACCCAGGCGACCCCGGAGGCCGCCGCCGACCCCGCCGGCGCGCCGGCCCGCCCGGCCGGACTGCCCGGCGCGATCCTGCACTGGATCGGCGGAGCGGCCGCCCCCTCCGCCGACGGCCGCGTCCTCGACGTCGCCGACCCGGTCTCCAACACCCCCTACGCCACCCTCGCGGCGGGCGGCGCGGCCGACGTCGAGCGCGCCGTCGCGGCGGCCAGGGCCGCCTTCCCCGCGTGGGCGGCACTCGGCAACCGCGAGCGGGCCACCGTGCTCAACCGGATCGCCGACGCCGTCGAGGCCCGCGAGGAGGAGCTGGCCGCGTTCGAGTCCTTCGACACCGGCCTGCCGATCACCCAGGCGCGCGGCCAGGCCCGGCGAGCCGCCGAGAACTTCCGCTACTTCGCCGACGTCGTCGTCGCCCTCGGCGAGGAGGCGTTCCGGGTCGGGAGCCAGCAGCTGAACTACGTGGTGCGCACGCCGGTCGGCGTGGCCGGACTGATCACCCCGTGGAACACCCCGTTCATGCTGGAGAGCTGGAAGCTGGCACCGGCCATCGCCTCCGGCTGCACCCTGGTGCTCAAGCCCGCCGAGTGGACCCCGCTGTCCGCCAGCCTCTGGCCGCAGATCCTCACCGAGGCGGGCGTGCCGGCCGGCGTGGTCAACATCGTGCACGGGCTCGGCCCGGAGGCCGGTCAGGCCCTGGTCGACCACCCGGACGTGCCGATCCTGTCGTTCACCGGCTCCACCGCCACCGGCCGGCACATCGTGCGCTGCTCGGCGAACCGGCTGAAGACCGTCTCCATGGAGCTGGGCGGCAAGTCCCCGGTCGTGGTCTTCGCCGACGCGGACGTCGAGGCCGCCCTGGACTCGGTGGTGTTCGGCGTCTTCTCGCTCAACGGCGAGCGCTGCACGGCCGGCTCCCGGGTCCTTGTCGAGCGCCCGCTGTACGAGGAGTTCACCCGCCGGCTGGCCGAGCGGGCCGAGCGGGTCAGGGTCGGCCTGCCGGGCGACCCGGCGACCGAGGTCGGCGCGCTGGTGCACCCCGAGCACTACCGGCGGGTGCTGGACTACGTCGAGACCGGACGCACGGAGGCCCGGCTGGTCGCCGGCGGCGGGCGCCCGGAGCACCTGCCCGAGGGGAACTACCTCCGGCCGACCGTCTTCGCGGACGTGCCGCGCGACGCCCGGATCTTCCAGGAGGAGATCTTCGGCCCGGTGGTCGCGGTCGCCCCGTTCGACGACGAACACGAGGCCATTGACCTGGCCAACGCCACCGAGTACGGTCTGGCCGCCTACGTGTGGACGTCCGACCTCAAGCGGGGTCACCGGGTCGCCCACGCCGTGGAGTCCGGCATGGTCTGGATCAACTCCCACAACGTCCGCGACCTCCGCACGCCGTTCGGCGGGGTCAAGGCCAGCGGCCTCGGCCGCGAGGGCGGTGCGCACAGCATCGACTTCTACACCGAGTCCAAGATCGTCCACGTGATGCTCGGTGACGTCCACACCCCGCGCTTCGGCGCCGACGAGCAGCACTGACCCGCAGATGGAGGTCACGGAGATGCCCACCCCCCCGGACGTCGTACGCTCCGCCTACGCCCAGCTGGTCGTCACCGACCTGCCCCGCACCCGCTGGTTCTGGGTCGACATGCTCGGCTTCCACGTCCAGTACGAGGACGACCGCACGCTGTACCTGCGGGGCACCGACGAGCTCACCCACCACAGCCTCGTCCTGCGGGTGGGCGACGCCGCCGCGCTGGACCACCTCGCCTACCGGGTGCGCACCCCTGAGGACCTGGACCACGCCGAGGAGTTCTTCACCGCACTCGGCTGCCCCGTGCGCCGGGTCCCGGCCGGCACCGGCACCCGCGGCGTCGGCGACGCCGTCCGCGTGGTGGACCCGCTCGGCTTCACCGTCGAGTTCTTCCACGCGATCGAGCGGGCCGAGCGGCTCATCCAGCGGTACGACCTGCGCCGGGGGGCGGAGGTCGCCCGGCTGGACCACTTCAACATCGTGGTTCCGGACATACCCGCCGCCTACGAGCACTACCGCTCCCTCGGCTTCGGCTGCTCGGAGACCATCGAGGGCGACGAGCACGAGCTGTACGCGGCCTGGATGTTCCGCAAGCAGACCGTCCACGACGTCGCGTTCACCAGCGGCGCCGGGCCGCGGCTGCACCACGTCGGGGTCTTCGCCCCCGAGGCGCACCAGGTGCTGCGGACGGCCGACATCTTCGGCTCGCTGCGGGCCGAGCACCACATCGAGCGCGGGCCCGGGCGCCACGGCGTGTCCAACGCCTTCTACGTGTACCTGCGCGACCCGGACGGCCACCGGGTGGAGATCTACACCTCCGACTACTACACCGGCGACCCGGACCACGAGACCTTCCGCTGGAACGTGAACGACGACCGGCGCCGGGACTTCTGGGGCAACGCCGTCATCGAGTCCTGGTACAAGGAGGCGGTACCGGTGCTGGACCTCGACGGGAAGCCGCAGCCGGTCGTCTCGGCCGCGCTGGACGAGTCGGCGGTCCAGGTCGGCGCGGACGGGCTGGGGAACATCCCGGCGGCCGTGCCGGCCGCGGAGGGCTGACCGGCCCGCACCCCGCCGAACGACGCCGCTGCCGCCCCGGGTCCGCCCGGGGCGGCAGCGGCGTTCCCGGGCGGGCACCGGCGGGGGGCGGCGAGCTGCGGGAACGGCGACGGACCCGCCGCCCGGGGCGGGCGTCGGGTCCGTCGGGGGTGCGGGTCCGTCAGAGGTGGGACGACAAGCTCAGAGGTGGTAGCCGTACTCCCGGAACTCCCAGTCGGTCACGTAGCGGTCGAAGCGCTCCAGCTCCGCCCGCTTGAAGGCCAGGAAGGCCCCGGTGAAGTCCTTGCCGAGCGCCTCGCAGAGGGCCGTGTCGGTCTCCAACGCGTCCAGTGCCGCGCCCAGCGAGCCGGGCAGCACGGGCGCCCTGGCGGCGTCGTAGCCGTAGCCCTCCAGCGGCGCGGACGGTTCCACCGCGTCCTCGACGCCGAGCGCGAGCGCGGCGACGAGGCCGGCGACCGCCAGGTAGGGGTTGGCGGTCGCGTCGCCCAGGCGCACCTCCAGCCGGGTCGAGCCGCCGCGCTCCGGCGGGATGCGCACCATCGCACTGCGGTTGTCCAGGCCCCAGTCGATGAGCCAGGGCGCCAGGGTGTCCGGCCCGAACCGCTTGTACGAGTTCACGGTGGGGTTGAGCAGCGCGGCCAGCGCGGGCGCGTGCCGCAGGACGCCGCCGATCGCGTGCCGGGCGGTGGCGGAGAGGCCGTCGGGCGTGCCGGGGTCGGCGAACACGTTCCGCCCCGCGGTGTCGAGGCAGGAGACGTGCAGGTGGAACCCGGAGCCGCCCTCGGCGTTGAACGGCTTGGCCATGAAGGTGGCCAGCCGGCCCTCCACCCGGGCGAGCTCCTTGACGGCGGCCTTGAACCGGAACGCCCGGTCCGCGGCGTCCACGGCCTCGGAGTGGGTGAGGTTGATCTCGAACTGGCCGCCGGAGAACTCGTGGTTGCCCATGGTGACGCCGATGCCGAGCCGGCCGAGCTGACGCAGGGTGCGCAGCAGGTGGCCGTCCGGGTCGCCGCGCCGGCCGGCCGCGTAGACGTTTCCCGGGGCGTCCGCGTAGGGCCGCCAGCCGCTCGGCGCGGTCGGGTCCGGGTCGCAGAGGAAGTACTCCAGCTCCGGTCCGACGACGGCGGTGAACCCGAGCCCGGAGAGGCGTTCGGTGACGGTGTGCAGGACCTCGCGGGGCGACTCCGGGCCCGGGCGGCCGGTGCGCGGGTCGGTGGTGCGGCCGAGGCACCAGGCGACGCCGGGCTCCCAGGGCAGCGGGACCAGGGTGGCGAGGTCGGGGTGGAAGGTGATGTCGGGCAGGCCCGCGTCGAGGCCGCCCTCGACCGGGACGACCTCGCCGAGCGGTCCGGTGTGGTAGATCGCGCGGCAGAAGGCGAGGCCGTGGTGGACGGCGTCGGGCAGGGCGTCGACGAGGATGTCGCGGCCCCGGTCGGTCCCCATGAGGTCCGGGTAGGTCACGCGGACGACGTCGACGCCCTGGGCCTTGAGCGCGGCAACCGTCTCGGCGACGCTCGGGCCTGCGGCGTTCGGGCCGGCGACCGGGGCGGTCCCGGCGTCGGGGGCGGTCCCGGCGGGGGATGCGGGGGTGGCGACCTGGTCGGTCACTGCGGGCCTCCTCGTGAGGCTGGCGTGGGGGAGGGAGTGCACCTGCGGTCCGGGCGGGCGAGCGGACAGCACCGGCCCCGGACTCTCGTTTGGGATCAAACATTAGGCCCGGGTGCCCCGTTCGGCAAGAGTCCGGGCCGGATCCGCGCAATCGGGGAGGAGGGGGTGACAGGCGGCCCGTCGCGGCATATCGTATGGCCCCAAACGAGAAACCCCCGCAGGTCGCGCCCCCGCCGCCGCGCCGCTTCCGCGGCTACGCCGCCGCGCCCACCGACCCGCCCGCCACCCGCCCCAGCCACCCCGAACCAGGAGGTGCCGTGGCCACCGTGCACGGCTTCTTTCACCCCAGGACGGCCACCGGCCGCTCCTCCCTCGTCCCGGCCCCGCCCTGGCACTACTCGGGCGACCTGCTGACGATCGAGTACCGCACCGACCCGGCCCGGGTCGCCGAGCTGCTCCCCGCGCCGCTGTCGCCGGCCGAGGAGGACCCCGGCGCGGTCGCCCTGATCTGGGCCGACTGGCAGTCCTGCGCCGCCGACGGCGCGGAGCTGCTCGACCCGGTCCGCTCCCAGTACCGGGAGTGCTTCGCCGTGGTGCGCTGCAGCTACCGGGGCCGGACCTACTCCCGCTGCGTCTACATCTGGGTGGACAAGGACTTCGCGATCGCGCGCGGCCTGCACCAGGGCTACCCGAAGAAGCTGGGCTCGATCCACCAGACCCGCCCGCACCCCTTCGGCCCGGCGCCCCGGCTCGCCCCCGGCGCCCGGTTCGGGGCCACCCTCGCGGCGGCCGACCGGCGGCTCGCCCAGGCGGTGGTCACGCTGGAGGAGGAGTCCCCGACCAACGGCTTCGTGAACGGCCACCCGATGGCCCACCACCGCCGGCTGCCGGCCATCGACCGGCCGGGCGCCTTCGCGCTGGACGAGCTGGTCGAGAGCGGGGCCGCCGCGTTCGAGGCCGGGCCGGCCTGGCGCGGCAGCGCCGAGCTGGAGCTGTTCGAGGCGCCCACGGAGGAGCTGGCCGCGCTGCGGATCGAGGAGCCGATCGCCGCCTACTACCGGCAGGTCGGCGTGGTCTGGAACGGCGGTCGCCTGCTGGAGCCGGCGGCCACGACGGGCTGATCCTGCGTCCCGGGCCCGGAACCCCCGGTCCCGGGACCCCCAGGCCCCGGACGCAGGTCGTACGGGTGCAAATGGAGTGCCCGGCACGCTAGATTCGGCCGACGACAGAACCGCGGCCCCGCCGCGTGGGAGGGACGACCGGTGACCAACCGCACCATCGAGGAGACCGAGCGGGCCGTCCTGGCCAAGCTGGGCCAGGTCCCGCTGCTACGGGCGCAGATGGCCGCCGTCTCCAACATCCACCGGGCGGCCGCCGCCGTCCGCCAGCACCTGGAGAACTCCGTCCTGCGCGGCGCCCAGCTGACCTGGACCTCGTTCGTGGTGCTCTGGGTGGTCTGGATCTGGGGCGAGATGGAGACCCGGTACGTCGCCGAGGAGGCCGGCATCTCCAAGGGCACGCTCACCGGCGTGGCCCGCACGCTCGAATCCCGCGGCCTGGTCGAGCGGGTCGGCCACCCGTCGGACGGGCGGATGGTGCTGCTGCGGCTCACCCCCGCCGGGGAGTCCCTGATGGCCGAGCTGTTCCCGCGGTTCAACCAGGAGGAGGCGTTCGTGGCCGGCGCGCTCTCCGACGAGGAGTGCGAGCAGCTGGCCGGCCTGCTGCGCCGCGTCGTCGGCACGCTGGAGCGGGACGGCGGGAACCGCCGCTCCGAGCTGACCGCCGACGCTCCCCCGCCGCCCCGCCCGGGCGGTCGCCGCCGGCGCGAGGTCTGAGCCCTCCGGCCCCCGCCCCGACGCGCCGGCACCCCCTCGGCCCCTCGCGGCCGGCCCGGTCCCCCTCGGAGGACCGGGCCGGCCGCGTTCGACCCCGGTGGCGCTCAGCCCCGGCGGCTCTCGGCGGCGGCGGCCTCGACGAGGGCCTCGAAGACGGCCCGCCGGCCCGGGTCGGCGGCCGCGGTGTCCTCGGGGTGCCACTGCACCCCGAGGAACCACCCGGCCGGCGAGGCGAGTTCGATTGCCTCCACGGTGCCGTCGGCCGCCCGCGCCGTCACCCGGAGTCCGCGCCCGAGCCGGTCGACGCGCTGGTGGTGGTAGCAGGACACCTCCCGCTCCCCCGTGCCGGTGACCGACGCCAGCAGGCTCCCGCCGACCGGCGCCAGCCGGTGGAGCACGTGCCGGTGGTCCCGCCCCGGGCCTCCCATGTCCTGCTCCAGGGAGCCGCCGAGCACCGTGTTGACCACCTGGAGGCCGCGGCAGACGGCCAGCGTCGGCAGGCCGGCCACCAGGGCGTACCCGGCGAGCGCGAGGTCGAAGGCGTCCTGCCCGGGGTGCAGGTCGTAGACCTCGGGGTGCCGGTCGGCCCCGCCGTAGTGCGCCGGGTCGAGGTCCCCGCCACCGGGAAGCAGCAGGCCCGCGCAGCGCGCGAGTCGCTCGGCGATCTCCTCCGCCCCGGCGGCCCCCGGCGCGCGGGGCCCGGCGGGCAGCATCATGAACGGCTCGCCGCCCGCCCGGTAGACGGCCTCGGCCAGCGCCTCGGCGGTCACCAGCGCGGCGTACCGCAGCGCCGAGGCCGAGGCCGAGTGCCGGGCGGGCAGGGCGATCAGCGGCCGGGCCGCGCTCACAGCCGGATCCAGGTGGTCTTGAGGTCGGTGTACTTGTCCAGCGCGTGGGCGGACTTGTCGCGGCCGTGGCCGGACTGCTTGACGCCCCCGAACGGCACTTCGAGCCCGCCCTCCTCGTAGCAGTTGACCCAGACCGTCCCGGCCCGCAGCGCCCGCGACATCCGGTGGGCGGTGGAGAGGTCCGCGGTCCAGAGCCCGGCGGCCAGCCCGTAGACGCTGTCGTTGGCGAGCCGGACGGCCTCCTCGGGCGTGTCGAAGACCTGGACGGCGAGGACCGGGCCGAACACCTCGTCGCGGGCGAGCCGGGAGTCCGCCGCGACCCGGTCGAACACGGTCGGCAGCAGGTAGTGCCCACCGGTCTCCGCGAGGGCGGCGGCGCCGCCGGCCCGCAGCCGGGCCCCGTCCTCGTGGGCGGCTCCGACGTGCCCGAGGACGCGCTCGCGGTGGGCCGCCGTGACCAGCGGGCCCATCTCGGTGGCCGGGTCGAGCGGGTCGCCGACCCGCAGCGTGCGGGCGCGGGCCACGACGGCGTCCACCACCCGGTCGGCCACCGCGCGGTGCACCAGCAGCCTGGACGGCGCGGTGCACATCTCCCCCTGGTTGAAGAAGATCCCCCAGGCGGCGGTGGCCGCCGCGCGGTCCAGGTCGGGGGCGTCCGGCAGGACGATGTTCGGGGACTTGCCGCCGAGTTCGAGCCAGACCCGCTTGAGGTTGGAGTCGGCGGCGTACCGCAGGAAGTGGCGCCCGACCTCGGTGGAGCCGGTGAAGGCGAGCGCGTCGACGTCCGGGTGGCGGCCGAGTGCGCGGCCGGCCTCCGGGCCCTGGCCGGCCAGCACGTTGAGGACGCCGTCCGGCAGTCCGGCCTCGACGGCGAGCGCACCGAGGCGCAGCGCGGAGAGCGGGGACTGTTCGGCGGGCTTGAGCACCACGGTGCAGCCGGCGGCGAGGGCCGGCGCGGTCTTCCAGGCGGCCATGGTGAGGGGGAAGTTCCACGGCACGACGGCCGCCACGACGCCGACCGGCTCGCGGGTGACGAGGGCGAGGGCGTCGCCGGGGGTGTGCGGGGCCTCGTCGACCAGCTTGTCGGCGAGCTGTCCGTACCAGCGGAAGGTGGCGGCCACCGCGCGCAGTTCGATGTCCCGCGCCTCGGCGACCGGCTTGCCCATCTCCAGGCTGATCAGCAGGGCGAGTTCGTCGCGGTGCAGCTCGACCAGGTCGGCCAGTCGCTGGAGTGCGCGCCCGCGGTCGGCCGGGGCGGTCCGCGGCCACGGGCCGTGGTCGAAGGCCCGGCGGGCGGCGGCCACCGCGGCGTCCGCCTCCGCGTCGCCGCCGGCGGCGACCTCCGCCAGGACGCGGCCGTCCCGCGGGGAGACCACCTCGAAGGTGGCGCCGCCGCCGGGTTCCTGCGTGCCGCCGATCAGGTGGGCGGTGGGGAGGGCGAGCTCGCGGGCGCGCCGCTGCCAGTCCTCGTACGTGCCGCCGTGCTGCGTTCCGCCCGTCACGGTGCCTCCGGTTCAGGTCGCGGCGAATGCCGCCGGGAGCTTCATTTGGAAGCAAACGATAGCCAACGACAGCGTCACGTCAAAGGGTTGACCTCGCCGAGCGCCGCCCCTATGTTGTTTGGAACCAAACGAGTAGAAGGAGGGCGCGCATGCCCGTCCACCCCGCGGCCGGCGTCGACGCGCCGCCGCCCCACCTCGCCACGGTGGCCGGGGTCCCCGTGGACACCCGCCACTGGATCGGCGGACGCCGCGTCGCCTCCGCCGACACCTTCGCCGACCACTCCCCCGTCGACGGCACCGAGCTCGCCCGGATCGCCCGGGGGTCCGCCGCCGAGGCGCGGGCCGCCGTCGCCGCCGCCACGGCCGCCCACCCCGGCTGGGCCGCCACCCCGCCCGCCGAGCGGGCCCGGCTGCTGCACGCGATCGCCGACGGCGTCGAGGCCCGGCTGGAGGACCTCGCCGCCGTCGAGACCGCCGACAACGGCGCCCTGCTGCGCTCGCACCGACGCGGTGTCATGCCGCGTGTGGCCCACAACTTCCGGTTCTTCGCCGACCGGCTGCTCACCCTCGCCCACCCGGACCTCGACACCCGCGGCCACACCAACCGGGTCAGCTGGGACCCGGCCGGCCCGTGCGTCCTCATCACCCCCTGGAACGCGCCGCTGATGCTGGCGACCTGGAAGGTGGCCCCCGCCCTCGCCGCCGGGAACACCGTCGTGCTCAAGCCCGCCGAATGGTCACCGCTCACCGCCTCGCTGCTCGCGGACATCGCCGCCGCGGCCGGCCTGCCCGACGGCGTCCTCAACGTCGTCCAGGGCTACGGCGCCGAGGTGGGCGCGCCGCTCACCGCCCACCCCGACGTCCGGCGGATCAGCTTCACCGGCTCCGTCCCCACCGCCCGGCAGATCGCCGCGTCCGCCGGCCACCACCTCACCCCGACCAGCCTCGAACTCGGCGGCAAGTCGCCGCTGCTGGTCTTCGCCGACGCGGACCTCGACCTCGCCGCCGGCCTCGCCGCCGAACAGTTCGACAACGCCGGCCAGGTCTGCCTCGCCGCCACCCGCCTGCTGGTCGAGGCGTCGGTGGCCGAGGAGTTCACCGCCCGGCTCACCGCCCGCGCCGCCGCACTGCGTCAGGGCGACCCGCGCGAGGAGACGACCGACGTCGGACCGAACATCCACCCCCGCCAGCTGGAGCGGATCGACGGCTTCGTCCGGCGCGCCCTGGGCAACGGCGCCCGCGCGGTCTTCGGCGGCGGGCCGAACGAGGAGCTGGGCGGCCTCTACTACCGCCCGACCCTGCTCACCGACGTCCACCAGTCCTCCGAGATCGTCCAGGAGGAGGTCTTCGGACCGGTGCTCACGCTGCAGACCTTCGCCACCGAGGAGGAGGCCGTCACCCTGGCCAACGACACCCGCTTCGGCCTCGCGGCCACGGTCGTCACCGGCAACCGGGAGCGCGCCGACCGGGTCGCCGACCAACTGGTGGCCGGCACCGTCTGGGTCAACTGCTTCTTCGTCCGCGACCTGCGCGCGCCGTTCGGCGGCTCGCGCGAGTCGGGCGTCGGCCGCGAGGGCGGCGACTGGAGCTTCGACTTCTACTGCGACCTGCGCAACACCGTCACCGCACCGAAGGGCTGGGCCCACCATGGGTGAGATCGTCGGCGCCGGGCTGCTCGCCCACGTCCCCACCATCGTGCTGCCCGAGGCCACCCGGCGCGAGCTCAACGGAGGCCGGGAGATCAGCCTGGTCACCGGCCTCCGGGAGCTGCGCCGGGACGTCTTCGAGACGGTCGACTACGACACGGTCGTCCTCCTCGACTCGCACTGGGCCACCACCGTCGAGTTCGTGGTCGCCGCCCAGCAGCGCCGGGCCGGCCTGTTCACCTCCGAGGAGCTGCCGCGCGGCATGCGCCGGATGCCCTACGACTACCCCGGGGACCAGGAACTCGCCCACTCCGTCGCCCGGTTCGCCGACCGCCACGGCACCTGGATCACCCCGATCGACGATCCCTGGCTCCCGGTCTACTACGCGACCGTCAACCTCTGGAAGCACCTCGGCGAGGGCCTGCCGGACAAGCGCTGGGTCAGCATCGGGGTCTGCCAGACCGGCGACGCCGAGGACCACCTGCGCCTCGGCCGGGCGCTCGCCGACGGCATCGCGGCCGTCGACCGGAAGGTCCTGGTGATCGCCTCCGGCGCGCTGTCGCACACCTTCTGGCCGCTGCGCGAGCTGCGCGACCACGAGGCCAGCGACCCGAGCCACATCTTCACCCCGCAGGCCCGGGCCGCCGACGAGCAGCGGATCGACTGGTTCCGCCAGGGCCGGCACGACCGCGTCCTCGACACCATGGACGAGTTCCGGGCCTTCAAGCCCGAGGCCGGCTTCGGCCACTACCTGATGCTGGCCGGCGCCCTCGGCGAGCAGCGCTGCACCGCGCCCGCCCGCCAGTACGGCGAGTACGAGAACTCCGTGGGCACCGGACAGGCGCTGCTCTGGTTCGACCGGCCCGCCGCCGGCTGGACCGCGCCGCGGCCCGGGCCCGCCCGCCACGACCCGCACCACCACGTCGACCCGCACCACGACGATCCGCACCACGTCGACGGTCCCGCCGGCCCCCGCACCGAGGAGCTCCCCCATGCCTGAGTACCGCCGGATCCTGCTCGACGGCGCCGTGGTCGAGGTACGGCGCGAGGGCGCCGACCTGGTCGCCGGCGACGGCCGCCGGGTCTCCGCCGAGTCCGCCCACCACCTGCCGCCGGTCGTCCCCAGCAAGATCGTCGCCGTCCACCTCAACCACCGCAGCCGGGTCGAGGAGTTCGGGATCAGACTCACCCCGGCCCCGACCTACTTCCACAAGCCCGTCTCGGCGCTCAACTCCCACGAGGGCGCCGTGGTCCGGCCCGAAGGCTGCCGCTACCTCAACTACGAGGGCGAGGTAGCGATCGTGATCGGCCGCACCTGCCGCAACATCGCCCCCGCCGACGCCGGGGCGTACATCGCCGGGTACACCGTCGCCAACGACTTCGGCCTGCACGACTTCCGCGACACCGACGCCGGATCGATGCTCCGGGTGAAGGGCTCCGACACCCTCGGCCCGCTCGGCCCCGGCCTGGTCACCGACTGGGACTTCCGCGGCAAGTACCTGCGCACCTACGTGAACGGGACGATCGTCCAGGACGGCTCCACCGACGAGATGGAGTGGGACATGCACTACCTGGTGGCCGACATCGCCCGCACCATCACGCTCCACCCCGGCGACGTGCTGCTCTCCGGCACACCCGCCAACTCCCGGCCGGTGCAGCCGGGCGACGTCGTCGAGGTCGAGGTCGAGGGGCTCGGCCGGCTCCGCAACCACGTGGTGGCCGGTCCGGTGCCCGTCCGCACCGACGTCGGCGCCCAGCTGACCGCCTCCGAGGAGGTGCTCTCCACCGCCCTCGGCGGCGACTGGGAGTTCCGGGGCGTCCGGCCGCCGGTCCGCACCGCGCACTGACCGGTCCGGTCCCCGGCGGTGGGCCGGCCCGACGGCGCCGGGCGGGCCCACCGCCGGGGACCGGCCGACCGCGTCACCACCCCACGGGCTTGGAGACCTCCGCCCACAGGGGAGCGATCAACTCGTTGACCCGCTCCCGGCCTTCCGGTGATCCGAGGTCCGGAACCCCGCTGCCCGGCACCACCTCCAGCGGTCCGCCGTCGGCGTGCTCGAAGCGGTCGCGGTAGAGCACCAGCGCGCGCTCGCCCCGGTTCCGGCGGGAGTCCCAGACGAGGCCCTGCGCGTCCGGCGCCTGCGCCCGGATCTCGCTCGACCAGCGCCGGGCCGCGGCGTAGTTCCGCTCGTCCTCCAGGAGTGTGGGCTCCTGGCGGACGGCGGCCAGGTCCGCCCCGGTGACCAGGGAGACGAGCGTGAGGTCGTACCGGGCGCGCAGGCAGCTCAGCGAGCGGCCGTGCACCGTGGCGTAGGAGACCTCCCGGGTGCCGAACGAGCCGTACGGCAGGGAGCGCAGCAGGCTCTCGGCGAGAGCCGTGACCGGGGTGTGTGCCAGGTACAGGTAGTGGTACGGGTCGAGCACCGTGCCCTCGAAGCGCCCTCCGTCGAAGTGGAGGTCCGAGAGCCTCGGGTTGAACTCGTCCGGCGCGTAGTGGGACTTGTGCACCCGCCACAGCTCCGTACCCGCCGGGACCGTCGTGACGTTCGGGTACAGGGCGAAGTCGATCAGCGGAAAGGGGCTTTCCTTCCACGGGAAGAGACCGTCCTTCATCATTCTCCCTCCACCAGTTGGGTGGCCGCCCCGACCAGTCGGTGGTCGGGCAGCCGGCCGAGCAGCGACGCGGGCACGCCGCCCAGCCAGCTGTTCTCGCTGAGCCACCACGTTCCGGCACCCCAGGGGTCGACGTCCGCGAGCAGCAACCGGTTGACCTCCAGGACGACCCGGTGCGGGACGCCGCCGTCCGCCCCGAACTGGAACTGCGGATAGCGGTCGCCGGAGCGGGCGTTCGGCACTCTGATCAGTTCGGGCGGCGGCGGGCCGCCGCAGCGGTCCCGCGCCTGCGCCGCCGAGAACGACGGCGCGTCGAGCAGCGGGTGGCCGTCCCGCCCGGCCTCCCCGGGGTCGGCCGCCCCGGCCGCCGGGGCCGACAGCCAGGCCAGCAGCTCGCGCACCTCGGCCACGCTCGCCGGCCCCGGTGGCGCGGCGACCTGCCGGAAGGAGTCCAGGGAGACCCGGACCGGATGGTCGAACGGCAGCGGCAGCAGGGCCAGCCGAACACCCTGGAGCGCCCTGCGCCAGCCCATCTCGTCGTCCGGGGCCACGGCGGCGAGCGCCTCCACCCGGACGACCAGTACGGCGTAGAGCTCTTCGCCGAGCCGCTCGCGGACGGTGTCCCGGTGCGTGTGGATGAGGCCGACGAGCCGGTTCGCCGACCGCCCCCCGCGCCCACCCGTCCCGTCGTCGTTCACGCCTCTCCCCCTTCTCGGACGGTCTTCTCCGCGGCGCCGGCGCGCCCCGCGGCTTCGTCGTTCTCCACGCCGTCACCGGTGGCGTCGACGCCCGCTCGCGCCCCCGGGCCCGCCCCCGGGTGGCCCTGGTGGACGAAGGCCGCCCACGACGCGATCCGGTCGAGGCCCGGACGGTCCATCTCCCGGAGCAGGTCGCCGTGGAGCGAGCCCGGGTTCCGCCGGTCCGGGTCGAGCATCCAGCGCTGGGCGGCCCCGAGCGCGTCGACGGGACTGAGCCGGTCGACGTTCAGGTAGTGGTGGAACACGGCCATGAGCAGGGCCGACGCGCCGTCCGGGGCGGCCCAGCGCGAGCCGACGACGTCCCGGGCCCCGGCCGTGACGAAGCCCGTGGTGAGGGTGAGCGCCTCGTCGTGGTCGCGCATCGAGAGGTCCGTCTGACAGGCGCTCAGCACGACCAGCGGGCCGTCCCCCGGCCCGTGCCCGGCGTCCGGCCGGTCGAGGAGCCGGGTGACCGTGAGCAGACCGGGAGCGGGGTCCGGGCCGGGCGCCCGCGGATCCCGGTCGGGCCGGGAGGCGTGCCCGGGGACCGTCAGGTCGAGGGCCGAGGCCGTGGGGCTCGTACCGGCCGTACCGTGCGAGGCCACGTGGAGCAGCGAGGCCCCGTCGGCGAGGTACCCGAGGACGGCCTCGGGCGTGCAGGGAGCCGTCGCGTCCACGCCCGGCTCCGAGATCGCCCCGCAGAGCCGGGCGCCCGGGTAGAAGGAGTCCCGCAGGGCCAGGACCTCGATCTCGGCGTACATCAGGCTCTGCCCCGGATCGGCGACCAGCACCGGTTCGGCCGCCGGAGGCCGAGGGGCGCGGCGCAGGGTGCGCAGGAACTGGCTCCCCGACGCGGCGTAGCTGACCACCGCGGACTGGCAGAGGTACGCGCGGGGCGGTTCGCCGGGGGACCGTGCGGCGTGCCAGGGGACGATGCCCAGCCGCCCGCAGGGCACGACGACGAACCGGAGCTGCCGGGCCCCGGGACCCGGCCGTTCGGCGCCGGGCCGTTCGGCGCCCAGCCGTTCGGTGATGCCCGCGAGGACCGGGTCGAGGACCTCGTGGGCCCAGTCGCAGAGCCCGCCGAGCGCGTCCTCCCAGGTCTGCCGCGCACCGGGGTCCACCGCATCGCCGTCGCGCGCGGCGGCGCGTACGGCGGCGTCGTGCCCGGCCGTGGCGTCGAGGTAGCGTTCGAGCGGGCCGCTCCCGGCCCGGGACAGCGGCTCGCAGATCCACAGACCGGCCCCGAGCTCCGGGCCCACGACGATCACGACCCCGGGGCTCACGGAGTCGCCGGGGACCAGGTAGAGCAGCGCGTCCGCCCCGCCCTCCGCCAGCCCGTCCGCGAGCTCGCTCAGCGTGGGAGTCCGCACGAGGGCGCCCTCGTGCCGGTAGCCGAGTGCCTCCAGGGCCCGGCGGCGTAGCGTGCTGGGCAGTTCGCCGGGCACCCCACCGGGCACCCCACCGCCACCGGCGGCCCCGTCGTCCGGGGTCCCGGTGGCGGTCCGCCAGGCGTCGGCGAGCTCGTGGTGGCCGCGCCGTTCGAGGAGTTCGGGGACGGCCAGGGCGGTGGACGTCGCCTGCAACACCAGGGCTCGGCCCAGCTCCAGCGCGGCCACCGCCTCGTGCAGCCGCCCCTGGGAGGCGGCCCACAGCGCACCCTGGAGACCTCGGCTGGCGCCGTCGCGGGCCGCGAGCAACCCGTGCTCGGCACCGCTCTGCAGGAGCACGTCCGCGGAGAGGGCGGTCAGCGCCTCCGTGGCCGCCGCCAGGGCCGAGAGGTCCGACACGTCCTCGTTGCGGACGCCCCGCTCCCGGTACGCCTCGGCGAGGCTCCACAGGGCCTCGGCGGCGATCCGCGGGGCCCGGCCCTCCCGCACACCGTCCCTGACCCGTTCCAGCTCCGCGATCAGCCGGTCGAGGACCTCCCCGTCGGGGCTCAGGCCGTACCGCAGGCCCAGCTCGCGCGCGGAGCCGTACACCTCCTCCGTCGAGGACCGCGGAGGCGGGGGGACGTGCTCGGGCAGCGGAACCGTCGGGTCGCCGGCCAGAGCGGCTTGCAGCAGGTCGAAGTCCGGAAAGCGGGGCATCGGGATCAGGTCGCCGAACGGCAGTCCGCTCGCCCTGACCGCAGCCATGCCCTCCTTCATGGACGCCATGGCCCGCAGAGCCGCCTCCGGATCACGCGTGACGACGCCCAGCTTCCCGTGTGCCGCCCCCAGCGTCGCCAGGACGAATCCTCGGAAGGCCCCGTCCGGGACGTCCTCCGCCAGCGTCTCGGCCTCGGCCAGCAGGCCGAGCGCCACCCGTACGTCGGCGTCGGTGTCCCCCGTCTGCCCGGCGTCCATGATCCGGCCGTACAACTCCCGGACGCGGTCCAGGACTCCGGGATCCCCGGCGCCGGGCGGCAGCAGGTCGGCGAGCTCGCCGAGGTGGCCGAAGGTCGCCGCCCGGTGGTGACGGCCCGCCGCCTGGTCCTGGTAGGTGCCGCCGGCCGCGGCGCTGATGCCCAGCAGCATCGCCCGGAGTGCCTCCAGGCCGGCGGACTGGTCGGGTCCCGGGGGCGGCCGGTCCTGGACCGCACGCAGCCGGCCGAGCAGCTCGTTGATCGCCCCGTGCGGGTCCTCGCCGTTCAGGGCGTCCTGGAGGCCGTACCTGGCGGCGCCCACGGCGTCCAGGGCGGCGGCGAGGCGGTGCAGGGCGTCGGGGGTGAGGAACTCCGACGGATCGGGGGCCGGCTCGGGGCTCGGGTCCGGGTCCGGGTCCGGCGGGTTTCGGGTCGGCGCGGTCCGCGGAGTCGCCGGGTCCGGGACCGGGGTCGGGGTCTGGGCCGGGGCCGGGGCGCCGTCCACCGCGCCGAGGAGCCGGTTCAGGGTCTGCCGCATCCGGTCCACGACGGGCTCTCCGGCCGGGTTCACACTCGCGATCAGGTCGGCGAGTGCCGCCCCCAGCGAGCCGGCCGCCACGCTGCGCAGCTCGGGGTCGTACTCCAACAGCCTCGTCAGCTCTTCGAGTTCGCCGACGGACGCCTCGCACTCCCGCGCCGACGGCGCCACCCCGCCCACCGCGGGGTGCATCCGCCTGACCCGTTCCTCCGCGTCCACGACCCATGCGCGCAGCCCCCGCACGCCGCCGTCCTCCGTGTCACCCACCGGCGCCCCCGCCTTCCCGGTTCCGAGCTCACCCCTGTGCCTACGGCCACTATGCCGAGCCACCGGCCGGGAAGCGGCCGATTCCCGCACCGGACCGACAGATGCCCGGAATCCACCCGGAAATCAACCGGTTGATCTCCGGGAGGCGCCCGGACGACCGGTCCGGCCGACGCCTCCGCGCCCTCTCCCCCGGCCCCCCGGCCCGGATCACCCCGAGGGCCGCACGTCCTCGGCCGGCAGCCGGCCGGACCGGATCGCGTCCAGGAGCGCCCCGTGGTCGCGCTCGTTCTGGTCGGCGTAGGACTCGGCGAACCCCGCGACCGCGCGGTCGAAGGAGTCACCGCGCCCGAGGTAGGCGGCGATCGCGATCCGGTCGCCGGACCTGGCGTGTGCGCGGGCCAGGGTGGCGCCGCACAGTTCGCCGAACGCCCGCATGCCGGCCGGCACCATGTCCTCGGCCACGGCGATGCCCTTCCAGTCGCGCAGCTGGCGGACGTAGAAGTCCCGGCGCCGGCCGTCGATGCCCTCGACCCGTTCCCAGCCGAGGAAGATGTCGCTCGCGGCCTGCATCAGCCGCTGCCCCGAAACCACGCGCTCGCCCTGATTGGAGTACCGGCCGGCTCCGACGTGGGCGGCCAGGACGGAGGTGTCGGCCTCCTTCGCCTGGAGGAACAGCGGGTCCCGGCCGTCCCGGCCGAGCAGCAGGAAGATCCAGCAGCGGGTGCCGACGCTGCCCACGCCGACCACCTTGCGGGCCACGTCCACGAGCCGGTAGTCCTCCAGGAGGGTGCGCCGGTCCGAGGAGAGGGTGTGGCCGTAGCGTCCGACCAGGTCGAGGAGCTGGCCCTGCAACGTGTCGCGGGTGACGCCCGTGAGCAGGTCCGAGATCGGGACGAGCAACGGCGGGTCGGCGGCGATCCGGGCCTGCCCGTCCACCGTCTCGGTGAGCTTCTCGAAGGCCTGCAGGCTGTCGCGGGTGCGGGCCTTGGCCATGGCGCGCGCGAGCTGCTTCTGCCCGCGCTTGTGGATCCGGCCGGTGGCCAGCGCCTGGACGCGGGCCGCGTCCATCCTGGCGTACCAGACGTCGAGGTTGTGCATGCCCGCGAACCGCGCCATCGCCTCGCGGTACGACCGCACCGTGGCCCGCACGATGTCCGAGCGCTCGTCGTCGTCGAAGCCGTTCGCCCGCCCGGCGATGGCCAGGCTGGCCGACAGCCGCTTGACGTCCCACTCCCAGGGGCCGGGCAGGGTCTCGTCGAAGTCGTTGATGTCGAAGAGCAGTTGCCGCTCCGGGGAGGCGAGCAGCCGGAAGTTCAGCATGTGGGCGTCGCCGCACAGCTGGGCCCTGATCCCGGAGTCCGGCGAGCCGGCCAGGTCGGAGGCCATGATCGCGGCGGCGCCCCGGTAGAACCGGAACGGGGACTCGCTCATCCGGCTGTAGCGGATGGGCACCAGTTCGGGGACCCGGCGGGCCGACTGCGACTCCAGGATGCCCAACGGGTCCGGCCGACCCTTCGGCGGCTCGTACGCGGCGTGCGACGAGCGGGGGGCGCGGCGGCGGGCGGCCCTGCCGAGGGCCGCCCGCTCCTCGGGCGTGGCGTGTCGCACGGCGCGCATCGCCGGTCCGGCTTCCCGTGGCATCACAGACCTCCTGATCGGCCGGCGGCCACGGTGGCGTCCGACCGGCGCGGGTGATCGGCGGCCCGGACCGGGCTGCCGCGGAAGGCCGCCGGCCGGTCGCACACTGCTGTCTCGACCGATCATCGGGGACCGGACCGGGTCCGGCATCACGTGGCGGGCACCGGCACCGGGGTCTCCCGGGGCGGCCGGACGGCGGGCGCTGCGGCCGGGCGGGGCTCCGGGCCTCCGCCGGGCCTCCGCCGGGAGGGCCCGGAGCACGGAGCCCCCGGCCCGCCGCCCGGGTGACGGGCGGCGGACCGGGGGCGGTGGGAGACGACCCGGCGAGGCCGTACGACGGGCCGGGCGACGGGCCGGGCGGCCCGCCGGTGGTGGGTCAGCCGACGCCGATCTCGCCCAGCTGGAGGTAGTGGTCGCCGAACTGGTCGGCGCTCAGGCGGGTACCGGTGATCCGCACGTAGCGGGCCGTGACCGGGGTGAAGGCGAAGTCCTGGCTCACCGCCCCGGGGCGCGGGTAGCCGGTCCGGGACGCAACGGTGGTCCAGGTGGCGTTGTCGGCCGAGACCTGCACGGTGAAGTCCACCGGGAAGCCCAGTCCGGTGTTCACCCCGTCGGTGCGGGGGGTGAGCCTGACCTGGCTGAGCACGTTGGCACCCTGAAGGTCGACGGTGACCCACTCGTGGGCGGTCGCGGTCGGGGACTTGGCGCTGCTCCACCCCATCGAGTAGCCGAGCGCGGAGTTCAGCACGCCGTCGGTCGCCGCGCTGCGCTTCCAGCCCGAGGACTCCACGGAGCTGGAGCTGGTGACCGGTCGGCCGAGGGCCGGTTCCCGGCCGCCGGCCTCGATCTCGGCGAACTGCAGGTGGTAGTTGCCGTGGGGGTCGGTACGCAACTTGGTCCCCGTCACCCGGATGTAGCGGACGTCCGCGGGCGGGAACGCGAAGGACTGCGCCGAGGCGTCGGGCTTCGGGTGGCCGTTGCGGGACGCGACGGTGGTCCAGGTGGTGTTGTCGGCCGAGACCTGCACGGTGAAGTCCACCGGGAAGCCCTGCCCGGTGGCGTCGCCGTCGGCCCGCGGGTAGAGGTCCACGCGGCCGGTCCGCCGGGTGGAGCCGAGGTCGACCGTCACCCATTCGGTGTGGTCGGCACCGAGGTTGTCGATGCTGCTCCAGCCCTTGCTGCCGTCCGCCAGGCCGCGGCGGCCGTCGGTGGCGGCGGCCCTGCCCCAGCCGTCCGCCTCGTAGGAGCTGGACGCGGTGACGACGGCGCCCTCGGCGGGGTTGGTCCCCGGGTTGATCCGCACGTTGTCGAACCGGGCGGCGGCGTGGCCGGTGGCGAGCGCGACGTTGCCCACCGGGTAGCTGCCGTCGGTGACGGTGAGCAGGAGCGTCGCGCCGTCGAAGACCCGCAGGGTGTCGCCCTGGCTGATGACCCGCAGGCTGACGGTCCGCCCCGGGGTGTACCCGGGGACGGCGGCCGTGGCGAGGGTCGTGCCGCTGCGGTGGACGAACACCGTGCCGTTGTTGCGCAGGCCGACCAGGTAGCCGGTCTGGGTGTCGGTCGGGTTCTGGCTGTGCAGCGTGAGACCCGCCCAGTTGGTGTCACCGCCGTCGTTGGCGTCGACCCCGGTGATCCGGACGTCGACGGAGACCGCGGCGTCCCGGTAGGCGCGGCCGGCCACTGCGGACGTCGTCTCCCAGCCGCTGAGCGGGTCGCTCTGGACGTACGCGCCGTCGGCGGTCACCGACCAGGTGCCCCTGGTGTGGCGCCACTCGCCGTCGGTGCCGCCGGAGAAGTCGTCGGCGAAGGGGAAGGCGGCGTCGGGGGCCGTGGAGGTGAGCGCGTCCAGGATCTGCTTGTGGCGGTGGTCGGTCTCGGTGCCGGAGGTGGAGAACGACGTGGTGCCGGTGATCAGCGAGCCGATCAGGGCGCGGGCGAGCACGGGCTTGGTGGCGGCGAGCTGGTGGAGCAGTTCGTAGTCCTGGATGCCCGCCAGCAGGGCCTCACTGCGGACGCTGTCGTAGACCTCGTACTTCCGGTGCGTGGCGTCACCGGCGTTGGGCCGGACCAGCATGTTGTCGCCGGTCTCCCAGTCGTCGAAGGTGTTCACGGCGGCGTAGGTGTTCGGGTCGGTCCAGTGGTTCCAGCCCCAGTGCAGGTAGCCGGTGCCTCCGACGGCCGCCACCATCCAGGGCGTCAGCCGGGAGTCGGACAGCGGGTAGCTGATGAACCGGTTGAGGTGATTGTCCGTCGGCGAGCTGGAGTGGTAGAGCCAGAGCTCCTTCCCGGCGAGCCGCAGGCTCTGGTAGTAGCCGGCGTTGGCGTCGTAGTCGCTGTTGAGCAGCGGCGTGACGGTGCCGAGGGCCGCGTCGATGGTGGGGACGGCCGTGGTGTGGGCCTCGTTGGTCAGGCCGCTGGGGAAGTGCCTGCGGAACTGCTGGTAGACCCACGGCGAGGTCACGTTCTGGTCGGTCAGGTTGCCGCCCGGCTCGTCGAGGGCGCTCATGTAGAAGACGTCGCTCCAGCGCCGGCCGGGGGCGCAGGTGGGCCCGGCGTCCAGGCACTTGGTGTCGAGGTGGGCCTTCAGCGAGGCGAGGATCGTGTCGAGGTACACGGCGCTCGCCGCCCTGCGCTCGGGCGTGTCGATCAGGACGTTGGTCTTCCTGACGCCGCCCTGGCCGTCACCGACCAGCTGCTCCAGCACGTTGCCGCTGCCCTCGATCAGGTGCGGCGTGTAGATGTACTGGAGGGCTCCGGCGTCCTGGAAGAGCTGGAGGAACCGGTCGAGGTTCTGCCACGTGAACGTGTACTGACCGTCGACCAGGGTGGTGTCCGGGATCGCCAGTGCCTGGAAATCCGCGAAGATCACGTTGTTCCGGTGCTTGGCGTGGTTGGCGGCGAAGTTCCTCATGACCTCCCACCAGCCCTCGCTGTAGTCCTCGACGCCGTACTGCGCGCGGATGTCCTGCGCGGTCCAGCCGTAGTCCCAGCCGACCGAGGTGAACCAATTGTTCATCCGGAGCGTCGACCGGTTGGCCGGCGGGAGCGCGGCGTCGTAGACCGTCACCGAGACCGGGACGTCCACCGCGCCGTCCGAACTCTGCACGGTGGCCTTGCCGGTGTAGGTACCGGGAGCCTGGCCGGCGGGCACCGCGACGCTGTAGTGGTACGGCTGCGTCGTGTCGGGGGCCAGCTCGTACGGGGTGTTCTCCACCAGGGCGTCGTAGTAGCTGGTCCCGCCGTCCGGCGGCTCCTGGTAGCCGGGCTGCCCGATGCCGTTCCAGGGAGTGACCTTGGCGACGCGCGGGTGGTTGTACTCCCGGTTCACGGTGATCCGGGACGCCGGGATGGTGGCACCGGCCGGCCCGGCGAGGTCGCCGGCCACCACCTGCACCCCCGTCAGCCGGTGGCCGGAGCGGACCGCGATCTGGGCGGCCTGGGTCTCGTTGCGGGCCGCGAAGAGCCCGACCGCGCGGGTGGGGCGATCCGGAGCGGGAGAGGCCGAGAACACGTGGTCGTAGCCGCTCGCCACCCAGACGGACGGGGGCGGCTCCACGGCCGCCGCCGTTCCCGGTATGAGGGCCGCGAGCAGAAGACCGACCAGGGAGGGCACAACGGCCCTCACAGGTGATTTGTCCACAATCACTCTTTCTGAATTCAGATTCGCACACGGTGAACACCGAAGGCGATCAGATGATGAGGGCCAGTCATATCGCATACCCGGTGAACCCGGTAGTTCGTGCCGATGCAAGCCACCGGTCCGTCAGATGACCACGAAATGAACACGCGCACTCCTCCGCCGAAGCCTGCGACGCGCCGGGCCCGAACGGCGCCGCTTCCTACGCCGCCTCCCGCACGGCCTCTGCGCGGCCCGCTCGGGCGGGGCGGCGGCCGTCCACGCCCGGGCCGCCGTCTACACCCTGCTGCACCGCACGGCCGGCCCGGCCGAGCCCGCCGCCCTCCGCCTGCTCGCCCTCGAATACCTCCGGGCCCGTCGGGTACGCCGGGTACGTCACTGAACGTCACACCCGCACACCCGTAGGCCAGTCGGTTCCGTACCGGCCGGCTGCGAGGGGTTCGTCCAGGGTGCGGTCCCGACGCGGTCGACGATCGCAGGGGGACGGCATGCTGACGTACGAGCACCTGAGCGAACCGGAACGGCGGTTGTGGGACGCGTGCCCCACCGGCTCGGTGGTCGACCTGCGCAGCGGTGAGGCGATCGCGGACGACCCGGCCGACGGGGCGGCCTGGGGTGACGGGCGCACCGTCCGCGCCGAGGCGATCACGGCCGCCCCACCGACCGGCGCGGTCGACCTTCAGGACGCACAGGCCGTCGTCCTGCACGACAACGAGCACAGCCGGCCCGCCGACACCCGCCTCGACGGCTTCACCTACACCTCGATCCAGGCCCCGGCCGCCGGACCCGGTCCCGTCGCCGACCGCCTGGCCCGGCTGGCCCGCCTCCAGGGATACTCGCCCCAGGCGTACGAGCAACTCGCCTCCTGGTACCGGAGGATCGGCCACGAGGACGACGTCCGACGGGTCCTCCTCGCACCGCGTGGTACTGGACGGGACCCCAGCAGTGGTTCGGCTACACCCTGATCGCCATCGGCTGGCTCCTGACCACCGCCGTCATCTCGGGCATCAGCAGAACCCTCAACCGCACCTGATCCACGACCTCGGGCAGCCGGCCGGAGCACCCCGGGCGGGGTGCCCCGGCCTCCGGGCGCACCCGAGTCGAGGACACCTCCTGTCCGCCACGTCTGCCACGGTGATGACCCGGCCGCCGGTCGAGGACACCCCGCCCGACCGACCGACCGACCAACCGCCCGACCGACCCGACGCCAGGAGCAGACCGCATGACCGTCCTCGGCACCCGCGCCCTCAACCGCGCCGCCCTCGCCCGCCAGTACCTGCTCGCGCGCGAGGACACGCCCGTCCGCGACGCCGTGGCGCACCTGTGCGGCCTGCAGGCGCAGGAACCCCAGGAACCGTTCACGGGCCTGTGGTCCCGGCTGAGGGCGTTCCGGCCACAGGACCTGGACGACGCACTGACCGGGCGCACGGTCGTACGCACGCACCTGATGCGCCGCACCGTCCACCTCGTCACCGCCGACGACGCACTGGCCTGGCGGGCACGCCACGACGCCATGCTGCGCCAGCGGTCGACGGCCGCCTACCGGCGCGAGCTCGCGGGCGTCGACCTGGACGAACTCGCCGCCGCAGGAAGGGCGGTCATGGCCGACGCGCAACCCCGCACCATGACCGAACTCGTCCGGGAAGTCGAAGGCCGCTGGCCCGCGCCCCCGCGCCGCGCCCTGGGCGAGGTGCTCGTCGCCGCCCTCGTCCCGATGGCCCAGCTCCCGCCCCGCGGCCTGTGGCGCACCACCGCGGGCGTCCGCAACCTGCCCCTGGCCGCCTGGCTGGGGCGCGAGATCCCGCCGCTCTCACCCGACGAGAGCGATCCCGTCGGGCGCCGGCTCGTCCGGCGCTACCTCGCCGCCCACGGCCCCGCCGCCACCGCGGACCTCCGTGCCTGGTGCGGACTCGCCGGACTGCCCGCCGCGGTCAAGGCCGTCCGCGGGGAACTCGTCACCTTCCGCGACGAACGCGGCCGCGAACTGCTCGACCTGCCCGACGCGCCGCGCCCGGACCCGGACACCCCCGCACCTGTCCGCTTCCTCCCGGCTTTCGACAACGCGATCCTCGGCTACCAGGACCGCAGCCGCATCATCGACGACGCCCACCTCGGCCTCTCCGTCGCCGGTCGGCGCGCCGTCCTCGTCGACGGACGCGTCGCCGCCACCTGGACCCTGCGCGACGAACAGCTCACCGTCACCGCGCTGCGCCCCCTGTCCGCCCCGGAACGGGACGAGGTCCACGCCGAAGCACGGGCCCTCGCCACCTTCCACGGCGCGGACCCCGACCGTGTCCGCCTCACCACCGGGACGGACTGAGCAGACGGCCTGAGCAGACGGCCTCCCCGCCTTCCCCGGGCGGCGGGCCGCCGTCCGCGGACCGCCTCGGCGCGCGGTCCGTCCGTCACGAGCCGGCGGTGGCCGTCTCCAGCGTGGTCGCCATGACCGGGCTGGTGAAGGTGTTCGTCGCGGCCCCCGAGGAGAGGTGGTAGGAACCCCACTTGAGGTAGTTGCGGGTGCCGTCCCACGTGGTGCCCCTGAAGGTGCCGGAGCCGGTCGTGAAGGACTGCTTCACCCCGTCGAACCAGAAGTCGATGGTGCCGTCGGTGCGGCCCAGGCGGATCTTCAGCGCGTAGGAGTGCCACTGGTTGTTGGCGGTCGGCGCGGTCCACAGCGTGTGGGCGACGTGCTCGGTGTCCCACTCCTGGAGGCGGATGCGCCCGGCCGTCGCGTCGATCTCGATCGGGTGGTTCGCCGTACCGGTGCTCGGCGAGCACTTGAGCTGGAAGACGTAGCGGCTGTTCGTGTCCTGGATGTCCACCTTGGACGACCAGCCGAGGTAGAAGGTGTCCCCCTCCTTCAGGTCGGGGCCGAGCGTCTCGCAGCGCTCCGCGCCCGCGGCCTGGAACGCCCGCCACACGCTGCCCTTGGCGGAGTCCTGGACGACGCCGAAGTCACCCGACGCGCACTGGACGGCGGCGAAGGAGGACGGGCCCTTGCTGGTGCTGGGGGTCCACAGGACCTTGCCCGCAGCGGCGGCCGAGCTGCTCGCGGTGACCGAACCGCCCGCGATCGCGAGCGTGGTGAGGGCCACGACTCCGACGGCGGTCCTGCGGTGGTGGGACAGAAAGGACATGCCTCTCCCGGGTGGATGAGTGGCGGAAACGGACGCCGCCCGGGCCGGCCGGCCCGAACGCATCCGTCGATTCGACCACCTGACGGCCGGTCGGGCCAGCAGGCCGACCGGCAGCGGCCCTTTCGGGCACTCCCACCGGTCGACCACGGGCACCGGGGGCAAGGTCTCCGCGGTCACGGCGGCGGCCCCCGGGTGCCGTGGGCGCTCCCCGGACGAGAGCACCGTCGACCTCACCGGCCCCTGCCGCTTCCGGTCCCGCTTTCGCTTTCGCTTTCGGAGAAGGAGGCCGGGACCGGCTTCCTCCTCCCCGGGGCGCGTTACGGGTGCGCGCGGCCGTCCTCACCACGAAGGTGGGGTGATGAGACTCATCGTGCTCCTCGAACCGGAGCTCCAGCGGGTGGCCCCCTTCGGCGGCGCCGCCGACGAGTACGTCGAGGGCGTGCGCGCCGTGCACGCGGCCGGGGCCGACCCGTCCGTGCCCGGCGCTCCCGGTGGTTCCACCCTGTGCGGTGCCGACACCCGACGGATGCAGGCCGTGGACTACCGCCCGGCCGAGCCCGGCTCCTCCTGGTACCCGCCCAAGTGGCACGGGAGCGGGAAGGTCTGCCCGCACTGCGACCGGGCCGCGCACACCGGCTGACCGACCGGGACTCCACCGGTCCGGCTCCCCGGGCCCACCCCGTGGGCTTCGCCCGCACCTGTCGTCGGCCGTGGCGGGACGGCACACGGACGCGACGACGCGGGAGGCCACCCGGAAGGCCGCTGCGGAAGCGGTCAGGTGCGCGGCGGCGCCCCGCCGGGTTCTCCGGAGTCCTCCGTGCCCGCGTCGTACGAGGAGGTGCCCGCGTCCAGCAGGGGTTCCTGCGTCTTGAGGTGCGCGGGCGCCAGCGCTCGCAGCACGTGGTAGCCGGTGATGACGACCACGGTCCCCAGCGCGATGCCGCTGAGGCTGAAGGTGTCGGTGAACGTCATGGTGACGTTGCCGACCCCGATGATGATGCCCGCGGCGGCCGGCACCAGGTTCAGCGGGTTGCGCAGGTCCACCCCGGACTTGGTCCAGATCTGCGCGCCGAGCAGGCCGATCATGCCGTACAGGATGACGGTGATGCCGCCGAGGACCCCACCGGGGACCGCGGCCACGACGGCACCGAACTTCGGGCAGATTCCGAACAGCAGCGCGAAGCCGGCGGCCGCCCAGTAGGCGGCGGTGGAGTACACACGGGTGGCGGCCATGACGCCGATGTTCTCGGAGTAGGTGGTGTTCGGCGGGCCGCCGAGCGCGGTGGAGAGCATGGAGCCGACGCCGTCCGCGGAGATCGCGGTGCCCAGCTTGTCGTCCAAGGTCTCACCGGTCATCTCCCCCACCGCCTTGACGTGCCCGGCGTTCTCCGCGACCAGCGCGATCACCACGGGCAGGGCCACCAGGATCGCGGACCACTGGAAGGAGGGGCCGTGGAAGGCGGGCAGGCCGATCCAGTCCGCCGTGCCCACGCCCGACAGGTCCAGACGCCAGTGGTCGGTGAGCTGTCCGCTCGCGTCCACCGAGTGGATCTTCCCGAAGATCCGGTCGAACAGCCAGGAGATCCCGTACCCGAAGAGCAGCCCGAGGAAGATCGCCACGCGCGACCAGAAGCCCCGCAGACACACCACGGCCAACCCGGTGAACGACATCACCAGCAACGCCGTCCACTGGTCCTGCGGCCAGTAGGTCGAGGCGGTGACGGGCGCGAGGTTGAAGCCGATCAGCATGACGACGGCGCCGGTGACGATCGGGGGCATCGCGGCGTGGATGATCCGTGCCCCGAACCGCTGGACCGCCAGGCCCACCAGGAACAGCGCCACGCCCACCACGAACACGGCGCCGGTGACCGTGGCACTGGTACCGCCCTGCGCCCGGATCACCGCGGCCACGCCGACGAAGGACAGCGAGCAACCGAGGTAGCTGGGCACCCGGCCGCGGGTCGCCAGCAGGAAGATGACGGTCGCGACGCCGGACATCATGATCGCCAGGTTGGGGTCGAGCCCCATCAGCACGGGCGCCACGAAGCTCGCGCCGAACATGGCCACCACGTGCTGGGCGCCGAGCCCTGCCGTCCGTGGCCAGGAGAGTCGTTCGTCGGGGCGGACGACCGCTCCCGGTGCGGGCGTCCGCCCGTCACCGTGCAGCTTCCAGCGCACGCCGAGGTCCATGTGGGGGTTCACTTTCTCTGTACTTCCGTGGAGTCGTCCGCACCATTCTCGTGGCCGCCGGGCGTCCCGCACGCCACCGGCCCTGCTCCTGACCTGCGCGCTCGCGCGGCACCGACGCCGGTGGGCCCTACCGGACATCCCCCGTCACGTGTGCCGTCGGACCCGTCGCCCGTCACCCGTCACCGCCGCCGTCGCCGTCGTCCGTCCCCGTCGCCCGTCAGAGCAGGCGCGCGTTCGACCGGGGCGTGCGGCCGGACTCCCCCGGGAGCAGTTCGGCGGTGCGGTCGGCCACCTCGTGGTGCAGGGCGTCGCGCACGGCCCGGACGGCGGGGTGGGTCACCGCTTCCCGTCGCACGGCCAGCGTGATCGGCAGTCGGATGTCGACCTCGTCGACCAGCAGCCGCCGCAACCCGGCCCGATCGGCGAGGAAGGCCGGCAGCACACCGACCCCGGCACCCACACGGGTGGCTTCGAGCTGGGCGAAGACGTTGGTGGAGGAGAACGCGGGTGTCATGCCCGGAAGATGACGTTCGATGTCGAGGTCGCCGACCTGGAGCATCGACTCGATGTAGAAGATCAGCGGATGCTCGCGCAGGTCGGCGACCTCGCCGGGGGGCCCGCACCGCGCGAGGTACTCGTCGCTGGCGTACAGCCCCAGCGCGTAGTCGGTGAGGTGCTCGGTCACCAGACGGCTCCTCGGCGGCCTGCCGATGGTCAGGGTGAGGTCGAAGCCGGCCGGTCGAAGGTTCAACTGACGGGTTGCGGTGATGAGTTCGACGTGCAGTCGGGGGTGGCGCCGGCGCACCCGGGCCAGGGCCGGGGTGGCGAAGACGGTGCCGAAGCCGTCCGGAGCGCTGACCCGGACGGTGCCGAGGAGTGACGGCGCGTCCTGACCGGACACCGCGTCGACGACGCGGACGAGGGCGTCCTCGATCGTGCGGGCGCTCGCGGAGACGGCCTTCCCGGCGTCCGTCAGGGCCCAGCCCTCCGCACCGCGTTCCATCAGCCGCACCCCGAGGCTCTTCTCCAGTGCGGTGATGCGGCGGGACACGGTGGTGTGGTCCACCCCGAGTACCTCGGCGGCGGTCACCAGACGCCCCGTACGGGCGACCGCGAGCAGGTAACGCAGGTCGTCCGCGCGGAGTCTGCGCGGATCGAGACCGCTACGGTCCGTCCGCGTGGGCGAGACCTGCGCCGGAGCCGGAGCCGGATCATCACCGACCGGGCGGGAACGGGAGCGCACGCGATCAGCGTATCTGCATTTCCGCACACCTCGTCTGCACGATTGGCGATTGAACGCACAACCTCACGGGGGTCACAGTCGAACCTTCCCGGCCGGCGTACCCGGCCGCCGTCCGTCCCCCGGTTCCTTCCGAGGGTCCTCCCCAAGTTCCTCCCAGCGTTGAGGGGTTCTCCATGGTTGCCAGCCTGTCCCTGCCACGGATCATGCGCGTCGGCCGCGGCGCCGCCGAGGAACTCGGCAACGTCATCGCGGGGCTGGGGCTGAGCCGGCCGCTCCTCGTCACGGATGCGTACCTGGTCGGAAGCGGTGCGGCGGAACGCCTTACGGCGGCCCTGCTCAAGGCCGGACTCAGCCCGCGGCTGTTCTCCGACACCGTGCCCGACCCGACGACCGACTCCCTCGCCCCGGGACTGAAGGCTCTGCACGACCACGAGGCGGACTCGGTCATCGGGTTCGGCGGCGGAAGCCCGATGGACACCGCCAAGGCCCTCGCCCTGCTCGGCGTGCGGGGCGGTCACATGCGCGATTACAAGGCGCCGCGCGTCAACCTCGGCCCGGCGCTCCCGGTGATCGCGGTCCCCACCACCGCCGGCAGCGGATCGGAGGCGACCCAGTTCACGGTCATCACCGACAGCGGCACGGACGAGAAGATGCTCTGTCTGGGCCCCGCGTTCCTGCCGATCGCCGCCGTGGTCGACGTGGAGCTGACCATGTCGATGCCGCCCCGGCTGACCGCCGACACCGGCATCGACGCGCTCACCCACGCCGTCGAGGCGTACGTGAGCCGCAAGGCCAACCCCTTCTCCGACGGCCTCGCCCTCACCGCGATCGGCACCATCGGCCGCCACCTGCGCCCCGCCTACACCGACGGCTCGGACGTTCGGGCCCGCGAGGCCATGATGCTCGCCGCGACCCAGGCCGGCATCGCCTTCTCGAACTCCAGCGTCGCCCTCGTGCACGGCATGAGCCGCCCGATCGGCGCCCACTTCCACGTCGCCCACGGTCTGTCGAACGCGATGCTGTTCCCCGCCGTGACCGCCTTCTCGGTGCACGCGGCACCCGGCCGGTACGCCCACTGCGCCCGTGCCCTGGGAGCCGCGACCGCCACGGACGCCGACGAGGTGGCCGCCGGGAAACTCGTCGACGCGCTCCGCGGCCTCTGCCAGGACCTGGACGTGCCCACACCCCGCGCCCACGGCATCGACCAGGAGGCCTGGACCCGCCTGACGCCCCTCATGGCCGAGCAGGCCCTGGCCTCCGGCTCCCCCGCCAACAATCCCGCCGTGCCCACCGCCGACCAGATCCAGGACCTCTACGCCGGCATCTACGGCTGATCCCTTCGTCCAGAATTCCCCGGAAACGCAAAGAACCCCCGTCCGGATCCCGGACGGGGGTTCTTCACAATGATTGTTCGGCGGCGTCCTACTCTCCCACAGGGTCCCCCCTGCAGTACCATCGGCGCTGTGAGGCTTAGCTTCCGGGTTCGGAATGTAACCGGGCGTTTCCCTCACGCTATGACCACCGAAACACTATGAAACTGTC
>NZ_JAQYWW010000831.1:0-329 GCF_036322525.1 Streptomyces sp. BE20 | reverse complement strand
GGCGCGCGCCGTCCCGGCCGTCCCCTGGCTGGTGTCCGCCGCCTCGGCCGTCGCCCTGCGTGCCCAGGCCGAGCGGCTGCTCGACTACGCCGACGCGCAGGGCCCGGACCAGACGGCTGCCGCCCGCGCGCTCGCCGAGGGCCGGGCGCTCCTGGCGCACCGCGCCGTCGTGGTGGCCGACACGCTGGACGGCCACCGCGGCGGACTGGCCGAGCTCGCGGGCGACGCCGCCGCACCCGGCCTGGTCACCGGCACGGCGGACGACGCCGGCGAGACCGACTTCGTGTTCCCGGGTCAGGGTACGCAGTGGGTGGGGATGGGCCGGCGTC
>NZ_JAQYWW010000830.1:0-386 GCF_036322525.1 Streptomyces sp. BE20 | reverse complement strand
GCTCTCCAGCCAGTACCGCTGGTGCTGGAAGGCGTAGGTCGGCAGCTCGGCCGGTCGGACGCCCGTGAACAGCGGCGACCAGTCGACCGGGACACCGTAGACGTGCAGAGTCGCCAACGCCGTGAGCACGGTGGTGACTTCGTCACGGTCGCGGCGCAGCAGCGGCGCCGTGGCGGCGTCGGGCTGCGGGACGAGCGCGGACAGGACCGCGTCCGGGCCGAGTTCGACGAACCTGGTGACGCCGTCGAGGGCCGCGAGGCCCTCCGCCAACGGCCGGTCCAGGTGGGCATCCACGAGCTACTCCACCAGGTCGAACGCGTCCGCAAAGAAGATCGGACGGGCGTCGGGGAGCGACAGAGAGTGCACGGCAGTGTAGGAATCGTAGG
>NZ_JAQYWW010000829.1:0-963 GCF_036322525.1 Streptomyces sp. BE20 | reverse complement strand
GAGGGCTGACACCTACCGGAGGTCACCTGAGCCCAGCACAATCGCCCGTATGACGATTACCACGGGCGCCGCGCCGCCGCCCACGCAGAACAGGTCTGTCATGCTCGCTCGGGGGTTCTTCACGGGCGGTGTGACGGGGGTTTTCCTGGCGGGCGTCGTTGTCGGGATCGTCCTGGGGAGTGTGCCGCTGATCGTCGGGGGAGCGTGCCTGCTCGCGGTCTACGTCCTGATCCGCTACCTCGCCGGCATGCCGAGGCGGGCCGGGGAAGCGGCGGTCCCGCCGTGCCTGGCCCTCGCGATGATCGAGAGCCGGGAGGCCGTCGTAGGCGAGGCGAGCGATGTACCGGTGAGGTTCGACCTCACCGTCGCACCGGACGACGCACCCGCGTACCGCGTCGAGTTCACCCAGGACATCAACGTCGCCTACCTGCCCGACTACCGGCCGGGCGGCATCCTGGTCGTCCAGTACCCGCCGGACCGGCCGCTGAAGGTGAGGATCGTCAAGCGCCCGACCCCGGAGTGGGAGGAGCGGGTGGCCGTGGCCCGTCTCGATTCCGCGCCCGGACCGGCCCGGGCGAGCGACCCCGCAGAAGGCGCCGGCGCCACCGCGGTCGGATTCCTCGGTCTGCTGCTCGGCGCGGCCCTGGTCGTCCTGCTGTTCCGCGCGGACCTGTTCCGCGCGGACCTGTTCGGCGAGGACGGCACCAGCACCGCGCGGCCGCCGGTCTCCGCCTCCGGCACCTCCTCGGCGTTCACGGTCACCGTGTCGTCGGTGACCGGCACGGTGGCCCTCGGCTCCGGTCAGTCCTTCCTCGACGAGGGCAGGTTGGGCGGTTCCGCCGCCACGCTCGCCAGAGGCGAGGACCGGCGGCGGGCGCTCACCGTCGCCGTCCAGGAGCGCCTGCTGACGGTCGTCTTCGCCCCGACCGGCACCCCGGCGGCCTCCCGGATCGACCTGGAGTC
>NZ_JAQYWW010000828.1:0-342 GCF_036322525.1 Streptomyces sp. BE20 | reverse complement strand
TGCGGTCGGTGAGTTCGGTGGCGGCTTGTTCGGCTTCGGTGCGGACGCGGGTGGCGTGTGCCTCGGCGGCGTCGCGCAGTGCCGTGGTTTCGGCGGTGGTGCGGTCGGTGAGTGCGGTGGCGGCTTGTTCGGCGTCGGTGCGGTCGTGGTAGGGGTGTGTTTCGGCGGCTTCGATCAGTGCGGTGGTTTCGTCGGTGGTGCGGTCGGTGTGTTCGGTGGCGGCTTGTTCGGCTTCGGTGCGGACGCGGGCGGCGTGTGTTTCGGCGGCTTCGCGCAGATCCGTGGTGTCGGCGGTGGTGCGGGCGGTGAGTTCGGTGGCGGCATGGTCGGCCTCCGGGCGGG
>NZ_JAQYWW010000827.1:0-338 GCF_036322525.1 Streptomyces sp. BE20 | reverse complement strand
GGCCGGCTGCGTGGCGGCCGTCCTGCTCAACCTGCTCTTCCACCACCTCGGCGCCGCCCGCCGGTCCACCCCCGACGCCGCACCCGACGCGCCGGCGCTCCAGGCACACCACGACGTCGGTCCACAAGGAACAGCCCCGCAGGCGCGGGGAGCCGGCGCGCGTGCGCGCGGTGCTGGCTGCGTATCAGGGAACAGCCCCGCAGGCGCGGGGAGCAGTCGGACCACGTCCTGGACCGCGGCGTCGAGCGGGGAACAGCGCCGCGGGCGCGGGGAGCCGGGGGGCGCCGTCTCCCACCCGCGCGGGGGGGGGGGGGCGGGGCGGGGGGGGGGGGGGGGGG
>NZ_JAQYWW010000826.1:0-323 GCF_036322525.1 Streptomyces sp. BE20 | reverse complement strand
TGCTTTAATTGTATGCGCCCCTGCCGCGCCGCCACCCCGCCCGTGTGGTCGGCGGCCGGAGCTCGGGGTGCGTGGGGGGGGGGGGGGGGTGGGGGGGGGGGGGGGGGGGCCGGCCGCCCGCCGCCGCCGGCCGGGGCCGGCGGCGGGGGGGGGGGCCGGGCGCGGGGCGGCGCCGCGCCCGGGGGGGGGGGGGGGGGGGGCGCCGGGGGGGGGGGGGGGGGGCGGGCGCCGCGGGGCGGGGGCCCGGGGGGGGCGCGGCGGGGGGGCGGGCCGGGCGCGGCCGGGCGGGCGGGCGGCCCCCCCCCCCCCCCCCCCCCCCCCCC
>NZ_JAQYWW010000825.1:0-325 GCF_036322525.1 Streptomyces sp. BE20 | reverse complement strand
GCGCTCCAAGGTCGACGCCGCGCGCAACCTCGCCGCCGCGACGGAGGGCAGGACGCTCGGCGCCTTCGTCCTCTACTCTTCGGCGGCCGGTCTCTTCGGCAACGCCGGCCAGGCCAACTACTCTGCGGCCAACGCCTTCCAGGACGCCGACGCGACCGAGCTGCGGGCGCAGGGCGAGCCGGCGCCGTCGCTGGCCTGGGGCCTGTGGGACGCGGGTATGGCCGGCGGGCTCAGTGAGGCCGAGCTGGCCCGGGCCCGGCAGGGCGGCATCCTGCCGCTGACCGCCGAGCAGGGGCTCGCGGCCTTCGACGCCGCGCTGGGTACG
>NZ_JAQYWW010000824.1:0-774 GCF_036322525.1 Streptomyces sp. BE20 | reverse complement strand
CCCGCGCCTGCGGGGAGGACATCACCGGCATCCTGGCACTCGCCGTCGGCGCGGCTGACCCCCGCGCCTGCGGGGAGGACACGGTCGCCGTGGCGAGGCCGATCATGATGGACGGCTGACCCCCGCGCCTGCGGGGAGGACAACCTCACGGCCAGCAGCGACACCCTGACCCCCGGCTGACCCCCGCGCCTGCGGGGAGGACGCCGCTCGAATGTCCGGGCGCCACGTCGGGCGCGGCTGACCCCCGCGCCTGCGGGGAGGACAAGAGCCGGATGAACTGGTAGCCGTAAGAGGGCGGCTGACCCCCGCGCCTGCGGGGAGGACGCTTGGCTTCTGACAAGGAAACTACGCGGCTACGGCTGACCCCCGCGCCTGCGGGGAGGACCCGTCGGGACGCCGCCGGAGCCGGCGGAGGAACGGCTGACCCCCGCCTGCGCGGGGAGGACAGGTCGAGGAGGGTCTCCAGGTGCGGCGCCGCCGGCTGACCCCCGCCTGCGCGGGGAGGACTCCGACAACCCTGTCCCTGGCCCCCTCCCTCTCGGCTGACCCCCGCCTGCGCGGGGAGGACTGCCGGTCACCCAGCCGCGCCCACGCCTTGGCCGGCTGACCCCCGCCTGCGCGGGGAGGACAGTTCTGTCGGCAACGGCTGAAATCGGGCCGGTCTGATCGGTTCAATCGTGGGCCATTGTGCGGTCGTGTTCAGTCGTTGTTGGTGGTCGGGGTGCGGCCGAGTTCGCGGCCGCGCATGCGGTAGGACTCGCCTTTGAGGGAGTG
>NZ_JAQYWW010000823.1:0-356 GCF_036322525.1 Streptomyces sp. BE20 | reverse complement strand
CGCGGTCGTGGGGGGGGGGGGGGGGGGCCCGCGCGGGCGGGCCGCCCCCGCCCCCCCCCCCCCGCGGGCGCCCGGGCGGCGCCCCCCGGCGGGCGCCGCGGCGCCCCGGGCAGGGCGCCGCGGGCCCCCCCCGGCCCCCGGGGCGGGGCCCCCGCCGGCGCGGCGGCGGGGGGGGGGGGGGGGGCGCCCCCGCCCGGCCGCCCCCCCCCCCCCCCCCACGACCGCGTCAGGCCGTGATCAGGTGCCCGCTGCCGCCGTGTCTAAGGCACTCCTGGTTGATCGCCGGATCCGGGGCGCTCGGCGAGGTGGCGGCGGCGATCCGCAACTCGATGATGTCGCGGACGGCGGGCCACTCG
>NZ_JAQYWW010000822.1:0-300 GCF_036322525.1 Streptomyces sp. BE20 | reverse complement strand
GGGGGGGGGGGGGGGTGGGGGGGGGTTGCATTTTTTGTGTGTTTGTTGTTTTTGTGGTAGATTAGGTCGACCTGACCGCTCAGGTGGTGGCGGTCGGCGCAGAGTGCGTGGATGAGGCCGCCGGTGGTGTGGCCGTTTATCTGCTGCGGGGTGTTCCCGTCCAGGTCCCTGAGGACCCTGACCGCCTGTTCGAGGTCATGGTCTTTGGCGGCTAGGTCGGGGAATTAGTTCTGGGACTGGTGGGGTCGCAGCGAACGGACGTACTTGCGCATGTCGAGCGCGTAGAAGGAGAAGCCGGCG
>NZ_JAQYWW010000821.1:0-312 GCF_036322525.1 Streptomyces sp. BE20 | reverse complement strand
TGTTGTTTTTTTTTTTGGCGGGGTTGTTTTTAATCATAGGTGTGTGTTTTTGTGTGTTTTTTTTTTGTTTTGGGGTTGGTGTTGTGTTTTTTTTTTTTTTAGTTTTTTTTTTTTTTTTTTTTTTTTTTTGTTTTTTTGTTTTTTTTTGTTGTGTTGGTGGGGGGGTTTTTTTTTGTGGGGGTTGGGGGGGGGGTTTTTTTTTTTTTTTTTTTTTTTTTTTTTTGTTTTTTTTTTGTTGGGTGGGGTGGGGGTTTTATTATATATTTTTTTTTTTTTTTTTTTTTTTTTTTTTTTTTTTTTTTTGTGTTTCCA
>NZ_JAQYWW010000820.1:0-283 GCF_036322525.1 Streptomyces sp. BE20 | reverse complement strand
TGCCGGGACGGCGGCGTCGCGGTCCGCGTCGCGAGCGGATCGGCGGAATGGCGTCGACAAGCGGTATCAGGGCCTGGCTGTCATGGACGTTGGCTCCGGAGATCGCGAGCGACAGGGGCAAACCGGTACGTTCGGTGAGCACGTGGATCTTCGACCCGTATTTGCCCCGATCGACAGGATTCGGACCCGTCAACTCCCCTTTTTCAGCGCCCTCATGTTCACCGAGTCGACCGCGCACCTCGACCAGTCCAGCTCGCCCCGTGCGCCGAGCTCCTCCAGGACC
>NZ_JAQYWW010000819.1:0-428 GCF_036322525.1 Streptomyces sp. BE20 | reverse complement strand
GGGCGCGGGGAGGACCGCTCCGTTCGCCCCGTCTCCGAGTTGACCACCGGCTGACCCCCGCGGGCACGGGGAGGACCTCGCCAAGCGCGGCCGCGGCAACGGCCTGTCCGGCTGACCCCCGCGGGCGCGGGGAGGACCTCCCGGCCCCGGGTAAGAGAGTCCGGCGGGACGGCTGACCCCCGCGGGCGCGGGGAGGACGCGACCCTGTTCTACTCCGTCGAACGAGAGGCCGGCTGACCCCCGCGGGCGCGGGGAGGACTGGGACTCGGGCGTCACGGTGCGGGTCGTCGGCGGCTGACCCCCGCGGGCGCGGGGAGGACGATCGGAAGACCGTCGGCACGCGGAAGAGGGTCCACTGAGAGAAGATCGCGCTGGGCGCCCTAGCAGTCCACCCGCGGGGGGGGGGGCGGGGGGGGCGGTGCGGGGCG
>NZ_JAQYWW010000818.1:0-52291 GCF_036322525.1 Streptomyces sp. BE20 | reverse complement strand
CTTGACCGACGCGAGTCGGAATGCGTCGTCGAGTACGGGCAGGGCTGGATTCTTGCTGCGCTTTGAACTCATACGCTGACTTACCTCCGGTGGGGGGCGTCACATCCGTTATGGCACCCCGTAGAGGAACACGGTATCCGAAGCGGGAGCCGGGTCGGCTACGGCCACTGTCCAGGTAGGGGCGCGGGAAGACAGCAGGCGGTGGGGTAGGTGGTGAGCTGCTCCTGGACGTGGCGCAACCCGTGGTGGTAGCGCTCAGACATGGCGGTCCGGGTCGGAGAAGGCGAGTCCGTCGGGGGCCAGGGGCGCCGGGCCGGCGCGGGTGCGGGCTCGCTCTCGCCGGGCGGCTGGCGAAGGTCCGAGCCCTGCTCGACCGGCAGAAACCGGCGGCCACCCGACTGGGCGGGCACGGGAGCGTCGGTGGCGGGCCCGGAGAAGGCGGGCAGCGAGAGGCTGCGACGGGAGGTCATGATTTCCCAGCCTGGCAGCTCGGGGTCACCAGGCGGGGCCGGTGCACCCGCCCCAACCCTGCCCCAGCACATCGCAAAGCGCTCCCACCAGGCGAAACGGGGTGGGACGGTCTGAGGACAGTCCCACCCCGGCGCCCCCCGAGCGCAGCGTCAGGCGGTGGCCTTGAGGTCGCAGGTGTATAGATGGGCGGTGGGGCAGGCCGGGCAGCCGCGCACATCGACCAGGTCGGCGACCGCGTCGAAAAGCCCCTGTGCGCGCTCGGCGGAGCCGACGTGGTTGCCCAGCAGGGTGAGCCCGAAGTCGTCCTCCCTGCGGGTGCGGGGAGCGGCAACCGGGTTGCCTGTCGGGCCGGCGGCGATGGGGTCGTCTTCGCGCGGGCGGAGGCTGGCCGCGGTGGGTGAGGTCGATCGGGACGCCGTCCCAGCTTTCCCTCTGCAGGAGGGCACCCGGCCGCGGCGACACGTGCGTGCCTGGTTCTTCCCGCCGGGGCGGGGGTCGGCCGGTCTTCGGTGGCAACACCGACGCCCGCGGGAAGTTCCCCGGTCGAGCGGGGGTCGGCTGCTGCCTGGCGCCCGTGTCCAGCGCCATGGCGCTACCGTTGGCGGGACATCCAGAACCGCTCCACCCGCAGGCCGAGTCCCAGGAAAGACGACCATCCGGTACGACAGCATCTACCCGATATGACCGAATCAACGAATCATGCACGGAACCAGCTTCCCGGGCCGTAGAGTCGCTGGTCAGAGAGTCTGCTCCCCGCGCCTGCGGGGGTGATCCCACCGCCTGCACCACCGGCCGGTACTGCTCGTACTGCTCCCCGCGCCTGCGGGGGTGATCCTACTGCCGGAAACTGCCAGCGGCCAGAAGATGACTGCTCCCCGCGCCTGCGGGGGTGATCCCCAGGACGCGGATCCGGACCGGGTGCCCGAGGGCTGCTCCCCGCGCCTGCGGGGGTGATCCCTGGAGCGCACCACAGACCTGCTGGAGGCCGATCTGCTCCCCGCGCCTGCGGGGGTGATCCCGCCTCCCGGCCGGCGAGCGGCCGGGACGGCGACTGCTCCCCGCGCCTGCGGGGGTGATCCCCGGGCCTCGACCCACTGCTGTGAGCGGTCGTCCTGCTCCCCGCGCCTGCGGGGGTGATCCCACCTCGCGTGTCAGTACGCCCACGTTCTCCCCCTGCTCCCCGCGCCTGCGGGGGTGATCCCAGCACTGGCCGCTACCTTCCGGACGCACGGTCCTGCTCCCCGCGCCTGCGGGGGTGATCCCCGCACCCACCCCCTCGCTCAGCCCGGCCAGGTCTGCTCCCCGCGCCTGCGGGGGTGATCCCACCCTGTTGAGTTCTCAAAGGTCGAGCACTGCCTGCTCCCCGCGCCTGCGGGGGTGATCCCGGTCCGGGGCCGGCATCTGTTGCTGCCGGCCCCTGCTCCCCGCGCCTGCGGGGGTGATCCCTGTGCTCCTAAAGCCGGTGTCGCAGGTTCGAACTGCTCCCCGCGCCTGCGGGGGTGATCCCGAAGTAGCCGCTCCCGTGGTGGGCGACTACCACTGCTCCCCGCGCCTGCGGGGGTGATCCCCGCCCGCGCCGCCGACCGCTCAGCCCCAAGCGCTGCTCCCCGCGCCTGCGGGGGTGATCCCCATTGCGCCCCTCCAGTGAGCCTTAAGCGCAGCTGCTCCCCGCGCCTGCGGGGGTGATCCCAGCACCTCGACATCGGAGGGCTTGGTCGCCAGCTGCTCCCCGCGCCTGCGGGGGTGATCCCACGGCCGGGCGCTGGCGACGGTGAGCCGCCACTCCGTTGTCCCCGGGTCCCCGAGGACGCGATTCACTTCGACGCCCCGGTCGAGTGACCGACACCAGGACCGCGAACAGGCCCGCTTGCCAGGTCGCCGTTGTCCGGTTCCCGAGGATCTCGTCCGGCGGCGTCCACATCGCCCCGCCCCGGACCGGCCGGGAGACGACGGGCACGGTGCTGAGCAGGATGCCGCCGCGGCGAGCGCCGGCCGAGGGCGAGGCCGACGCCCCTCCCCGCACCGGAAGCTGACGCCGTCTCTACCGCACCGGCCGCAGCGGCTAAAGGGCCCGGGGCCCTGCGCTGCTACGACCCGTCCCACCTGCGGATCGATCGAATTGTGACGCGGACACGTCCATTTGCTGCGGGGGTATTTCGTCTTCGTGTCCAAATGCCCTGATCTCTGGTGCCACGTGTCGCTCGCACACAGACTGGCCTCTGCACGGTCGTGCAACCACTCCTTGGATCGGAAGAGTTCCACCCGCATGCCTAGCTCCCCCGGACCCGCTACTCCCCAGCCGCACCCGCCGCATCCGGTGGGGAGGTGGCGTCCGTGCTCCGGTATGTGACACGCAGGGCGGCGGGCTGGCTCCTGGTCATCACCGTGGCCACCAACGCCACGTACTTCCTGGCCAGTTGGTTCCTCGACCCGCGCTCGAACTTCAAGGAGCTGCGCCCGGTCCGCACCGAGGAGCAGATCTCCCGGGCCTTGGCCCCCTACAACCTCGACCCGCACGAGCCGCTGCTCCACCGCTGGTGGGACTGGCTGACCGGTGTGGTCCTGCGCTTCGACTGGGGCCGCTCCCCGGTCGGGGTCCAGGTGAACGGGGAGATCGGCTACCGCTCCCTGGTCAGCGCCGAACTGGTGATCGGCGCGACGGTCCTGTCCGTCGTCGTCGGTGTTTCGCTCGCCGTCCACACCGCTTCGCGCCAGTACGGCTGGCGGGACCGGGCCGCCCAGGCCCTGTCCATGGCGCTCTTCAACGTCCCGGTGTCGATCGCCGCCCTCGCCCTGGTGTTCCTCGCCATCCGACTGAACGAACAGGCGGGTTGGCACTTCCTGTACGTCGCAGGGGAGAAGTCGCCCGACGTGGAAGGGTTCTGGGCGACGATCGGTGACCGGCTGGCGCACCTGATCCTGCCGACGCTGACACTCACCCTGACGGGGTACGTGGGCTACCACCTCACCCAGCGCTCCCTGCTGCTGGACGTCATCGGATCCGACTTCGTGCGCACCGCCCGGGCCACCGGGCTCACCCGCGCCCAAGCGATCCGCCGACACGCCCTGCGCACGGCCCTGATCCCCACCGCCCAGTCCGTGGCCTTCAGCATTCCCGCCGCCTTCACCGGCGCGGTCCTCACAGAGACGATCTTCGGCTGGAACGGCATGGGCCAGTACTTCATCCAGACCATCAACAAGAACGACGTGCACGGCACCGTGGCCACCGCCGCCTTCGCCGCCGCCCTGACCGCGGTCGGCGCGATCCTCGCTGACATCACCACCGTTCTCCTCGACCCGAGGGTGCGGGTCAGCTGAGATGGGCACCCCTATGAATCCCGACGCGACCTCCGAAAGCATCCTCGCCACCGCCACCACCACCACGGCCCCCGCCACCGGGGCTGCCCCCGGGCCGACCGCCGACCCGCCGCCCACCGAGCACGACGGGCGCTACCTGGGACGGCACCGCCTCTACCTCCGCCGCTTCCTGCGCAACCGAATCGCCGTCGCCGGCGTCGTGATCTTCCTGCTGCTCGTGCTGTTCAGCGCGTTCGGCGACCTGTTCACCCCGCACGGCTACGCGGACGCCGACTTCTCGGCCCTGACCCAGGCCCCCGGTGCCGAGCACTGGTTCGGCACCAACCAGGGCGGCAACGACATCTACGCCGCCGCCGTGCACGGCCTCCAGCGCTCGCTGACGATCGCGGTGAGCGTGTCCCTGCTGACCGTCGCCATCTCCGCGGTCGTGGGCGCGGGCGCCGCCTACTTCGGCGGCCGGGTGGAGAAGGCCACCCTCGCCCTCATCCACTTCCTGCTGATCGTGCCCTCCTTCCTCATCCTCGCCCTGGTCTCGCACCGGCTGGCCGGCGACTGGCGGGTCCTCATCCTCGTCCTGACGGTGTTCGGCTGGATGTCCACCGCCCGCGTGGTCTGGTCGGTGTCGACGTCCCTGCGCGAGCGCGACTACGTGCTCGCCGCGGAGTTCATGGGCGTGCGCCCCCTGCGCATCGTCGTGCGCCACATCATCCCCAACCTGGGCTCCCTGCTCATCGTCAACCTCACCCTGGGCGTGGTCTCCACCGTGCTCAGCGAGACCGCCCTGTCCTTCCTCGGCTTCGGCGTGCAGACCCCCGACGTGTCACTGGGCACGATGCTCGCCGACGGCGCGGGCACCATCACCAGCGCCCCCTGGCTCTTCGCCTTCCCCGCCGGGCTGACCGTGCTCCTCACCGTCTCGATGACCTTCGTCGGCGACGGCCTGCGCGACGCCCTCGACCCCACATCCACCGGCGCGGCAGGAGGCCGACGATGACCCTCGCACCCGCCCGCCCCACCGGCCCCGCGGCCGGGCCCACCGAGCCCGCACCCGTCCTGTCCGTACGCGACCTGCGTGTCTCCTTCCCCTCCGAGGCCGGACCGGTGGAGGCCGTACGCGGCATCGACTTCGACCTCCTGCCCGGGCGTACCCTCGGCATCGTCGGCGAGTCCGGCTCCGGCAAGTCCGCCACCGCCCTCGCCGTCATGGGCCTGCTCCCGCCCACCGCACACCTCAGCGGCCGGATCCTGCTGGGCGGCCGCGACCTGGCGGCGATGGACGACCGGGAGATCTCCCGGGTGCGCGGCAAGGACATCGGCATGGTCTTCCAGGACCCGATGTCCGCGCTCACGCCCATCTTCAGCGTCGGCCGGCTGCTCTCCCAGGCCCTGCGCGTGCACCGGGAGCTGTCCACGAAGGACGCCTGGGAGCAGGCGGTGGAACTGCTCGACCTGGTCGGCATCCCCGACCCGCGCGAACGCGCCAAGTCGTTCCCGCACGAGTTCTCCGGCGGTATGCGCCAACGCGTCGTCATCGCCCTCGCCATCGCCAACAAACCCTCGGTCCTCGTCGCCGACGAGCCCACCACGGCGCTCGACGTCACCGTCCAGGCCCAGATCCTCGACGTGCTGCGCCTGGCCCAGCGCGAGACCGGCGCAGCTCTCGTCCTGATCACCCATGACCTGGGCGTGGTGGCCGGCCACGCCGACGACGTCGCCGTCATGTACGCCGGACGGATCGTCGAGCACGCGGGCGTCGACGAGCTCTTCCGCCGGCCCACGATGCCCTACACCGCCCGTCTGCTGGCCAGCGTCCCCACCGTGGACAGCGGCGTCCACCGGCCCCTGATCCCGGTCGGCGGCGAGCCGCCCTCGCTGGCCGCCCTGCCCGCCGGATGCCCCTTCGCGCCCCGCTGCGCGGTGGCCCAGGACGTGTGCCGCACCACCGAACCGGACCTGACCGCACCGGACCTGACCACACCGGACCTGACCACACCGGACCTGACCGCACCGGCCGGGCAGCCCGGACGGGTCGCCTGCCACCGCGCGCAGGAGATCGCCGACGGAAGCCTCGACCCGGCCGCGGGCGCCGTGCCCGTGCCTGCGGCCCGCGACGGGGAGCGGACCGCCGGCGACGTGGTCCTGCGCGTCGAGGAGCTGGTCAAGACGTTCCCCGTCACCAGGGGAGCCGTCCTCAGGCGCCGGGTGGGGACCCTGCACGCGGTCAACCACGTCAGCTTCGAACTGCGCGCCGGCGAAACCCTGGGCCTGGTCGGGGAGTCCGGCAGCGGCAAGACCACCACGCTGCGCGAGGTCCTGCGACTGCGCGCCCCCGAGGGCGGCCGCATCGAGGTGGCCGGCACCGACGTCGCCACGCTGCGGTCGGCCGCCCAGGTGCGCGAGCTGCGGCGCGACATCCAGATCGTCCTCCAGGATCCGACGGACGCCCTGGACCCCCGGCTGACCGTCTTCGACCTGCTGGCCGAACCGCTCCGGGCCGCCGGCGCCGACCGGACGGCCGTCCGGGCCCGGGTCACCCGGCTTCTGGACCTGGTGAGCCTGGACCGCGCCATGGGCGACCGCTTCCCCGCCGCCCTGTCCGGCGGCCAGCGCCAGCGCGTCGGCATCGCCCGCGCCCTGGCCCGCGAGCCGAGGCTGCTGGTCCTGGACGAGCCGCTGTCCGCCCTGGACGTCTCCGTGCAGGCCGAGATCATCAACCTGCTCGCCCGACTGAAGCGCGAACTGGGCCTGGCCTACCTCGTGGTGGCGCACGACCTGGCCGTGGTGCGCTACTTCTCCGACCGCATCGCCGTGATGTACCTCGGACACATCGTCGAGTCCGGCGCCACCGAGGAGATCTTCGCCCGGCCCCGGCACCCGTACACGAAGGCCCTGCTGTCGGCGATCCCGCTGCCCGACCCGGAGCGCGAACGCCACCGCGAGCGCATCGTCCTCGCGGGCGAGCAGCCCAGCGCCGCCAGGCTGCCGGAGGGCTGCGTGTTCGTCGACCGCTGCCCGCTCTACCGAGTTTCCGACCAGAGCGTACAGACGCGCTGCCGCACCGAACGGCCGGCCACCGCCGGGACCCCGGACGGCTCCGACCACCAGTACGCCTGCCACGCGGTCTGACACCCGCGCCGCCCCACCCCTTCACACCGATCCCACAAGGACACCCCATGCGTAGGAAGCTCACCCTGCCCCTCGCGCTCGTCGCGGCCGTCGCGGTCGCCGCCACCGCGTGCTCCTCCTCGTCCTCCTCCGGGCCGGACGCCAAGGAGACCGCCAAGGACACGGCCAAGGTCGCGTCCTCGGTCACCGACTACAACCCCCAGCCGTACGAGAACATCAAGGACGGCGGCACCTACACCACCGCGGGCACCTTCGACGAGCAGGGCAACCCCTTCAACGTCAACGGCACCCTGAACACGCTGCGGATCTGGTCCTGGTACAACGCCGACGCCATCACCTACTCGCCCACCGGCGAGGTCCAGTACAACCCGGACTACTACAGCGACGTGAAGGTCTCGGTCGAGGGCGGCGACCAGAAGGTCGTCATCACCCTCAACCCCAAGGCCGTGTTCAACGACGGCACCCCGATCGACTGGCGGGCCATCGAGGCCACCTGGAAGTCCAACAACGGCACGGACAAGGACTACGCGGCCTCCTCCACCGACGGCTACGACCTCATCACGTCCGTCACCCGGGGCGCGGACGACAAGCAGGCGGTCATCGCCTTCAAGGGCGTCAACGCCTCCTGGTCCGCGCTGTTCACCACCTTCCTGCACCCCCAGGCCGCGACCGTCGCCAACTTCAACCAGGCGTACGTCAAGACGGCCCACCCCGAGTGGGGCACCGGACCGTACACCGTGGGCACCTGGGACGCCCAGTCCGGCAACATCACCTTCGTGCGCAACCCCTCCTGGTGGGGCCGGAAGGGCAAGCTCGACAAGCGCGTCTACGTCAACCTGGAGAGCGCCGCCGCGATCAACGCCTTCAAGAACGGCGAGATCGACTACGCCCCCGTCGGGACTGCGGAGAACCTCAAGCAGGTGAGGACCACCAAGGACGCCGAGGTCCGCAGCGGTGGCAGCCCCTTCGAGTACGCGCTGTACCTCAACACCAAGTCCCCGCTGCTCGGCGACGTCCAGGTCCGCAAGGCGGTGCAGGAGAGCATCGACCGCGCACAGATAGCGAAGATCCGGTTCCAGGGCCTCGACTACACCGAACCGCTGCCCGGCTCGGCGGTGCTCTACAGCTTCCAGCAGGGCTACCAGGACAACCTCACCGCCGTGCTGAAGTACGACCCGGAGCAGGCCCGGAAGACCCTGGACGCGGCCGGCTGGGCGCCCGGGGCCGACGGCGTCCGCACCAAGGACGGCCAGGAGCTCGCACTCGGCTACACCCTGCTCGGAGACGACCCCATCGAGAAGGCCGTCGCCGGAGCGTTCACCGCGATGCTCAAGACCGTCGGCGTGAAATTGACCGTCAACAAGGTCTCCGTGAACGAGTTCTCCAAGGTGCTCAGCGACCGCCGCTTCGACCTGTTCATCTCCGGCAACCGCTCGACGGACCCCTTCGGCGCACGGTACCTGTGCGACTTCTACTGCTCGGACCGTGACTCCAACATCACCGGAGCCGGCACCCCCGAGCTGGACAAGGAGATCCGCGCCACCGGAGAGATCGCCGACATCGGCCAGCAGATCGCGGCCGTCAACAAGATCGAGCAGAAGGCCCTCCAGCAGCACGCCCTCCTGCCGCTCTACAGCGGCCCCTCCACCTACGGCCTCCGCAAGGGCCTCGCCAACGTCGGTGCCGCCATCTTCAACAGCCCGCTGCCCGAGACCATCGGCTGGCAGAAGTAGCACCACCGGCGCCCCGCGAGGGGTGAGGCGGAGCCGCCGATCGGGCCGCCGTGCTCGTCGGCGGCCCGCCCCGGCCGCACGCCGGCAGGCTGACGAGGACGGAGCAGCGCGGTGGCTCGGTACAGTGTGGAGCCATGCGGCAGCGAGAGCGCGAACGTGCACTGTGGGACGCCTTCTTCCACATGGACGTCGAGCTGTGGCAGGTGCTGACCCGCAGGCTCCAGCAGGACACCGGGCTGTCCGAGCCGGACTGGCAGGTTCTGGACGCGCTGGGCAACACCGAGGGCCACACCCTGCGCGCGTTCGAACTGGCGAGGACGCTGATGTTCGGCAAGAGCCGGCTCCACCAGCACGTCGGACGCATGGAGCAGCGCGGTCTGGTGGAGCGGGAGCCGGTGCCCGGTGACGCCCGCGCCACGGCGGTGTCCCTCACCCCGCAGGGCCTGTCGGTGTTCCGCCGGGCGCAGGCGTACCGCGCCCGGCACATCCGGGAGGAGCTGATCGGCGCTCTCACCGCGGACGAGGTGGAGCGGCTCATCGCGATCTCCGAGAAGATCCGCGCCCATGTGCGCCGGGACGCGTCGGACTGAGGATCACTCCCAGACGGTGGTGGGGATCTCGGCCCGCAGGACGGGGGCGACCTCGGCGAAGAACCGTTCGAGGTAGCCGCGGGTGACCGCCAGGTCCGTCGTGTAGGTCGAGAAGAACCCTTCCACTCCGACGCCGAACACCTGGTTGCCGAACTTCCGGTGCAGGCCGAGGAGCTTCTCGGTGATCTGCTCGGCGGTACCGACGAGCGCGGATCCGTTCTCGATGAAGTCCTCCAGGGACTCGAACGGGAAGCGGGCGCGATCGCGGTAGTGCTCGGCCACCGAGGCCTCGAACATCGGCCGCGCGATCGCCAGGGCGTCCTGCGAGCGGTCGGTGATGATGGGGGAATGCACGCCCACGCCGACCAGCGCGGTGTCGGGATCGTGGCCGTGGAAGGCGAGCCGCTCGCGGTAGTGGGCGACCAGGTCGAGGTAGTGATCGACGCGGTCCGTGCCGTTGGCCGAGTACAGCGGGTCCCCCCAGCGCGCCGCCAGCTCGGTGGAACGCTTGTTGGTAGCCGAACCGTGCCAGACCCGGGGCGCCGGCTGCTGGAGCGGCCGGGGTTCGAGGGACGCCTCGGTCAGCTTCGGACGGTAGCGGCCCTCCCAGGTGACCTTCTCCTCCCGCCACAGCCGCCGGAGCAGCTCGTACCCCTCCTCCAGCCGGTCCCACAGGTCGGCCGGGTCGATGCCGAAGACGCTCGGCGCGACCGGGTCGCCGCCCTTGCCGATGACCAGGTCGAGCCGTCCTCCGCTGAGGTGGTCGAGCGTGGCGTAGTCCTCGGCGGAGCGGACGGGGTCGGTGAGCGACAGCACCGCGACCGCGGTGACCAGGCGGATCCGGGTCGTCCGGGCGGCGATGTTCGAGAGGATCACCGCAGGTGACGCCGACAGCAGGTCCGGATTGTGCCGCTCGCCGACCCCGAACGCGTCGTACCCCACCCGCTCGGCCCACAGTGCGAGATCGATCAGCTCCGTGAACCGCTCCGTCCGGCTGAGCGGCGGGCTTCCCAGTCCCCTGCTCTTCTTGGGAACCAACGTACTGGCCAGGAATTTCACGAGCACACCCCTCCCCTTGGGTTCACATGTGAACTCTGGGGGAGGCGGTCTCCCCCCGTCAAGACAGCAACTGAACGAGGCCGCCACCGACCACCGTGCCGATCGCGATAATCGGCATCGTGACCCGCCGACTCGCCGACTCGCCGACTCGCCGACTCGCCGACGACACCATCCCTACCTGACGCGCAACCTGACCGTCAGGAACCGGAGACGAAACACCCGACGAGTCTCCGCCCCCGGAGGGCGGCTGACGGAGCATCGGGTGCACCGTCACGGGAAGGGGGGTGCGCTCCGCGTGATGACATGCCCGTGAACGTCCGGGTGTGTCCGGATCGATCAGGAACGGAGAAGCGCGTTTCACGGAGCCACCTCTAGCCTGCTCACCATGGACATCACCATTCACACGACTTCCCTTCCGCACGACGACCCGGACGCGTCGCTCGCCTTCTACCGCGACGTCCTCGGCTTCGAGGTCCGCAGCGATGTCGGGCAGGGCAGGATGCGCTGGATCACGGTCGGCCCGCCCGGCCAGCCGGGCACGTCGATCCTTCTGGCGCCGCCCGCCGCCGATCCCGGCATCACCGAGGACGAGCGCCGCACGATCACCGAGATGATGGCCAAGGGCACCTACGGCTGGATCCTGCTGGCCACGCCGGACCTCAACGCCACGTTCGAGAAGGTGCAGGCCGGTGATACCGAGGTCGTCCAGGAGCCGACCGAGCAGCCGTACGGCATCCGCGACTGCGCGATCCGCGACCCTGCGGGCAACCTGGTCCGCATCCAGGAGCTGCGCTGACCCGTGCGGGCACCGGTGCGGCCGTGCGGGCCGACATCGCGACCACCCGGGCGGAGCGCGGCGGCGCACCGGAGCGGACGTGGGTGCCGTGTCGGTCGCCCACCAGGACCGCGTCCGGGACCTCGGTGAACCGGTCGTGAGCCCGGACTCGTCCCGCCGCTGTCGGGCAGTCGCCCGACCGGCGGCCGGCCGGGTCCGGCGGACCGGTCCACACCGTCGAGCGTCCGGGTGCCCACCGAGGCGGGCACCCGGACGCTCGACGACCTCGATGGAGATGGAAGAGATGCAAGACAAAGGGGAGGCTCCCATGTGCAACGCCGAATGGCGGCGTGCTCGCGTTCAGGCGCAGCGTCTGGCCGATCTCGCGCGGCTGCGCCGCGTCCGCGACCGGATCGACAGGGAATACGCGCAGCCGCTGAACGTGGAGGCGCTCGCCCGCGATGTGAACATGTCCGCCGGGCACCTGAGCCGGCAGTTCCGGGCCGCCTACGGCGAGGCGCCGTACGCGTACCTGATGACGCGTCGCATCGAGCGGGCGGCGGCGCTGCTGCGGCGGGGTGACCTCAGCGTCACCGAGGTCTGCTTCGAGGTCGGCTGCGCGTCGCTGGGGACGTTCACCACCCGCTTCACCGAGCTGGTCGGCATGCCGCCCGGGGCCTTCCGCCGCCAGGCGGCAGAAGCGGCGGATGCGGCGGATACGACGGCCGACCGTGCCGATGCCGCGGGTACGGCCCCCGATGCGGGGTCGGCGATCAACGTGGAGGGGATGCCGGCGTGCGTGGCGAAGCAGGTCTCAAGACCGGTCAGGAATCGAGAAGCCCCGACCGCCCCACAGCCCCTAGCGTGATGGTCATGGCAACCACCGCTTCCACCGCAGCCCACACGTCCCTCGCGTCCGTCACCCTTGAGGTGGCCGACCCCGAGGCCGCCCGCCGCTTCTACCGCGCCTTCGGCGTGGACACGTACATCCACCTGCGGGCGTCCGAGGCGCACTCCACCGGGTTCCGCGGCTTCACCCTGGCGCTCACCGTGTCCGGGCCGGCCACCGTCGACAGCTTCTTCGGCGCCGCCGTGGACGCCGGCGCCACGGTCCTGAAGCCCGCCGCGAAGTCGCTGTGGGGCTACAGCGGCGTCGTCCGGGCCCCGGACGGGACGATCTGGAAGATCGCGACCTCGGCGAAGAAGGACACCGGCCCCGCCACCCGCGAGGTCGACGCGGTCGTCCTGCTGATCGGCGTCGAGGACGTGAAGGCCACCAAGCAGCTCTACACCGGCCGGGGCCTGACCGTGGCCAAGAGCTTCGGCGGCAAGTACGCCGAGTTCGCCCCCGGTCAGTCCAGCCCCGTCACGCTGGCGCTGTACAAGCGCCGCGCCCTTGCCAAGGACCTCGGCGTCCCCGTCGACGGCACCGGCTCGCACCGCATCGTCCTCGGCAGCACCGCCGACGCCTTCACCGACCCGGACGGGTTCGCCTGGGAGGCCACCGCGTCGCTCGCCCCCACGCCGTCCTGAACCCCGGCGCTGTCCTACCGATCGACCGGCGAACACCCGCCGGTGCGACAACCGGGCACCGGCCCGGGCGTCCGGCACGTACACATCCACAGTGCAAGGAGCAAGACATGAAGGCGCACGTCAGCTCGATCCTCCTCGGTGTCCGCGACATGGACCGGGCCAAGCAGTTCTACACCGAGGGACTCGGCTGGAAGATCAAGGACGACTACGGCATCTCGGTGTTCTTCGACTCGGACGGCGCCTCGCCGGTCGGCTTCTACGGTCGCGAGGGTCTGGCCGGGCAGGTGGGCACCGACCCGGAAGGCAGCGGCTTCAGCGGGCTGGTTCTGACCTACGTCGTCCGCAGTGAGGCACGGGTCGACGAGATCATGGCGGAGGCCCAGAAGGCCGGTGCCACGATCCTCAAGCCCGCCGGCGCTCTGCCGTGGGGCGGGTACGGCGGCACCTTCGCCGACCCGGAGGGCTACATCTGGAGCCTCGGCTACAGCGCCCCGGGCCCGGGGGCCGACCAGCCCTACGCCGAGTAACCACGGTCTCCTGGCCTCACAGCCGTCACCGGGACACGGCGACGGTCCCGGTACGGGACGTGGGAGCGGCTGGATCGGAGCCGGGCGGGCGCCGGATCCACGGTGAGCCTGCAGAACGACAGGAGAAGGATCATGAAGTTTCGGGCCCACGTCGAACCACCCGAGCCCATGCGGGGCCTGGAGGTTCCGCCCGAGGTGGTGGCAGCGCTCGGCGGCGGCGCACGGCCGCCAGTGACGATCACGGTCAACGGGCATTCCTGGAAGAGCCGGGTCGCCATCATGCGCGGCCGCCACCTGCTCGGCCTCAGCAACGCCAACCGGCAAGCCGCGGATGTCGCGATCGGCGAGGAGGTCGAGGTCGAGCTGGAACTCGACACCGAACCGCGCGTCGTCGTCGAGCCCCCGGACTTCGTCCGGGCCCTGGACGACGACCCGGTCGCCCGCGCCACGTACGACAACCTTTCCCAGAGCCGCAAGCACGAGCATGTGCGCGCCGTCGAGAGCGCGAAGAAGCCCGAGACGCGCCGGCGGCGCATCGAGAAGGCCATCGCCACCCTGCGGGACTGACCTCCGAGAGCAGCGACTCCGGCGGCACTGCCATCGCCGATCCGGTCACTTCGGCAGATCGGCGGACAGGAAGGGAGCAAGGAGCGCGAACAACACGTCGGGGCGGTCGAGGGGGATGATGTGGCCGCAGTCCTGGAGGTGGTGTCCGACCAGGTCATCGGCGATGGGGCGGAGTTGGCGTTCGAGCCCGGTGCCGACGGGGTGAGAGCCGACGGCCATGGTGGGCATGGTCAGCCGAGCCGTCGCGGCGGCGTCCTGGATCTGCTGCGCGCTGGTGGGCAGGGCCCGGTAGTAGGAGAACGCGCAGCGAAGGGCCTCGCTCCCGGTGTACGCGTGAACGAAGGCCGCACGGATGTCGTCGGGTACTCCTCGTCCGAGCGTCCCCGAGTCGAGGAACCAGTCGATGTACGGGGCCTCGTTGCCGGCCAGGACGGTCTCGGCGAGGCCGGGGACGGCGTGGAAGCCGAACCACCACGGGGGGCCGCCCGCGACGACGTGTTCGGCTCCGGGCAGGCGGCCGAGCAGTGCCTCCATCACGACCAGGCGCCGGACGAGGCCGGGCCGGCGCAGCGCGAGCAGGACGGCGGGGGCGGTGCCCGCGTCGATGCCGACCACCGCTGCCGAGGGCTCGCCGAGTGCGTCGAGCAGCCCTTCGGCGTCGGCGGCCAGGGTGCCTGCGTCGTAACCCTCGACGGCACGTGCACTGGCGCCGAAGCCTCGCAGGTCCGGGGCGATGACCCGGTGCCGCCCGGCCAGTCGGCCCATGATGCCGCTCCAGAGCTGCCAGGTGTGCGGGAAGCCGTGCAGCAGGAGGACCGCGGGTCCGTCCCCGGCGACTGCGACGTTGAGTTGAACGCCGTTCGTCGCGATGCGGCGCAGGTGGTGCGCGGTGGTGACGGGCATGACGGCTCCTCCGACTGGTTACCATTGGTGACCACAGAACGATAGGTAACTGTCCGGCTGCTTCCTAGACGGCACTTTCAGGGAAGGTGGTGAGCCACAGGTGACCACCCCAGGAGCCGGGGCCACCGGTCGTGGGGTACACGGCGATCTGTTCGATCCCCACTGCCCGACGCGGCAGTTGCTGGACCGCATCGGCACGAAGTGGACGTCCATGGCCGTCAAGACGCTCGCCGATGCCGCACCGGACGAGGTGCGCTTCGCAGAGCTGAGACGCCGGATGCCCGGCGTCTCGCAGAAGATGCTGTCCGTGACGCTGCGAAGCCTGACCCGCGACGGGCTGGTGTCGCGTCGGGTCGAACCGACCGTACCGCCGCGGGTCTTCTACCGACTCACCGGACTCGGGCTGTCCCTGGAAGCCGCGCTTGCAGGGCTGCGGACCTGGGCGGAGGAGCACATGGCCGAGATCGACCGCGCCAACCAAGCCGTCGACCAGGAGGTCGACGAGGGGTAGGCGGGCCGGTTCCGCGCCCGGTACGGGTTGGCTCGGGTACTCGATGCGGCCGGCGTCGCCGCCCCGCCACCACGTAGGAGACGGAGGGGATGTCGCCGGCGCGCGGTGGTTGGTGACGAAGGAGCCGGCGATCGACGTCGTCCCCTGTCAATCCTTCCGTGCCTCCGGGAGAACGAGATCTGCTCCCCTGAATGACACAGATCCTCTGGGGGCCGATGTCCGTCCGGTCGACGTGGCCATCCTCGAAGAGTTGGGGATGGAGGTTTGCCACCTCCTCCCCTTCGATTCTTTCGATCGGGTGCTGATCACTTTCCGGCCAACACACTGTGCGGGTGATAGGGAATTCGTAGCCCGACGACCGCCCCCTCCCCTGCCATCCGTCAAGATCACTTGGCAGAGCAGTGCCGTCTGGCGCCGCCCGTGATCGCCAGGACAACGCCCGGCTAGCACGACAGGACGGGCGACTCCGGCTTCGCACCGGCCGCGCTCAGCCTGGCGAAGCCCTTCAGCCCGGGGGAGAACGCCAGGGTGGCCTGGACGGTGGCCCGCACGGCGGTGGCCTGGTCGAAGCCAGTCGAGTTGTACGGGACGGCGCCGCGCTGCTCCGGAGCAGCGGCGCAGCGCAGCTGGCGCGGCTCCAGCCACTTGAAGGCCCGGTATCCGCCGCTGGAGCCGACGGTGAACAGGGTGTGGGATGCCCGGCCCGTGGTCACGGCGTTGGGCTCGGTGGCGCCAGGGGACACGAAACCGCCGTCCGGGCGCTGCTGGTTGACCAGCCATCCCATGGCGTACCCGGAGGAGCCCGCGCCGTTTCCGGCGTTGAAGCCCTGGATGCCGAGCGCGGTGGCGTCGGGGTCGCCGGCGCAGGTGGTCGGGCCGAAGGCAGCGGGGTAACCGCCGGTCGGGCACTGGCCGGCGCTCAGGAAGCTGCGGGCGCTCTGCGGGATACCCGCCGCAGTGCGCGAGAGGGCGATCAGCGCGAACGACTGGCTGGCGACGTCGCTACGGTCGCCCGACTGGGAGCGGTCGGCGAAGCGGCCGTTCGGGGCCAGCATCGAGAGGAGCCGGGCGACGAGGTCGACGCCGCCGAAGTTCGTCGGGTCCAGCCCGCGGACCTGGGCGAGCAGCAGCAGCTTCGCGGTGGGGCCCGCGTAGGCCTCGGTGGTGCCGTCGCCGAGGTAGTCGGCGAGGATGTCGGGGCGGGCCAGCCAGGCGGTGGCGCGGGCTCCGGCGTCGTCAGCGGTGGCCGCGGCCGCGAAGGCCAGCACGGCGTCGACGGTGAGGTCCTGGTCGGGGCGGACGGTACCGGCGACGACCCTCTCGAAGTGGTCGCCGTCCACGAGTTGCCGGGCCAGCCAGCCGGCCGAGACCTCGCGCGGCAGGAGGGTGGTGACCAGGGCCGGCGAACCACCGCCCGCGGCGGGGACGGCGGTTGCGGGGGCGATAGAGAGCGGCAGAAGGACGGCGGCCAGCGCCGGTGTCGCGAGCAGGCGAACGAGCCGGTGGCGCGGGGGCATGGGGTGCCTTTCCGGGCCCGGGCACGGGAGGTCCGCCGGGCGAGGCGCGGTCCCGGGAACCCCGGTCCCGCGGACCACGACGGGAGGAGGGGACGACACACCCCGTCGACGGGCCCCGGCCCCGCCGCCGACCGGGGGCCGACAGCCCTACCCATACGGGCCGGCGCCGGGTGCGGGGCGGACTCCCCCGTCGGCGGAATCGTCATGTGACGGTCCATCATGTCCACGTCGGGGCAAGGGGGTCAAGACTCCTCCGTGTCCGGATGGGGCCGGCTCCAAGGGGTTCCTCCGCAGGCGACCGCACGGCGCCGAACGGCTGGGCGGCCACCCACGGCGCACCGTTCCGAGCACCGTGCCAAGCGCAGCCGCCCGCTGTCCTCCCCGCGCGGGCGGGGGTCGGGTCGGGTGCCGGTATCGGCATCTCCCGGACGAGGTTCGAGTAGGTCCTCCCCGCGCGGGACGGGGGCCAGCCTGTAGCGCGCCTGGTAGACGGTTTCGTGGGCCACGCGCATCTCCGGCCGCTCCGGGGAACTGCACCCGCAGAGCCCGGCCTGTCTGCTCCGGACTCCGCCGTTCGTCCAGCATCACCCGGACGGTGTCCGTAGCTCCGGAGGGGAGCGACCTCGCGGCCCTCAGCGCTCGCGGAGCCGGGAGTCGGTACGGGGGCGCAGCGCGGCCGCGAGGGCTGACGACGCCGTGGCCGCGCCGAGTGCGGTGACGGCGATGGTCGACCAGGGCATGGCCACCGGGATGCCCTCCGGCCAGAGTTGGCTTCCGGCGACCAGCCAGCCGCCGAGGACGCCGATGAGCATGGCCAGGCCGGTGATGACCGCAGCCTGGATGGCGAGGATCCGCCGCTGGACCCGGCCCCGGAAGCCGATGACCCGCAGCAGCAGCATGCGCGGGCGGATCTCCTGGGCGGCGCCGCCGACGGCCGTCATCGCCGACACCAGGGCGATGGCCGCGCCGATGGTGAGGGTGACCGACCAGCGCGCGGGAACGGGCGGCTCATATCCCCGCTCGACGTGGAGGTCGGAGGTCGGCACGCCGAGCGGCTCCACGGCCCGGCCGAGCCGTTCCTCCAGGTCGGCCGGCGGGTTCTCGGTCAACGTGGCCCGGTAGCTGACGGTGAACGGCACCAGTCCGGCGGCACGGGCCGTAGCGCTGCTCAGCAGGGCCCCCGCCTGGGAGAGCGTGACCTTGTCCACGGGGTCGGCCCGGACCGGGTCCACCGGAACGGGCGGGGAGGCCGTGCCGCCGGGGCCCGGTGGCACCGTCAGTGCCACCGGGGCCGATCCGGCCGGGACGGCCCGGTCGAGCAGGAGCACCTTCGCCCCGCCGAGTGCCTGCCACTCGCGGGAGGTCGGGGCCCGGCCGGTGAGGTCCCGGAACTGTTCCGGGGTGTCCACCACCTGGACGCTTCCACTGGGCACGCCGCCGGTCACGAGCCGGGCGGACGGCACCGAGAGCCGGTTGCCCCCGGCCGTGGGGCAGGCGCCGACGGGGACGGCGGTCCGGATCTCCTCCAGCGGTGCGTCCGGGCCGACCACGTCGCGGACGGCGGACAGCACCGCCTCCGACGGCTCCGTGTTGCGCAGCGGCAGTTCGACCTGGTTCAGGTGTGCCGGTGCAGGCCGACGCAGGTCCGGCGGCGACGCCCACCCTGCTGGTGCCGCTGATTCGGACACTACTGGTCGTTCCAGATTGCTGTCCGGAGCCGCCGTAGGCGGATCATGCTGCAGGGCCACTCGCGCGCCAACCGCACCCGCCCCGGCTCCGAGCACCACCTGCCCGTGGCGCACGCGCTGCGTCGCCGCGACGCGGCAGACATCAGGGCATCGCCACGCATTTCTTACCAACTGGCTCGCCAGTAGCTACATTTGACTCATGACCCTGCGAAGCCCGGACCCGTTGGCGGGAGTGGCGTCGACGACGGCATCGGGTGAGCGGCTGGTGTTCGTGCCGAGGAGGATCCAGGAGCTGGGCCTCGCGCTCGGCGGCGGCGTCATGGTCCCGTTGTGGATCGCGGCCCCCATCCTGCTGCCGGTTCTGCTGGTCGCAGCGCTCACCGGTTCCGGACTCCTCTGGGCCGGCCTCTGGGCCGGCCTGGGGCTCGCGGTCGTGGCCGTGATCGCGCTCGCCACGGCCATGGTGTTCGTGTCGGCGGCCACGATGGTGCGGTGGATCGAGTTCCGCTCCCAGGGGGACGCGGCCCGCGTCGTGATCGCGCGTCTCCTTCGCTCCTCGACCGTTTCCGCAGCCGGCCTCCGGCGCGTCGTCGTCATCGAGCGGCTCAGGCTGGGGCGACGAAAGTCGATTGCCGTGGTCCTGCACACCCGCGAAGGGGCGGCAGTGAAGTGCGAACCGGCGTTCCGGGCCCCGCTGTGCGAGGTCCGCACGGAGGCACTGATCGACTGGCTGACCGTCCGACTCGGTCCGACCTCGGTGGCGGTGGAGCATCGGACGGAGGTCGACCGGGAATTCCCGTACCCCGACGAATGGTGGACGGGCTCGGACCTGGCCGCCCTGTGGCACGTGCCTGTCAGCGCGGTCGACGAGCTGGCCGCCGGGCACGGCGTCCGCAGCCACCGGTACACGCCCCGGGCCGGCGCGATGTACTCCGCGCCCGAGGCGGTGACGGTCTACCACCCCGGTCGGGCCCACGAAGTCGCCGGGGCACTCCGCGCGGATCGCGAGACCGGCCCGGAGACGAACGGGACTCCGCACCCGCCGGACCAGCCGCCGGACCAGCCGCCCGACCACCGCTGACTTCCGCACGGCGAGCAGGTCTCCGAACCGGACAACGTCCAGGGGCGCTGACGCCCCCCGGCCGTCCTGGCTGTACGGGTGGTTCGCTCGGCACCGCGCCCCTCCAGCAGGTCGGCGACGACCTCGTCCACCGTCGTCGGCAGCGCGCCGCTCTCCCCCGTCACGGCGACGGTCCCCGTCTCGACTGCCGTGACCTGCTGACCGTACGGACTCTCCGACGGAGCCGGAGGGCGGCGACGGGCGCCGACCGGGGTGGCGCCCGTCGCCGCTGCGGGTCAGTCGAGCATGGGCCGGAGGTGCATCCCGGTGTAGAGGAGGAGCACGGCGATGCCGGACGCGAAGAGCAGGTCCGTCGCGTGGGCCGGGTCCGCAGTGCCGGCCAGCGAGGGGAGTGAGGCCAACAGGACCCCGCCCACCACCACCGCGTGTACTGTCTGGGCCACCGGCCGCCGGGCAAGGTCCTGGAGCCCGTCCTCCTCCGTGGCGAAGCCGATGGTGACCACGAACGACAGGACGAGCACGACGGCCAGGGCCAGTGCTGGAGCGTCGGCGCTTGTCAGACCCCAGTCGTGGTCGAGGTAGCGCGACATGTCGGTGGCGTAGTGCACGCGCCCGCCCAACTCCGGTGCGGAGGGCGCCCAGAGCACCTCGACCTTGGTGTCGGGCTCCGGTTCCTCGGGGGTGTACGCGCCCTCGGCCCGGACGGTGCCGCCGCCGGGCAGGGCCAGCGTCAGCTTCGAGAAGTAGCCGACCACGTCGCCGTCGCTGACGTTCTCGCTGATGCCGTCCGCCTGGATCACCGTCGCGGTGGAGACCGAGGCTCCGGCGCGGACCACCGAGCGGACGGTCTCGGACTCGTACGCCTGGGCGAACCCGGCCAACGCGGCGCAGGCCACGGGAAGCAGCAGCCAGACCGCCACCTGCCGGGAGTACACCCACCACTTGCTGTCGAAGTCGAACGGCTCGCGTGACGAGAACCGGGAGCTGAACCGCCTGCGCGGCGCGTCCTTGATCAGGGAGACGGACCGGCGGCGGGTCGCCGCCCGTGACAGCCACCCGTGGTTGTCGTCCGACCACCAGAGCCAGAGTGCGGCGACCCTGAGCCAGAGCAGTCCGAATGCGATCCAGGCGGCCGTCGTCAACCCGCCCACCGGCAGGGCGACTCCCCCGGGCAGCCCGGCGGTCCAGAGAACCACGGTGGCCATCGCGGCGTACGAGAGCGCGGACACTATTCGAACAAGCCAGGTCAACACGACGTCTCTCCCCCGGATGATCAACAGTCGGGGCGAGTATCCCAGCCACCCCGGACGAGGGGGTAAGGGGGTCGTGGCCGAGGGGTCGCCTGTATCAGCGGTCCGACTGCCGGGCGGGACGGCCCCTACTCCGGCACCGTTCCAGCAGCTCAGCGGCCGTCGGACACCGGAGCAGGCCCTCTGTGGTCGGGATGGTCCCACCACTTCCCCCGGCAACGGTCCATGGGGCGGCGGTGGTAGGACCGGCGCGGCACCGGGAACTCATCGCTCAGCACGCCGTCTCCGGTCGCAGGCTCCGTACCGGCGCCGTCGACGATGCCGGTCGGTTGCCCGGCCGGGCTGCGCGGGCCGAGCCGGGACTCGCTGTCGAGGTACGGGCGGTACACACGCACAGGCCGGTGCGGGCGTTGCCTCCTCGGCCGCGCGGCTGACGTGCTCCCAGGCAGCCCGGCTGTCCATCCGCTGCGTTGAGTTCACTGTCCGAGTCGGATCGGCAGAGCAGCGGGGAGCGAGCACTCGCCGGGACCGGTGCGAGGGCGGCCTCCGGCCGGCTCGTCGGTGGCGTGCCCGGGGCCGGACGAGCCGCTCCGGGCATCACGAAGGAGCGCGTCACGGCCACGCCGGGGCGGGCCTCGGCGCGGTCGGCGGTTCAGCCCGTCAGGGTGGCGAGCCAGTCGGTCAGCAGACGGTTGACCTCCTCGGGGCGTTCCTGCTGGACCCAGTGGCCGCAGCCGTCCAGGAGGTGGGAGGCAGTCAGGCCGGGGAGGGTGGTGGGGAAGGCGGCGATCGCGTCGGACATCCAGGTGGTGGAGGCGTCCAGGGCGCCGCCGATGAACAGGGACGGCCGGGTGACCGGGGCTCCGCGGTGGGGGGCGAGGTCCTCCCAGTCGCGGTCCATGGTGCGGTAGCGATTGAGGGCGCCGGTCAGGCCGGTCCGCTCGAACTCCCCGGCGTAGACGTCGAGGTCGTCCTCGGTCAGCCAGGCCGGCAGGGCGCCGGCGGGGAAGCGGTCGCGCAGCCGGCCGCCGCGGGTGACGAAGTGCGGGTCGGGCTCGCCCCGGGCGGGCATGGTGTCGGCGGACAGGGCCGCGTAGAAGCCGGCGAGCCAGCCCCGGACATCGGGCTCGATCTCCGCCTCGGCGCGGCCGGGCTCCTGGAAGTAGGAGACGTAGAACTCCTGCCCGGGGCCGCCGATCCGGTCGAACACCTCGGTGGGGCGGGGCCCGCCGGGCGGCGCGTAGGGGACGCTCAGCAGGCCGACCGCGCGGAACACCTCGGGGTGGAGCAGGGCGGAGGCGGCGGCGATGCTGGAGCCCCAGTCGTGGCCGACGACCACCGCGTTCTCCTCCCCGAGGGCCCGCACGACGGCCACGTTGTCCTCCACGAGGTCGAGCATCCGGTAGGCGTCGGTCGCCGCAGGCTTGGAGGAGCGGCCGTAGCCGCGTACGTCGATCGCCACCGCCCGGTAGCCGGCTGCGGCGAGGGCCGGTAGCTGGCGGCGCCAGGAGTACCAGGACTCGGGGAAGCCGTGCACGAGCAGGACCAACGGGCCGGTGCCCTGCTCGACCAGGTGCAGGCGCCCGGCCGGGGCCTCGACGATGCGGTGGCTCGGGGCGGCGGACGGCTCGGACTGCATGGGGAGTTCTCCTCGGTTCGCCGGTGGTCGCGGGTGGTCGCGGGTGGTCTCGGGTGGTCGCGGGTACCCGTCGATCATGCGGCGCGGCGACCGCCCGAGGCGATCGGCGTTGCCGTTCTGGCAAACTCGCAGGACAGGGGGACGGTCGCCAGGTTCGTTCGGGAGGTGCAGCGGCGGTGGCAGATGACAACGTGGCCGGGACACTGGCGACGATGGGGCCCCGCCTGCGGGCCGTACGCGAGCGCCGCGGCGCCACGCTCACCGAAGTCAGCTGCGCGACCGGCATCTCGCCGAGCACGCTGTCGCGGATCGAGACCGGCCGGCGCAAGCCCACCCTGGAGGTGGTACTGCTGCTGGCGAAGGAGTACGGCGTCTCCCTGGACGAGCTGGCCGGCACCGCCCCTGCCGCCGCCCCTGCGGCCGAACGCCGAGCCCGAGCCTCGGTGCCGCTGAGTCTCGGCGACGACAAGGCAGTCCTGCCGCTGACCCGCTACGTCGGCGGACTGCACGCCCACAAGCACGTCCTGCCCTCCGTCGACGGCCGGCCGGTGCGACCACGACAGGTCTCCCACGAGGGCTACGAGTGGCTGTGCGTCCTGTACGGGCGGCTGTGGCTCGCGCTCGGCGAACAGGACCTCGTCCTGACCGCCGGGGACGTCGCCGAGTTCGACACCCGCACCCCCCACGGGGTCGCGAACGCGGGCTCGGGCGGGCCGGTCGAGTACCTGATCATGTTCGGGCCCCAGGGCGAACGCCTGCGACCGCGTACCCCGCCCGCCACCGGCCGCGGGGCCCGGTAGTCAGCGGGGCTGTCGAGGGACGATCGGCGGCGCAAACGGCGCCCGGACGGTTTCGGTGGCCAGGTCCCGCAGCCAGGTGTGGGCGCGGTCGTCGTCGTAGCGCTGGTGCCACAGCAGGTACAGGGGAACCTCGGGCAGCGGGAGTGGCGGCGGCAGCGTGACCAGGCCGAGCCCCTCCCGGGCTGCGCGGGTGATCGCGTCGGGGAGGGTGACGACCAGGTCGGTGTCGAGGGCGAGCTGCAGCGCGAACGCGGCGGTGGGCCCGGCGGCGACGACGCGTCGTCCGAGGCCGCGGGCCGTCAGGGCGTCGTCGATCGGGTCGCGCAGGCTACCGCGTCGCGAAACGGTGAGGTGTTCGGCTGCCGCGTAGCGCTCGACGTCCAGCGGCCCCTCGCTGAGGGGGTGGCCCGGGCGGACGGCGACCACCAGCCGGTCGGTGCCGACAAGGCGGTGCCGGATGTCGGGGAGCGTCGGAGCGCCGGAGCTCGATTCGAGGTCGACCTCGCCCCGGCGCAGCTCGGTGTCGTCCGTCCCGGGTTCGGCCGACAGACGCAGCCGGACGCCGGGGGCCCGGCGGCGGACGGCGGTGAGCAGAGCGGTGCCGCAGGCGGCGGTCAGGGCGTCGTGCCAGCGCACGGTGAACACCCGGTCCAGCGCTGCCAGGTCGAGTTCCTGCTGCGCGGAGAGGAGGTGGTGGGCCTGCTGTACGAGGGCGTGGACCTGGGCGCGCATGGCCAGCGCGCGGGTGGTGGGAACCATGCTGCGGCCGGTGCGGACCAGGATCTGGTCTCCGGTGGTCTTGCGGATGCGGCCCAGGGAGCGGCTCATCGCCGGTGCGGTGACGTGGAGTCGGGCTGCGGCGCCGGCGACACTGCCCTCTTCCAGCAGTGCGTCAAGAGCGGTGAGCAGGTTCAGATCCAATTGCATGTCAGTAATTCTACAAGTGAATAGCATGCACTTGTTGTTAATGACCGGGAGTCATACCTTCGAAGTGCAGGCGCGAGACCGACCGCCCGCACACATCGAACCCGGGGAGCCCGCCATGAGCACCGCCATGCCTTTCGCCACCGACACGACGCTCCTGCCCGAGGTGACCGCCGCGGTGAGGACCGCAGGTCTCACCCTGCGCGGGCGCCACACCCCGCACGCCCGGGGTGTGAGCCTGGACGAGGTCGTCGCCGAGATCCACGCCAACGACGACGCGGTGCTGGACGTGCTGCGGGAGCCGCTGCTGCGGGCCCGGCCCGGATCGCAGTGGGCGGAGGACGAACTGGCCGGCGGCGCGCTCCCGCCCGGGGAGTGGTGGGTCGTCGACCCCGCCGAGGGCAACATCAACCACGTCCACGGCATGGACGACTGGTCCGTGACCGCCACCCTGGTCCGCGACAACCGGCCGGTGCTCACCGTCGTCCACCTGCCGCTGACCGGCGACACCTACACCGCCGTGGCCGGCGGGGGTGCGCACCTCAACGGCCGGCCGCTGCAGGTGTCCGCCAAGACCGACCTGGGCGCCGCGCTCGTCGGCACCGGCCAGGCCAGGCCCGGCGAGGACGAGCGCACCTTCCGGCGGATCGGCGACTCGGTCACCGCCATGCTCATCAACGGTCTGGTCGTGCGCGTGTCCGTTCCCGCCACCATGCAGCTGATCCACGTCGCGGCCGGACGCACGGACGCCTTCTGGCAGTTCTCCGACGTCCGCTCCGGGCTGGTCGCCGGTGCCCTGCTGGTCGCCGAGGCCGGAGGCACCGTCACCGACCTGGCGGGCGAGCCCTGGACCACGGGCAGCCGCGACTTCCTGGCCTCCGCCCCCGGTATCCACACCGCCGCCCTCGACGTCCTGTCCCCGATCGTCTGACCGGACACCCTCCGCCCCGCCCGCCTCACACCACAAGGAGCATCACCTCATGACCAGCATCGGCATCCTGGGCGCCGGCCGCGTCGGCGCCAACCTCGCCGGCAGGCTCTCCGCAGCCGGACACCGTGTCACCCTCGGAGTCCGGAATCCGGGAGAGGCCGCGGCCCTTGCCACCGGCAGCGCCCCGCGGACGGCCTTCGCCGACCAGCGCACCGCCGCCCGCACCGCGGACATCGTGATCAACGCGACGCCCGGCCACACCTCGCTGGACCGCTTGGCCGGCCTGCGCACCGAGCTCGCCGGAAAGCTCCTCGTCGATGTCTCCAACGCCACCCGCGACGCGGATGACGGCCTGCCCGGCGACCTGTGCTACCCCGGCAGCAGCCTCGCCGAGCAACTCCAGGCCGCGCTCCCCGACACCCGCGTGGTGAAGACCCTCAACACCATGCTGTTCATGGTCATGACCGCTCCCGAGAGCCTGGCCACCCCGCCGACCGCCTATCTCTCGGGCGATGACGAGAACGCGAAGAGGACCGTCACCGGCCTGCTCGGCGACCTGGGCTGGCAGCCCGCATGGATCGAGGACCTCGGCGGCATCGCCACGGCCCGCGCCACCGAGGCCATGATCCTCGTGGTTCCCCACGTCCTGCGCCGACACGGCTTCAAGCCGTTCGCCGTCTCCCTGGCCCGCTGACCCGTCGGGACCGGTTTCGGAGCGGCGCCGGTAGCGGGCCCGTGCGAGGCGGCCGGGAGTGCGATCCGGGCACGGACGGCGGTGCGCCGGATGAGGCGGTCGGCGGGTACGAAAGCCCGGTACCGGCGCGGCGATGAGTTTTCCGGCTCCGACAGGTCTACATCTCGACCGGGACGACCAACTCATCGGGAGTACGGATATGGGCCTCATCCACATCGAGCTGTTCACGACCCTCGACCTCGTCGGGCAGGCACCCGGCGGCCCCGACGAGGACCCCGAGGGGTTCCCGTTCGGCGGCTGGCAGGCACCCCTGCTCGACGAGGTCACCGGAGCGCAGATCCTGGCCGCGTACGAGGGCACGGACGCCCTGCTGCTCGGCCGGCGGACGTACGACATCTTCGCCGCCCACTGGCCGCACCAGGAGGGCGGCGAGATCGCCGAGCTGTTCAACAGCATCCCGAAGTACGTGGCCTCCCGCGGCAGGCCCGACCTCCCGTGGGCCGGGTCCACGCAGCTCGGCCCGGACCTGGCCGGAGCGGTGCGCGAGGTCCGTGACCGGCACGAGCACGTGAAGGTCGTCGGGAGCCTGGACCTGGTGCAGACCCTCCTGCGCGAGAAGCTCTTCGACCGCCTCGACCTCTGGGTGCACCCGATCGTGCTCGGCGTCGGCAAGAAGGTGTTCGACGGCGGCGCGGTCCCCACGAACGTCACGCTCCTCGAACCCCCGGTGGCCGGCCCGCAGGGCACCGTGTACCTGCGCTACGGGCTCGCCGACGGCACACCCGCGACGGGCGACATGAGCAGGCCCGACCGCGGTCTCGGGCACGACGACGACAACGGCCGGTGATCCGATGACCACCCTCGACACCGACGAGGCCACCCTGGGCATCGAGTCGTTCGGTGACCACGACGCACCGCTCGTTCTGCTCGCGGGAGGGCCCACGATGCTCTCCTGGCCCGACTCGCTCTGCGAGCGCCTCGCCGCCGGCGGGCACCGGGTGGTGCGCTACGACCTGCGTGACAGCGGGGAGTCCACGACGACGGATCCGCTGGCACCCGCCTACACCCTGCGCGACCTCGCCGCCGACGCCGCGGCCCTCGCTCACGCGCTCGGCGGTGCGCCCGCGCACCTCGGAGGGATCGGCGTCGGTGGGATGGTCGCCCAGGTGGCCGCGCTCGACCGTCCGGACGCTTTCCGCGCGCTCACCCTGGCCAACACCCGCGCGGTCGCCCCCGGCCCGCCCGACGACGACCTCCCCGACCACGACCGGGCGACGATGAGCCGGCTGTTCGCGCGTCCGATGCCCGACTGGACCGACCGCGAGGCGGTTGCGGAGTTCGCCGCCACCGGCGCGGCGATCCTCGGCGACGACCCCGACGGCGCGCGCGCCGTCGCCGCGCGCATCTGGGACCGCACGCCCGGCACCGCGCCCCCCGTCCAGATGGCCAACCAGATGGGCCTGGTCTTCTCCAAGCTGGACTGCACACCCCGCTGGCGCGAGCGCCTGCCCGGGATCGAGGTCCCCACGCTCGTCGTCCACGGCCGCCACAACCGGTTCTTCCCGGTCGGCAACGGCGAGGCGATCGCGCGCGAGATCCCCGGTGCACGACTGCTCGTCCTCGACGAGGCCGCCACCGCGGTCCCCGACTCGGCCGCCGACGAGGTCGCCGGGGCGATGCTCACGCTCGGGCAGAGGACGGCGGGTGCCCCACGGGTCCGGCCTCCGGGCGCGTGACGGGCTGTGGCGCCGAAGGGCGGAACGGCGCAGGGCGGAACGGCGCAGCACCGGCGCGACGCCGCGCGAGCCTGGGAACCGACCAGCCACTTGGCATTCGATCAGAAGGCAGATTCCTGAACGGATCGTTAAATGCAAGGCCCTGGACCGACTTTGGGTGTAGAGTCTGAAGCACAGAGGGTGGCCCGAAGGGGCGGCGTCAGGGTGATGCCGCCGGATCACCCGTCGACAGGGGGAGCATCATGACCTACCACATCGACGTGGCGCGGGCGACGATAGACGACCGTCTGCGGGAGGCCGAGAAGCACCGCCTCGTGCGCGCGCTCCGCCTCAAGAGCCGCGCCGAGCGCAGCGCCCGACGCGCGCACCGGGCCCTGACGAGTCTGGCCGGCCCGACCGTATGAGCGCACCACCCCAGATGGGCCGTCACCACGACACCGGTGACGGCCCATCTGCCTTTCTGCAGCGGGAGCCCTCCGCGAACCGGCCCGGTGCCGCCGTGCGGCAATGCGCTCGGCTCGGGTGTCGGCGCCGTGGCGCCGGTCGGGAGTGAGCAGGTAGGCGGTCGCCATGTCGCCGAGCTCGTCGGCGTAGCGGCTACCGTCTGAGCGCGTCCCGCGGGGCGCTTCTCGTCTCGCGCCCGGCCGGACGGAAGGGCCGTTCCCAGGTGCGACCCCGCGGGGTCACTGCTTCAGCCGCGGGACTTCCGTGCCACCCACGCCCGGGCCTGCCGAGCCGACGCCGGCCCGCAGCCCGGCCTTGCCCAGCGAGCGCAGGGCCACGAGCAGGAAGCCGATGTCGTCCAACAGGATGGGGTCGGGAAGCAGGTCCACGGGGCTGACCAGATAGGCGATGGACGCCCAGAACAGGACCTTCTTGGACATCGGGATCCCTGATGCCCCCAACAGCTTCCGGGCCCGGACCAGCTTCACCACCAGAACGCCCGCGACCACGAGGGTGGCCAGGACCACCCCGGCCCCGACCACCCAGAACACACCGTTTCCGTCCATCCCGGCCACCTCTCGCTCGAACCGCCTCCAGGAAACCTGCTCCGTGCCCGCCAGACCATGCGCACCAGCCCAACAGCATCAAGCTTCGCATCCACGGCCGGGGCGGGATCCGCGGCTGGGCGGCCGGGGCGGTCCCACAGCCCGCAGCGCCGGACCGCGGGCATGACCGCAGGCCCGTCGAGTCAACGGAAATCGCGTTTCGCTGTCACCCCTGGAACGAGCTCGGCTCCCAGGCCTGTCCGTCGGCCGGGTAGACGTACAGCGGCCGGCCCTTCACCGCGCTGGTGCGAAACGGTGTGCCGTGGCCGAGGTCGACGGGGAGCGTCCCCTTTCGGTCACCGCTCGACCACTCCAGTTCCAGGTACCAGCTCACGTCGTGGGAGTCGGTCACGGCGGTGACCTCGATGGCCTCCGGGTCGCCCTCGGTCACCTTGACCGGCAGACCCTTGCTGCCCGCGGCCAGGACCGGCCGCGGGCGGGCCGCGTCCAGATCGAGGTCGTAGGAGTGGACGCCGACCCCACCGCCGCAGCCCTCCGCCATGGAATAGGCGTTCCAGGCGAGGGGACCCGCGATCCGGGTGACCCGGACGTTGAGGCCCGACAGCACCACGGTCTCCCTGCCGGTGCCCTGCACGATGAGCTCGATCGACTGGTGGCGGCCGGCAACCGCGCCGATCCCGGAGACCCAGCCCGCCACGTCCGGCACCGCAGGCGGTCGAGGGACCTCGGAGGGCGGGCGGTCCACCAGGTACTGATCGCACGAGCTGTTCCACCCGGACGGCCGGACCGAGACCGTGATCGGAGCGCTCGTGTCCGTCCCGCCGGTCGGCCCCGGCGAGCCCGAGCCCGCACCGGTGGAGGCGGCGGCCGAGACGGAAGCGGGGGTGGAGGCGAGAGCCGGGGAGGGTGGCGAGTCGGGGGTGCCCGGAGCCGGGGATCCGGCGGCCGACCCGCCGTTCGGGGCCCGACCGGGACCGGTGTCACCGCCCGTGGCAGACTTCAGCCCCATGGCGACGGCGCCGGTGGTGGCCAGCACCGCGGTGACCGCCACCGCGGCCAGGACCGCACGGTGGCGGACAGGCCACCGCCGCGGCGCCGCCCCGGGGGCAGGGTCCGGTTCGGCGCGGGCGACGAGGGCCCGCCCGGTCTCGACGCCGCCTCTCCCGTCCGGCGTCGCCTCCGCCTCCGCCTCGGCCTCGGGCTCCGTCCCCGTCCCTGCCTCCGTCGGGTCCGTCGGGTCCGCCGGACCCGTCTGACCTGCCGGTCCGGGGACGGGTGATGTCCTGCTTCCCCGCGCCGAGTGGACGACGGCCCACAGTCGGTACAGCTCGACGAGTTCTTCCGGCGTCGCCCTGCACAGCCTCGCAAGGTGGTCCAGCGGGGCGAACTCCGTCGGCACCACGTCTCCCCTGCAGTAGCGGTGCAGCGTCGAGGTGCTCAGATGCAGCCTCTTCGCCAGCGCGCCGTAGCTGAGCCCCGACCGGCTCTTCAGCTCCCCGAGCAGCCGCGCGATCTCGTCCCGCTCCCCCAACTCCCCGAACCCCTCTGGCACCGTTCCTCCGCCTCGCTCTTGCATCCAGCAGTGATCGCGCCCCGCCGTCTCCGGCCGCTACCGGCGGTCGGGCGCGGCGCTGTCGTGTCCCCCCGCGGCCGGACCGACGTGAAGCGATCTCCGGGACAGAAGCACGCCGCTGACGCTCCCGTGGTTCCCGCCGCCGGCCACACCGTTCCCCGGTCGCACGGACGCGTCCCAGGAAGGTTACGTCTTCCCAGGTCAAAGCAGGTAACGGCGTCCCAGCGTCCCAGATCGGGCGCCGGCCGTTGCTCCTGGGACGAACCGGCCGACAGGCTTTCGGTGATCACCGAGAAGGAGCGACAGTGAGCACTGTTCAGGCGACCCGGACCGCGATACGCACGGGCGACCGTTTCAACCGCAGCGCGGTGGCGCTGACGATGGGCGGCATTCTGCTGATGACCGCGGCCTGCGGCGACGGCGAGGGCGACGGGGCCTCCCGGGCGACGGGCGCCGCTGCCGCCGGCGGGCCGGCGGCCACGACTACCGCCACGACGGCCGCCACGACTGCTGCCGCGCCCACCGCCGCGCCTTCGGCCGCGACCGGGCCGAGGACGTCGGCCGCGGTGCTGAACGTCGAACCGAAGGACGGCGCCCGGGGCGTCGCGCCGAACGCGCTCCAGGTGTCCGTCTCCCACGGCAGGCTCACCACCGTCGACGTGACCGACAAGAACGGCAGGCCCGTCCCCGGCACGATCACCCCGGACGGCACCGGCTGGAAGCCCGCCGCCGCGCTCGCACCCGGCACGGCGTACACGGTGAACGCCCAGGCGGCGGACGCCGACGGTCTCGCGGCCGCCTCCACCACCGCGTTCACCACGCGCACGCCCGACAAGCAGGTCTCCACCAACGACAACATCGCCGACGGCCAGACCTACGGCGTGGGCATGATCGTCAAGGTGGAGTTCAGCACGAAGATCGTGAACAAGGACGCCGTCGCCAAGGGAATCACCTTCGAGACCGACAACGGCACCGAGGTGAAGGGCCACTGGTTCGGCGACAGCCGGCTGGACTTCCGCCCGGCCGAGTACTGGAAGCCGGGCACCAAGGTCACCATCCACTACCGGCTGAAGAACGTCGAGGTCTCACCGGGCGTCTACGGCGACGTGGACAAGGACGAACCGTTCACCGTCGGCCGCTCGCAGGTGTCCACCGCGGACGCCGCCACGCACCGGCTCACGATCGTCCGGGACGGCAAGACCACCACCGTGCCCGCCACGCTCGGCGACGAGAAGCACCCCTCGTGGGGCGGCACCATGGTGATCATGTCCAAGGAGAAGGTCACCCACATGAACTCCCGGACCGTCGGACTCGGCGACGAGTACGACATCCCCGCCGCCCCGCACGCGATGCGGCTGACCGAGAGCGGCACCTACCTCCACGGCAATTACTGGTACAAGGGCGACCCGTTCGGCAAGGAGAACACCAGCCACGGCTGCGTCTCGCTCAAGGACGTGGAGGGCGGCAGCGACACCTCCGTCGCGGGAACGTTCTTCAACAGCTCGCTGATCGGCGACGTGGTCACGATCGTGAACTCGAAGGAGAAGACCGTCTCCCCCGACAACGGACTCGGCGGCTGGAACCTTCCCTGGGCGAACTGGTAGACCCGTCCACTCGACCGCACCGCCCACCCGCGCACCGTCGTGGCCGGCGGCTCGGTCGAGGTCCACGACGCGCTTCACGTCCGGCGCCGCGGTGCCGCGCACCGCGGCGTACCCCGCGTGCCCGCCCACGGGCGCCGGACCGGCGGCGCGGTCGCCCATGAACCGGGCCAGGCCCCGCGCTCGTCCATCGCCTCGTCCAGGCGCGCCCGCGACGGGGCCGACCCGCTCATTTCTTCCCGTGCTTCGGGTCACCCGGGCGGCAGGGGGACGGGCACCTGTCCGTCCGCGTTCCCGGGAGGCGGGGACCCTTGACCCGGACTCGGCAGCTCCGGCTCCTTCTTGTGCTTCCCCATCAGGCCCCCTTCGCGCGCAGGACAACAACCCGGTCATCCTGACCCGCCCCCACACACAGGCGACAGAGGGTCAAGCAGCACGCAGGGGGCGCCGAACCCGGCGCGCACGCCGGGCGAGAGCATGGTCATCCTCGGTGACGTGCTGCGCGCAGGCCGACGCCTCCACCCAGGACGCCGGACGCCACGGCGTTCGACAGCTCGGTCGTGTAGTCAGGCAGATCGACGCTGCTGACCTGCTTGCCCATCTCCAGCATCCTGTCGAGGATCCAGCGCCGGTTCAGCAGCCCGTTGCGCACCCGCAGCCCGGTCGCGGTGCCGGGCGCCAGGAACGGGCCGGTCCGGTCGCCGCCCTTCTGACAGCCCTGGGCGTAGTCGCGCACGGTGTGCTCGTAGCGGGCGAAGGCGGTGCGGTGGTCGCCGCAGGCCCGGGCCAGCTCGCCGGCCAGGACGTACGCCGCCACCACAGCGGTGCCGGTACCCATCCCGCCGATGGTGGCCCCGCACGCGGCGTCGCCCAACAGGGCGATCCGACCGCTGGACCAGGCGGGGACGTCGGCCCGGCTGATCGAGTCGAAGTACAGCTCGGGGGCCTGCCTCAGGCTCTCCAGGAGCCCGGGCACCTCCCAGCCGAGGCCCGCGAAGGCGTCCTGGATCAGCGCCTTCTGCTGCGCCACGTCGTGGCGGTCGTAACGGAGTTCGGTCGAGGCGAAGACGAAGAAGGCGCCCGCCCGAGTCGGGTCGCGGTGGTCGCCGCCGACGGCGGCCAGCCGGCCGGGGACGTTGAGGCCGACTGAACCAGGAGGCAGACCGAGGTAGTTGGGAAGCTGCCAGGTGGCCGCGTAGTAGCCGAGGTGGCGGACGTAGTCCTCCTCCGGGCCGAAGGCGAGCCGACGGACGTTGGAGTGCAGTCCGTCGGCGCCGATCACCAGGTCGAACTCGCGCGGCGCGCCGTTCCGGAAGGCCACCCGGACGCCGGTGGGCGTCTCCTCCATGGCGGTGATCGAGTCGCCGAAGAGGTACTCGGTGTGCGGGAGGCTGCGCCGGTGCAACACCTGGGCGAGCTCCCCGCGCGGGACCTCGACGTCCCCGCCCGCGAAGTCGGCCGGCAGGCGGAGGAGTTGACGGCCGCGCCGGTCGACGAAGGTCATCGGGCTGCCGCCGGTGCCGAGGGCGCGCAGCTCGTCGAGCACACCCATCCGCTCCAGCACCGTCAGGTGGGTCCGGCCCCGGAAGTCGACCGCCTGGCCGCCACCGCGCAGGGCGGGGGCCAGCTCGACGACGGTGGTCTCGAAGCCGTACCGCCCCAGCCAGTAGGCCAGTGCGGGGCCGGCGATGCTCGCGCCCGAGATCAGGACCTTGGTGCTCACGTGAACCACTCCATCCGAGCTACCCGATTAACTGTGTCCCATGGACACTGTTTCTTGCTGTGTACGGTAGACGCAGTTGGGCCGCCCCGCAAGGGCAGCCGGAAGCACGAGACGGAGCGGAAATTGAGCGAGGAAGCGAACGAGGCGGTGCGGCTGCTCTGGGGACCGCCCGCCAGGCCGTCCCGGGGGCCGAAGCCCGCGCTGAGCCTGGGGCGGATCGCCGCGGCGGGCGTCGCGATCGCGGACGCCGAGGGCCTCGCCGCCGTCTCGATGCAAAAGGTCGCCGGCCTGCTCGACTTCACCAAGATGTCGCTCTACCGCTACGTTCCCGGCAAGGCGGAACTGGTCGCGCTCATGGTGGAGGCCGCGGTCGGCGAACCGCCGCCGGCCGTGGACGGACTCGGATGGCGCGAGCAACTGACTTCCTGCGCGGACCAGTTGGCGCGAATGCTTACCGAGCACCCCTGGCTGCTCGACGCCACCGTCGGACCACGGGTGGTGGGCCCCAAGGAACTCGGCTGGCTGGAGCGGGTGGTCGCAGCCCTGGACGGCCACGGACTGACCGGCCCCGAACGGATGGACTCCGCAGTGCTGCTGGCCGGGCATGTCCGGGGCATCGCCGAACAGGCCCGCGCGGCCCGGCCGGACGGCTCGCCCGAGGCGAAACTCCTGTCCGTCCTCGGCCCCCTGGTGCACCAGCACGCCGACCGCTTCCCCGCGCTCGCCGCGGCAATGGCCACCCAGGACGGCCGGGACCAGGCGCTGGACTTCGGCCTGGAGCGGATCCTCGACGGCCTGGAGGCCCTCATCACGCGCCGAGCCGGGTAACCCTCGGGGAGGATCAGCCTCGGCTCACCTCAGTGGGCCGCCCCGCGTCCGTGCAGCACCGGACGGGGGCGGGCAGCCGCGGGTGGATTCGCGAGCCGGCGCCGTGGTGGTCCCCCGGGGATCGAGCACCCGGGTCCGGCGTGGACCAGGGGCTCAACCAGCCCCACCGGCCCAGACCGGGTCGACCGGGGTGAGAACTCCGAGCCGGTCCTCGATCGCCTCGGCCGCGGCCAGGCACAGGTCCTCGCGAAACGCGCGCCCGACGATCTGCACTCCGGACGGCAGCCCGTCGGCCGTCCCGGTCGGCACGGCCACCCCGGGCACACCCACGAAGCTGGTCACGGTGCACAGGCGCATTCCCGACCCGACGCGGTCCCGCCCGGCCCGGTCGCGTGACTCGATCCCCGGCTCGACGGGCGGTTCGGTGAACGACGGGCCGAGCAGAAGCGGGTGGTCGTCGAGGAATTCGGCCCAGGAGCGACGGATGTTCATCCAGACGCCCATGAGCTTCATGAACTCCTCCGCGCTCGCGGTCGGCGTCTGTTCCATCATCATCCCGACGTAGCGGTCACCGCCGAAGCCGAGCAGCTTGCGCACCACCGGCCAGGTCGGGGCGAACTCGGTCACGGTAATCCGGCCGTAGGCGTCGAGCGCCTCGTCCAACCGTGGCACGTCCGGCACCTCGCGCACGTCGTACCCGGCGTCCCGCAGCGCGTCGGCCGCGGCGGCGACGGACGCGCGCACCGTGGGGTGGACGCCGTGCCCGCCGGGGTCCGCCACGACCGCGACCTTCACCGGCCCGGGGAGGGGCGTGCCGTACGCGGGCACCGGCACGGCGCGCGGGTCCCGTGGATCGGTGCCGGCCAACACCTCGTACGCCAGCCGGAGATCGCCCACGCTTCGGGCGAACGGGCCGTCGGTGACGAGCAGTTGGGATGCAGGGCCGGGGTCGTCCGGGCCGAGGATCCGGTGGTCGGCGGGAAACCGACCGGTGGTCGGCTTCAGTCCGGCCACACCGCAGAACTGGGCCGGGACCCGCACCGATCCCCCGGAGTCGTTGCCGAGGCCGAGCGCCGCCATGCCCGTGGCGACGGCCACCGCGTCACCCCCGCTCGATCCGCCGGGAGTCCGGCCACGATCCCAGGGATTGAACGTGTCTCCGAACAGCTCGCTGCGCGTGTGCATTCCGGCCAGGATCAAGGTGGGCATGTTGCTGTGCCCGATGGGGATCGCCCCGGCCGCACGAAGAGCCCGCAGCACGAGGCCCGTCCCCTCCCCCTCGCCGACGGCCTCACCGTCCACGTCCTCATCGGCCGCCTCACCGCGCAGGAGGCCCAGGACGTCCTGCACGCACACCTGGACAACCTCTGGGAGCGGCACTCCTGACGGGTCACACCACCCTCGACGGTCCAGGCCGCCGACCGGCCGCGAAGGCGTGGCCAAGGCGGTGCTGAGCGGTTCCGGCACCGTCGGCGAAAGGCCGATCACAGGTACACGTTCGCGCCTCTTTGCGCCAATCCCCGAAGCGCCATGGACCGTCAATATCCCCTCTTGTCAGGATGATTGACGCCTGGTCGAGTCCGGCCGGGTACAGACCGAGGCTTCGCTCGGAGGGAAACAGATGCACATCGATCGCCAACGGCCCACCACCAGGCTCGTCACAGCAGTCGGATTGGCGGTCCTGACGGCCGCCGGTATGGCGGCCCCCGCCGCCGCGGATTCCGAACCGGCCGGCGCGCCACGGACCCAGATTTCGCGCGTGCTGGGCGGCGTGGTCACGACCTGGATCAACGGGAACGTCAGGTACGGACCGTCCACGGACTACGCCATCAACTACCCCGTGTCCGCGGGCTTCACTTCGTACGGACTCTGCTGGAAGACCGGCGGTTGGGTCAACGCCAACGGGGTCGCTCACGACAAGTGGGTCAAGCTCTCCGACAACGAGTGGATCTGGGGCGGCCTGCTCAACGGTGACGAGACCGGAGGCGTCAGCAACTACTGCTGACCACGGCAGCTCGGCCGCACACCCGGCGCCGGGCCTGAACGGCGCACCGCCGCGGCCCGTCCGACGCCCCAGTGGGCAGGTCGGACCGCGGCGGAAGTGCCGGCCCGGCCGGGCCGGCACCAACTCGACCGACTTCTCGGTCCTGGGCACGGCTCCCCCGCCACCCGCTCCGTCCCCTCGTGCAAGCCCCCGGTCGCGCCGCGGCCGTCTGCCCGTTGCGGTCCGCCCGCATGCGAACCCACCCCCGCTCCCCCGCAGATCAACTCAACCCGCACCGAGTGCAGTTCGCCGGAATTTCGGCGCCCGCACCGGCGTGTCCCCGCCGCCTCGGGGTACCCGCATGGCGCCGCGGCAGAACGCTGCGGCGAGGGCGCACAGAGCGGAGAGAGCGAGATGGCACTCCTCAGACGTAGCCGGTCGGCCCGGTCCGACAGCGCCGGCGCACCGGAGCAGAACCCCGACGACACACCTCGGCGCTCCCCGGGCGACAAGACCCCGCCCCGCCGCGAGCGCCGCCGCACCCCCTGGTACGTCGGCCTGCCGGTGACCCTGGCCGCGATCGTCGCGTTCTTCCTCGCCGGGGCACACCTGGGTCTGTTCCCCTCGATCCCCAACCCCCTGGAGCGGCGCACGGTGGACCGCAGCCAGCCGGTGCTGCTGCGCTCCATCCAGGACATGAAGCACTTCACCGGCGCGCAGGGCAACTTCCAGCTCGTCGTCGACCTCGACCGCGAGGCCGCCTTCCTGCCTTCGGCCCTGCTCGGCCACCGCACCCTGTACGTGGCGGCCGGCACGGTGGACGCCTACGTCGACCTCGCCGCCCTCGAAAAGGGCGCCGTGACCGTGTCCGGCGACCGTCTGAGCGCCACCGTCGTGGTGCCGCACGCCCAGCTCGCCGCGCCCGCCCTGGACGTGGGCCGCTCCTACGTCTACCTCCAGCAGCGCGGTCTCTTCGACCGGATCGGCGACTTCTTCAGCTCAAACCCCGGCAACCAGCGGCAGGTCGAAATGCTGGCCACCCAGAAGATCGAGCAGGCGGCCAAGGACACCGAACTCGCCCAGCGCGCCGAGCAGAGCACCCGCAGCATGCTGGAGGGACTGCTGCGCTCGGCGGGGTTCACCACCGTGACCGTCACCACGGCCCCCTGACCCACTGCCGCCCCACCACGGCGGGCCGGACGCGCCGGCCGTCCGCCGTCGAGGCGGCCGTCCGGACCGGCTCCGGCGGGAACCCCGAACCGGGGTTCCCGGAGGCCGTCGCCCTGGCCCCGTCTCCCGGCCGGAGCATCGCCGTCCGGACGCCCCCGCGCGGCACTACCGCCCCGCGGGGGCGTTCTGGACGTAGGCGCTGAGGAACACGTCCACGGCCGCGTCCGCCACGGTGTCCGTGTCGGCGTCGGGGCGGTACTCCATCGGACCGGTGAGCAGGACGAGGAAGTGCTCGGCGGCGAGTTCCGGGTCGCACGGGCGCAGCCGGCCGACGAGTGTCAGACGGGCCAGCCGGTCGGCCAGCGCGGAGCGGATCCGCAGGGCCGTGCGCTCCCGCACGCTCGCCTCCAGGCCGGGGAACCGCGCGCCCTCGGCGGACGCCAACTGCCGTACGGCGCGCGCGTCCTCCTGGTGGCAGGCCCGCAGCAGCCCTCGGGCCACGGCCGTGAGCGCGGTCCGCGGATCGCCGTCGGACACGGCCGCGCGCAGCTGCTCGACGACGGCGAGGCATTGTTCGCCGACCCGATCGGCGGCGGCCTCGACGGCCTCGCGGTAGAGGCTCTCCTTGTCGGCGAGGTGGTTGTAGACCGTCGGCTTGGCGACGCCCGCCTCCTCCGCGATCTCCTTCACGCACGTCTGCGCGTACCCGCGGCGGGCGAACACCGCGAACGCCCCGTCCAGGATCGCCTGGCGCCGATCGACCCGCCCACGAGCCTTGCGCCCGTTCCCGGTTGACACATCTGAACCCATGGGTTCAGTCTAGCCACTGAACCCGATAGACCTGAATAGTGAACCGGCTGGTTCAGTCCTGACGGAAGGGGTGGGGCGGACATGATCGTCCACATGCTGCGTTTCTCGTTCAAGGAGACCGCGACCGAGGAGGAGCGCGCGCACGTGCTCACGGTGATGCGCCGGACGGCATCGGTAGAGTCGGTGTCGTTCTCGACGGTGGGACAGAACCTCGGCGACCCGGACGGCTTCACCCACGCCTACTGCGTGGGCATCGCCGACCTGCCCGCCCTGCGGCGCTACATGCACGACCCGGTCCACCTGGCCGGGGATCCGCAGATCATGCCGCACCTGTCCAGGATCGCCATCGGGCCCGACCTGTCCGACGACATGACCCCCACGCTGGCCCGGGACATCCTCGGCCTGCACGAGGAGAAGGTCGCCCTCCACCCGCAGTGGGCGGCCGAACTCACCCCACTGCTGACCTGACACCTGACTCACCAGTGACCACCACGAACAAGGCAGATGACAGACGGCAGTTGCCGGTGGCACGGGATCTTCAGCGGCGCGCTCAACCGGGGCCACGTAGACGTCGGTCGGCTGCGAACCGCACTGTTTCCGGCGAGTGACCTTCCCCGCCGACCTCATGCGGCTTCGACAGGCAGCCCGCCGCAGGACCGACCGAGGGCCTGGCGCGCGGCTGCGAGCGGCCCCGGCCTTCCGGCTCGCCCCCGCCTTCGGCCACGTTCATGTGGGCGCCGACCGCGCCCACAGCTGCGCCGGGGCGCCGGCCGCGTCCGGCCGCTACGGGTTGGCCGGTGCGCGGCTCCACACCCGGCGCCACGGGCCTCGACCCGGCGGCGGGTGAGGCACCCCCGGCCGGAGCCCACGCCCTGGCCGGGGGCACGCGGAAGCGTGCCCCCGGCCTGCGGCGCTGCCTTCGCGCGGGCCGCGCAGAGTTGGGGCGCGATCCTCGCGGATCGCGCCCTTTCGCACTTCGGGAGCCTCGCTCCACGCTCTCGTGCGTACAGGAACCATTGCGCACGCTGGGATCGGGCGCCTCCTGCGACCGCCACCTCCCGAGGCCCCGACAGACCGCGCGCGCCGTAAGTCGCCGGCTCCCCCTCCAGTCCCCGTGACCGACCTCGTCGAGGGACGGCTTCGCTCCCTGTCGCCTCGACCGGAGCCACCGCTCCCGCATGCCGGCCGCCCGCTCGTCCGCTCCTCGGGGCCTCCGGGCCGGCCGAACCTCCAGCACGCGACCTCGAACGAAGGGGAAGACCATGACCACCCCCGTCCCGTCCCGCATCACCCTGGTGAACGGCAGCTTCGAGCAGCCCCCCATCGGCAGCGGCAACGCGATCCTGCCCGACGCCTCCCAGTCCTCCAGCCCGAACCACGTCCCGGGGTGGCTGACCACCGCCACCGACCACCTCATCGAGATCTGGCACGACGGCTTCAACGGAGTCCCCTCCGCCGACGGTGCCCAGTTCGCCGAACTCAACGCCAACCAGGTCTCCACCCTCTACCAGGACCTGCCCACCACCCCGGGCGCCACGCTGTACTGGCGGCTCTACCACCGCGGGCGGCTGGGCCAGGACACCATGGCCCTGGACATCGGCAGGCCCGGCGCGGCCGTCCAGCAGCGACAGTTCACCGACGGCAACACCGCCTGGGGCTTCTACACGAGCACCTACACCGTCCCGGCCGGGCAGACCACCACCCGCTTCGCCTTCCGCTCCGTCTCCTCCGCCGGCGGCAACCAGTCGGTCGGCAACTTCCTCGACGGCATCTTCTTCGGCACCGCCCCGGCCGTCACCCTCACCAAGTACGCCGTCCCCGACGGGCCCCTCGAAGTGGGTGACATCATCACCTACCGCGTGGTCGTCAGGAACGAGGGCGGTGGCAACGCCGACGCCCTCGTCCTGACCGACGCCGTGCCGAGCGGCACCACCTACCTGCCCGGATCCCTGCGGATCGTCAACGGTCCCAACACCGGCGCGAAGACCGACCGGCAGGGCGACGACCAGGCCCACTTCGACCCGGCCGGCGACCGGGTGGTGTTCAACCTCGGCAACAGCGCCACCGCCGACCGGGGCGGCAGCCTGCCCAACACCGATGCCCTCCCGAACGGCACGACGGTGGAGTACCGGGTCACCATCGACGAGGCCGGCGCCGGCGGGCACGTCACCAACACCGCCACCGCCGCCTACGAGAACCGCCTCGGCCCCACCCCCCAGGCCCTCACCGCCACCTCCAACCAGACCGACACCCAGGTCCTGCCGGCCGCCGACCTGAGCGTCGTCAAGTCCGCCGACGCCACCACCGTCACCGTCGGCCAGACCGTCACCTACCGCGTCACCGTCCGCAACGCCGGGCCCGACACCGCCACCCACGTGACCGTCGCCGACAGCCTCCCGGCCGGCCTGGTCTTCGTCTCCGCCACCGCCGACACCGGCGCCTACAGCCCCGACACCGGCCTGTGGAGCGTCGGGACGCTGCCCGTCGACGCCTCCGCCACCCTCGTCCTCCGGGCGAAGGCCACCGCCACGGGCCCGGTCACCAACACGGCCAGGGCGCACGCGACCGAGACCGACCTCCACCCCGCCGACAACACCGACTCCGTCACCGTCTGCGTCGAGGCCGCCCCCACCTGCTCGCCCTGCTCGAAGCCCGGCTCCGAGAAGGCGGGCGGCTGAGAGCCGCCCGGCGACCGCGCGCGCGACGTGGCCGTCCGGGCCCGGACGGCCACGTCGCCCGTGGAGCAGATCGCCGGTGCCCTGCGGTGTCAGGTCAACTCAGGTCGTACTCGTCGACGTTCGACGCCACGTGGTACCACGGCCCGTAGAGCCCGTCGTTCAGGTACAACTCGTGGCTGCCGTTGCGGTGGCCGATGCGCGTCCCCGCCACCTGGACATCGATCGCGTCGTTGGCGATCTGCACCCAGGCCGACGTCGGAGTCGACTTCCCGAAGAGGGCCGCACCCCGGCGCTGGACGATGAGGTCGGGGGTGAGCCCGAACTCGTCGACGTTGTCGGCGACCGCGTACCACGTGCCACCGATCCCGTCCTTGACGTACAGGCGGTGCGCGGCATCGCGGTTGCCGATGCGGTTGCCCGCGACCTGGAGGTCGATCGCGTTGTCGGCGAGGTGGCTCCACGCGTCGGCGAACCCGGCCTTGGCATAGACGTTCGCACCTTGGCGCTGGACGACCAGGCCCGGCGCGAGCCTGAACTCGTCAACGTTCGACGCCACGTGGTACCACGACCCGTAGAGCCCGTCGTTCAGGTAGAGCTCGTGCGCCGTGTCGCGGTGCCCGATGCGGGTCCCCGCGACCTGGACGTCGATCGCGTCATTGGCGATCTGCACCCAGGGGCCCCAGAGGTCCGCCTTGGCGGACACCTTCGTCCCCTGGCGGATGACCACCAGGTTCGCGGAGACCGCGTACTCGTCGACGTTGTCGGCCAGGGTGAACCAGCTTCCGCCGATCCCCTCCTTGGCGTAGATCGTGTGCGCCGGGTCGCGGGTGACGATCCTCGTCTCCGCGACCTGGACGTCGACGGTGTTCCCGGCGAGGTGGCTCCACGCCTCGGCGAACCCGGCCTTGGCATAGACGTTCGCACCTTGGCGCTGAACGATGAACTGGGGTGGCTGCCCCGGGTTCTGCGGTGGTGTCGAATCACAGGCCGCGCCCGTGATCGGCGTCCCGCTCCACGTTCCATTGCTGGCGCTCGGCCCGCCGGCCGTCAGATCGGGTGCACCGCAGATGCGGGCGTTGTGAGCGGCGTCGAACGGGATGCCCGAACCGTTGTAGCAGTTGGGAGCTCCCCACAGCTGAAAGTGGATGTGCGCGACGCCCCCGTTGTCGGGCGGGACGCCGGGGGGCGCGGCCGCGGACACGCTGCCGACGGACTGGCCCGCGCTCACCGTGGTGCCCGGAGTGAGCGAACTGTTGATGTGGGTCAGGGTGAAGCTACGCCCACCCGCCGCGTTGACGCACAGGTTGCCGTAGGCGGCCTGGAAATAGGAGACCGTGCCGTCCATCGGCGCCCGGACGGTGCGGCCGGTCGCCGAGTTGTCGCACCCGGCGCCCGTGAGGTCGAGCCCGAAAGTCGAGGTCCCCGTATGGGAGGCGTAGCCGTAGCCACGGCAGATGTTCCAGGTCTCCCCGACGTCGAAGGGCGGCAGGATGTTGCCGGCCGCCGCCCGGGCCGGATGCACCCCGACTCCCAGGACGCCACCGAGCACGAGGCTCAGCGCCACGAGGAAGGATCGCAGGTTGGTCAGTGCTCTTCGCCTGTGGTGCAAAGAACCCACCTTCTCCGAAGTGTTGACGCGTCGACCTACGGATTCCCACCGGCGCAGTGGCCGGGGTGCAAGGTGTCGGTCGCCGGTCGTCTCCTCCCCAGGAACCGGGAGGAAGCAACCAGGACGGCGGCACCGCGCGCCGATCAGGCGGACACCGGACCGCTGATCCGGAGCGCGCGGGCCGCCGTGTGCGGGACTCGGGGCACCCGGCCACCACAACGACAAGCCGCACATACCGGGGGAAAGGAGTCGGAAGGCCGTGAGGGCCGGCCACGGCGACGTGAGACAACTGGCGCCCACGTCACCCGGGGCCGGCCACCCCGGCTTCGATCCGGCTCCGGCTCCGCGAGTAGATCAAGTATCCCGATACCCGGACGTGCTTGTCACCCTGCGCCAGAACGATCTTTTGTGGTGATTTGCGCGCTTAGGGTTGCCGACGACGGGCATGACTCACCCCCTCGGGATTCTTGGAGCAGGAATGACACCCGAAGTCGCCGCGGTCGCGGCGGAGCTCGCGGACATGGCTGCGGCGGACCACCGGGCCACCGTCCAGGCGAACAGCGACGACTACGCGGAACAACTGGCGTGGCGTCGCCTGACCGCCCGGCACGCAGACCGTCTCCACGAGCTCATGGACGCGTACGGCTGGCCCACCGCGGACCTGGTCGGCGAGGATGCGGCGCGGGCAGCGTGGCTGATCGCCCAGCACGCCGACCGGCAGCTCGACGTACAGCGCCAGGCGCTCCGGCTGATGGAACAGGCGGTGGCAGCGGGCTCGGCAAGCCCACGGGACCTGGCCTTCCTGCGCGATCGCACCCTCGTGAACGAAGGACGCAAGCAGATCTACGGCACGCAGATCGCCGGGATCCAGGACGGCTCGCCGATCCCGTGGCCCTGCGAGGACCCCGAGCGCATGGACGACAGGCGGGCCGAGGCAGGCATCCCACCGTTCGGCGAGTACGTCGCCCAGTTCTCGGTGTCCTGACTCGCCCCGGCCCCGCCCGGCGGATCACGCCTCGGCCCGATCCGCCGGACAGGTCCCCGGCGGCGAACGACCGGATGGGCCCCCGTTCCCCGCCCGCGGGCCGCGACCTCTCCCACCGCTCCGACGCGGCCCCCGCCGCCACCCCACCGGCGAGCGGCCGGCACCGGGGCCGCGAGGCCACTCCGCGTCGGTCCGAACCGGTCCGAGTCAGGAGGACAGCGTCCTGCTCGCCAGTACCCTCCCCTGGGCGTCGTAGGCGGCGAGTCGGATGCCGTCGAGCGGGTGCGTCGTCTTCGGGGCGTCGGGGCTCTTGCTACTGGGGCCCCAGACATAGCCGGTGGCGTAGCCCGGGTCGCCGGGGAGGGACGCGACGGTGGCCCAGTACGCCCGGCCCTCCACCTCCATGGTCATCCGGGCCACCTGCCCGGGCCCGTGGTAGACGAGGTTGTACAGGCCCTCGCGGTACTGCGGCGGGTTCCCGTAGTACTGCATGGTGATCTCGGTGGCGCCCGCCGCCCAGGAGTACCCGCTGCAGCCCGGACCGCTGCCGTAGGCGGGAGCGTCGTGGACGCAGATCTCCTGGTCCTTCAGCTGCATCCACCAGTCCTGGCGGCCCAGCGGCAGCTGCGTGCCGGGCTCCACCACCACGGCCTCGGGAGCCGGCCCCTCCGGCACCTGCGGAGCCTGCGAGGCCGGCGCGACGGCCCGGGAGTCGTGCCGCTCGGACAGTACCGCCCCCGTGCCGGCCACCACCGCGAGCGCGGCCACCGCCGCCGACGCGCCCATCGCCACCCGGCGCCCGCGCCGCTGTCGGCGCACGTGAGCCCGCACGGGCCCGGCCGACCAGTCCGCCACCGCGACGCGGGCCGCCTCGTCCCGCAGAGCGCCGCGCACCATGTCCTCGGTGTCCCTCACTTGTTGCCCCCGTCCGTGCCGTCGATCGTTGAACCGGTACCCACCGCGTACGAGACCAGCGCCGGGTGGCCGCGCAGTTTCGCCAGGCCCCGACTGGCCTGGCTCTTCACGTTGCCCGGCGAGCAGTCGAGCACCTCGGCGACCTGGCCCTCGCTCATGTCCTCCCAGTAGCGCAGGACGACCACGGCCCGCTGGCGCGGCGGCAGCTCCGCCAGCGCCTGGAGCAGCACCGAGCGCTCCTCGACGCCGCCGTGCCCACCGCCCGCGGTGGACGCCCGGTCGGGAAGGACGGGCACGAGCAGCTGCCTGACGCGACGCCGCCGGTGGCGGCTCAGGTTGTTGTTCACCAGCGCCCGGTGGATGTAGGCGTCCGGCTCCTCCAGACGGCTGATCCGGGACCAGTTCCTGAAGACCTTCGCGAAGGTCGCCTGCACCACGTCCTCGGCCTCGTGGTAGTCGCCCGTGAGCAGGTAGGCCGTGCGCACCAGCCGTCGCCAGCGCGTGGCGGCGAACCCCTCGAAGTCGAGCTCACGCGGGCCGGGGCCGCCCGCAGTAGCCGGTGCCGTCACGGGCCTCGGCCCGTCCTCCACCGGGATGTGCAATACGCTCGCGGTCATCCAAATCCTCTTCGCCTCCGCGCGACGACCCGATCGGACCGTCGCTCTGCCCTATTCACCGCCGCGCCGCCGCAAGGGTTGCACGGCACTGTCCGCGACTACGGGCTGCGGCTCACCTTCCGGGCGAACAGGCGCACGGGGGGCCCTCAGCTGCGGACGGGGACACGGCCGAGGGTGCGGATCGGGCGGGTGAGCAGGAGGGCGACGGCGGTGAGGAAGGCGACGACGACGCCCACCAGGAGGACCCGGTCGGTACCGAAGGCGTCCACGGCCGGGCCCGCCAGGGCGCTGCCGATCGGGTACATGCCGACGGATCCGGCGACCTCGTACGCGTGGACGCGGTTGAGGACCTCCCCCGGGACCTGGGTCTGCACGCTCGTGGCCCACATGACGCCCCAGACGCCGATGCCGACACCGACCGCGACCTGGGCGGCGGCTAGCGCCCAGACCGGCCAGCCGAGCACGATGCCGAGCGGATAGAGCGGGTAGGTCGTGATCGCCACGGCTCCGGCGGCGAGTGGGCGTCGCGGCTTGTAACGGATCGCCAGCAGGCCGCCCGCCACGGTGCCCGCACCGAGGGCGGCGTTGAGCAGGCCGAAGGCGGACGCGCCGTACTCGGGCACGACGACACCGGCGGCCACCGTCAGTTGCGGCCCCCAGGAGAGCACCGCGAAGACCATCCAGACCAGGATCACGCCCCAGAGCCAGGTACGGGCGCGGAACTCCCGCCAGCCGACCGCCAGGTTGTGCCACAGACCACCGCCGGACGGCGGGGCGGGCACCGCGCCGAGCCGCAGGGCCGCCAGGCACACCGCGCTCGTGCCGTAGGCGACGGCGGAGAGCGCCATCACCCAGCCGGTGGCCCCGAAACCCACCAGGACACCGGCCAGCGCCGGGCCGCCGAGCCCGGTGAGCGCCTCGGAGGTGCGCAGAATCCCGTTCGCGCCCTGCACGTCACGGGCCACCAGGGGGACGGTCGAGGCGGAACCCGGCTGGAACATCGCGTTGGCGGTGCCGGCCGCCACCAGGAGGGTGTACAGCTGCCAGAGGTGGTCGATGCCGTGGAGGAACAGCAGGGCGAGCAGCACGTGGGCGACGAGGTTGGCCAGGTCGGCGGCGATCATCAGCCGGCGGGCGGTGAACCGGTCGGCGAGCACCCCGCCGAACAGCACCAGGCCGGCGAAGGGGCCCACCAGGAAGGCCATCGCGTACCCCGCGGTGTCCAGGCCGTACCCTCCGCTGAGCAGACCGGCCGAGATCGCGACCGGCAGCATGGCCCAGCTGAGCAGACCGGCGCTGCGGGCGGTGAAGTAGTAGCGGAAGTTGCGGGACCAGATCGCCGGTTCCCCGGACGGCCGGGCCACGGACCCGGGCCTTCCGTCCTCCGGTGCGCCGGCGGACGGTGCGCCGGAGAGGTGGTCCTGGATCTGTACGGATGTCGCCGCCGCTGGGTAATCGGTGGTGCGGTCTGCCATGGCTGTTCAACCTCAGGTCGTGGGTCGGGCGGTGTGGGTCGGGCGGTGTGGGGCCGCGGGTCCGCGCCGGGCGGGACGGGTCTGTGCGGTCAGGCGCGGGCGGCGAGCTCCGCACGCAGGGCGGCGTTCTCCTGCTCCAGCCGCGCCAGGCGGTCGCGGACCGGGGCCAGGGCACCGGCGAGCTCGCGATCGCTGAAGCGGGGGGTGATGTGGTTGGGGCAGTTCCAGGCGGTGGCCTCGACCCGGATGGTGACCAGCTGCTCGACCGTGCCCTCGGTGCGCGGCGAGTCCAGGCGCTCGGCGAGCACGGGGTCCTCACCGGGCAGGACGGCACTCGCACGGCCGAACAGCTTGAGGCGGGTCTGCCGGGCGTGGTCGATGAAGAAGAGCGCCACCCGGTCGTCGCCGCGCAGGTTGCCGGTGGTGATGTACTGCCGGTTGCCCCGGACGTCCAGGTAACCGAGCGTGAACGCGTCCAGGACGTGGACGAATCCGGGCGGGCCGCCCCGGAACTGGATGTACGGCCAGCCGGTCTCGCCCACGCTGGCGAACAGGAAGCCGTCGAGGCCACGGATGAAGTCGGCCTCGGACCCGGTGAGCGGCTCCGGCTGCTCGGCCGGGTCCCGCAGCCGGCGGTCGGCCGCCGTGGCGCTGCCCATCTGCTGCTGTACCCGGCGCACCGGGGCGGTGTACGCGAGGCGGTCGAAGCGGCTCATCCGACGCTCCCCGCGCGGGATTCGGTCCGCGGGCCGGTCGAGGTACCGGTCGGGGCGGCGGTCCGGGAGCCGCGCCGGGCTGCGGGGCGGGGTGCTGGGGGCTGCGGCAAGGTGTCACCTCGTGGGTCGGCGGTCGGGGCAGGTCGGCCGGGCGATCGGGGGCGGAAATCGTCCGACGGCGCGGGAACGGCCCTGCGGTGCGACCACCGTATGGAGCCCGCCTGGTCAGGCACCTGCATCCCGGCCAGAGGACCGCGGGCTCTGCGGACCGCCCGGAACAGAACGGCCGCACCCTCGCCGACCTGCGGTTCTGCCGGACGGCAGCGGTCAGGACCGGCCCCACCGGCAGAACTACGGGAACTGCCGCAACCGGTCCTCCTGCCGCCGGGCCACCGACAACAGCCGCCCCACGCCCGGCGGATCCGTCCTCCCTGTACTCAGCGGATCCGGGCCGCGCCCATCGCCCGGGAGAGCCTCAGCGCCTCGCGCCAGTGCCCGACCGCGCCGCCCGGCTCGCCGAGCGCCGACCGCGCCCGGCCGAGCACCAGCCGGGCACGCGCCTCGCCCGGGCGGTGCCCGGTCGCACGGTGCAGGGCGAGCGCCTCGTGGCCGTGTTCCAGGGCGGTCCGCGGCTCTCCGAGCCGCACCCGTAAGCACGCCAGGACGGTGAGCGCGCTGCCCTGGAGCACCCGGAACCCGCAGGCACGGCCGAGCGCGACGGCGCGTTCCGCAGTCTCCAGGGCGGCCTCCGGTTCCAGGTACGCCTGGGCCGTGGCGAGCCCGACGAGGGCGGCGGTCTGCCGGAAGCCGTCGTCCGCGGCCCGGGCGAGGCGGAGCGACTCCCGGTAGCTGCCGACCGCGTCGGCGAAGTCGCGGGCGCGCTCCTGCACGCAGGCCAGTGCGAGGAGGGCGTCGGCCTCCGGCCCCCGGTCAGCCAGGGCCTGGGCGGCGGCGAGCGCGGTGTGGGCCAGCAGCCGTCCGGTGGAGTGGTCGCCCAGATCGGTGTAGGCGCCCGCGAGGCAGCTCAGCGCCGCGCTCTCACCGTGCCTGTGACCGTGCTTCAGGTGGACCGGAAGGGTCTCGCCGAGCACCCGGACCGCCTCGCCCGGACGCCCCAGTGCGCGGTGGACGACGGCCAGGGCCGTCCGGGCGACCGCCTCCTCGCCGACCGATCCGGACGCCCGGAGCAGCCGGGCGGCGTGCGCGAAGTGCCCGGCGGCCTCGTCGAGCCGGCCGAGCTTCCAGCAGACCTGCCCGAGATCGGCGAGCTCTTCGGCGACCCCGGGTCCGCTGTCGCGCCCGCCGAGCGCACGGGCCTGCACGAGGTGCTCGTACGCCGCCAGGACGGCGCCGTTGTCGTGGTGGGCGGCTCCGATGCGGCGCAGGGCGAGCGCCTCGCCGTCGAGCCAACCGGACTGCCGGGCGAGTTCCAGTGCCCGGCCGACCAGTTCCATCGCCCGCTCGTTGTCGGCGAGCACCCCGTGGCACTCGGCGCGCCGCAGCTGGGCGGCGGCCTGGGCCCGGACCTCACCGTCGGCGACGGCGGCGAACAGGCTGGCGGTGGCGACCTTGAGGCAGTCGCCCGTGTACATCCCCGCCGAGAGGTAGCCGTGGAGGCTCTCGGCCAACCGCCAGGCGACGGCGGTGAATCCCGCGCCGGACGCCTCCAGGACGGCGCCGGCCAGGTTCTCCCGCTCGCTGTCCAGCCAGTGCGCGGCCTGACCGTGGTCCGAGATGGCCGGGGCGGCGACGGGTCCGGACCCGGGGACCGGGGCGAGGGCGGGCACGGACGGGGTGACCGGGGTCGGCGGCGCCGCCGGGAAGGCCGTGGGGGCGGACGGGCCCTCGGCCGGCTCGGCGGGGTAGAGCAGCCGGGCCGCGGCGTCGGTGTGGTCGAGGTACCAGTCGAACAGCCGCTGGCGGGCGGTGTGTGCCTCCTCCTTGCCGACCAGCTCGCGGGCGTAGGAGCGCAGCAGGTCGTGCAGCCCGAAACGGCCGGCCGCCCGTTCCTGCACCAGGTGGGCGTCGGCCAGGGCGACCAGCAGTCCGGCCGATTCGGCCGGGGCGGCGTCCGCCAGCGCGGCGGCGCCGTCCACGGTGAGGTCCGGTCCCGGCATCAGGCTGAGCAGCCGGAACATCCGCCGGACCGGCGCCGGGAGGGCGCTGTAGGAGAGGTCGAAGGCGGCTCGTACGGCCGAGCTCCGGTCGCCTTCGACGTGGAGCCGGCTGAGCATGTCGTCGCCCGCCAACTCGGCGTACTGGTCGGCGATCGTGGCGTTGCGGGCCACCAGGTTGGCGCCCGCGATCCGGATGGCCAGCGGCAGGCCGCCGCAGACCCGCACCAGCTCGCGGGCGGCCTCCTCCTCGGCCGCGACGTTGCAGTCGCCGATGGTGCCGCCGAGCAGCCGACGGCCCTCCTCGGGGTCGAGCACGTCCAGGGCGAGCCGGCGGGCACCGTCGCTCGCGACCAGCCCGGCGAGCCGGCTGCGGCTGGTGATCACCACCGCGCTGCCCTGGGCACCCGGGATCAGCGGCCTGACCTGCTCGGCGTCGCGCGCGTCGTCCAGCAGGACCAGCATCCGCCGGTCGGCGAGCAGGGTGCGGTACAGCGCCGCGGCCTCGTCCTCGTCCGGGGGCAGCCGGTGCGGCGGGGTACCGAGGGCCCGGAGGAACTGTGCGAGGACGTCGCCCGGCCGCAGCGTCGGGAGCCGGGAGCGTCCGCGCAGGTCCACGTAGAGCTGGCCGTCCGGGAAGTGCTCGCGCCGGGTGTGCGCCCAGTGGATGGCGAGGGCGGACTTGCCGACGCCGGGCGCGCCGACCACGGCCACCATCTGGGGACGGCGGGCCGGGTCGGGGTCGACGAGGGCGTCCAGGTCCAGGATCTGCCGCTGCCGCCCGATGTGGGGCCCGGTTCTGGCGGGCAGTTGGGCGGGTGCGGGGTGCGGGACCGGCGGTGTCCGGAGGCCGGCCACGACGGCGTCCCCGGGTACCCCGAGCTGCCCGGGGAGCTCGACACCCTCGACACCCTCGGGGCGCTCGGGGCGGGGAGGGGGGCCAGGGAGCCCGGGGTGCCGGTGGTCGGGCGGCAGTTGGCGGCGCAGCACCCGCAGATGGGCGTCACGGACCTCCGCGCCGGGCCCGACCCCCAATTCCTCGTCCAACCGGGCCCGCAGGCGGTCGAACACCCGGAGCGCGGCGGCCTGCTCCCCGCTGCCGGCCAGGGCGAGGATCAGCCGGGCGTGCAGGCCCTCGTGCAACGGCTCGGCGTGCACCAGATCCCCCAGCACCGGGACGGCCTCCCCCGCGCGCCCCAGCAACATCGCGGTGTCCGCGTGCGACAGCGCCGCCGCCACCCGCCGTTCATTGGCCGCGACCGCGGCCGGGTGCTGGCGCAGCACCAGGTCCGCGTCCGCGAGGACCGGGCCGCGCCAGCACCGCAGCGCCTGTGCCAGCAGCTCGTACCCGGCCTCCCGCTCCGGCCCGCGGTGGACGCGCTGCGCCCGGTCGACCAGCTCGTCGAACGCGCCGAGGTCGATCCGGCTCCGGGAGTCCTCCAGCCGGTAGCCGGTCGGCGTGCGGACGACGGCGGGCCGCGGTACGGCGCGGTGGCCGTCCGGTTCCAGGAGGTGGCGCACCTGGCTGACGTAGGTGTGCACCAGGCTCTGCCGGGACCCGGGCGGCCCGGACGGCCAGAGCGTGTCGGTGATCTCCTGCTGGGTGGCCGGCTCGGGGTGTTTGAGGGCGAGCAGTCCGAGCAGCCGGCGCAGCATCGGGCTGGTGACCGGGACGGTGACCCGGCCGCGCCGGAGGTCGAGCGGGCCGAGGATCAGCAGGCGCGGCCGGAGGGCTCCGCGCGGCGCGGCGTCACCGGCGGCGGCAGACAGCCCGTCCAGCTCGCGGTCGGTCAGCCCCAGCACCTCCGCCAACCGCTGGAGGGTACGCGCCTGCGGCCGCTGGACCCGGCCGTGTTCGATGTCACGCAGTGCCCGCGTACTGATCCCGGCCCTCGAAGCGGCGTCCTCCTGGCTGAGCCCGGCGCGTCTGCGGAACGAGCGGAGCCGCGGACCGTACGGACCCGGCCCGCCCGACGGACCGTCCAGGGCCGGCCCGGTGGCCGCCACCCTCTCCGACATGACATCCCCTCACCCGCCGGCCACACACCACCGTCCCCCGGACGGCGGCAGGCGAAGGCCGCGCGCCGCTACCGCGGGAGACCTCGGCCATGATCAGTCTGGACCAGACCATTGCCCCGGACAAGGGACGTCCGCCACGATCCCGCCGGGATCACGGGTTCGGACGGCGCTCGGTGAACACCAACAGGTTCTGGATGCGCCCGTGCTGCCCGCCGCCCGTTCCGGGGGCCTGCGGAATCGCCGGCCAGGCGGCGGGGCGACATCGCGCGTCGCCACCGGCGCAGCGGCCCCGGAACGGGCGGCGGGCCCGGGGCCGTCAACGGGTGAGCAGGGCGCTGACGGTCTTGCCACCGGCGTCCCGGTGGGTGACGGCGGTGGTTCGGGCGAGGCGGTTGACCATGGGCCAGCCGAATCCGCCGGTGCCGTCGTCGAGGTCGGGGGTGCGCATGCGCGGGGCCTGCGGGCTGTGATCGTGCACGGCCACTTCGACGCTGTCCGTGTAGGCGGTCAGTTCCAGGGTGAACGTGCCGCCGCCGTGGCGCAGGGCGTTGGTGACGAGCTCCGAGACGACGAGGACCACGCTCTCCGCAGCCCCGGGAGCGGGCACCGGCACGAGGCTCCCGAGGAATCTGCGCGCGCGCTCGCGCGCACCGGCGACGGACGAGGCGGAGTGGAGGGCTTGGACCTCGACGCACATCAGGTCCATCAGGTCACCTCTTCCTGGGGCGACAGCCCCGCTCCGGCCTACTCGGCCCTTGTTCCCCGGTATCGCAGCACCAACCCCTCCGCGGCGAACCTGCGGACCGAACCCTTCTCTCCCCGGGCTGCGGGCCGCCGAGCGGTGGGGTCGGGCCGGCGGGAAGGGTCGTGGAGGTCGCGCTTCTTCAGGGCGCAGGGAGTGCCCCGCCCCGCCGTCCGGTCGTCCGGCCGGCGACGCACGGGTCACATCCAGGGAGGGGGTGGGACCCGACGCTCGCGCGTCGGGTCCCACCCCCTCCCTGGATGCGGATGTTCCTACCGGTCACCAGCGGTACCAGCGGTGACGGCGGCCGGAGGAGTGCGTGCCACGGGCGACGAACCCGACCAGCCAG
>NZ_JAQYWW010000817.1:0-206 GCF_036322525.1 Streptomyces sp. BE20 | reverse complement strand
GCGATCTCACCCTGCGAATGCCCCACCACCGCGTCCGGCACCACACCCAGCGAACCCCACACCCGCGCCAGACCCACCATCACGGCGAACGACACCGGCTGCACCACATCCACCCGCTCCAGCGAGGCGGCACCCGGCACCTGATTCACCACATCCACCAACGACCAGTCCACATAAGGCTTCAGCGCACCCTCCACCTCCGCCAG
>NZ_JAQYWW010000816.1:0-869 GCF_036322525.1 Streptomyces sp. BE20 | reverse complement strand
GTACCTGGTCACGGGTGGCGCCGGCTATGTCGGCAGTGTGGTGGCCGCCCACCTGCTGGAGGCGGGTCACCAGGTGACCGTCCTGGACGATCTCTCCACGGGCTTCCGTGCGGGCGTGCCGTCCGGTGCGGAGTTCGTCGAGGGCCGGATCCAGGAGGCCGGGAAGGTCCTGGACGGTTCCTTCGACGGTGTGCTGCACTTCGCCGCCTCCTCGCAGGTCGGTGAGTCCGTCACGGACCCGGAGAAGTACTGGCGCAACAACGTGGCCGGGTCGCTGGAGCTGATCAGCGCCATGCGCGCGGCCGGTGTGCGCAGGCTGGTGTTCTCCTCCACCGCCGCGACCTACGGCGAGCCGGAGGCCGTGCCGATCGCCGAGACCGCCCGCACCGCGCCGACCAACACCTACGGTGCCACGAAGCTGGCCGTCGACCACCTGATCACCGGCGAGGCCGTCGCCCACGGTCTGGCCGCCGTCTCGCTGCGGTACTTCAACGTGGCCGGCGCGTACGGCGCCTACGGCGAGCGGCACGACCCGGAGTCGCACCTGATCCCGCTGGTGTTCCAGGCGGCGCTCGGGCAGCGCGAGCACATCGCGGTGTACGGCGACGACTACCCGACCCCGGACGGCACCTGCATCCGCGACTACATCCACGTCGCCGACCTCGCCGACGCCCACCTGCTCGCCCTGGACGCGGCCAAGCCGGGCGAGCACCTGATCTGCAACCTCGGCAACGGCAGCGGCTTCTCGGTCCGCGAGGTGATCGAGTCGGTCAAGCGCGTGACCGGCCGCGAGATCCCGGTGCGGGTCTCCGGCCGCCGCGCGGGCGACCCGGCCGTCCTGGTGGCCTCCGCCGAGCGTGCCCACCGCG
>NZ_JAQYWW010000815.1:0-2208 GCF_036322525.1 Streptomyces sp. BE20 | reverse complement strand
CGTGCGCGGAAGCGCGTAGATGGGGCAGTGCGGCGCGGGTGACGCGGACGAGTCCGAGGACGTTGACGTCCAGGACGGTGTGCCACTGGTCGTCGGGGTTGTCCTCGACCGTGCCGATGGCACCGATCCCCGCGTTGTTGACGAGGATGTCGATCCCGTCGAGTGCGGCCGCGGCGTGTTCGACGCCGACGCGTACCGAGGTGTCGTCCCCGACGTCCGCGCGGATGCCGGTGAGAGGTTGTTCGATGCCGAAGGGGTGGAGGTCGAGGACGGCGACCCTGGCGCCGCGCTGCGCGAGGAGTCGGGCGGTGGCCAGGCCGATGCCCGATGCCCCGCCGGTCACGACGGCGCGCAGGCCGGTCAGTTCGGTCGTCATGCGCTTGCCGCCGAAGTGGCCTGCGCCGGTTCGCCGGGCGGGGCCGTCGCGCCGTCGGCGGCCCAGAAGACGCCGTCGGGGTAGGTGTAGGTGGCGACGGAGTCGGCGAGCATGGTGGCGGAGAAGCCGGGTGCGAGTGGTGCGGCGTAGTGGCCGTCGCGGATGACGACCGGATCCACGAAGTGCTGGTGGAGGTGGTCGACGTATTCGATGGCCCGGTCGGTGGTGGTGCCGGACACGGCGACGAAGTCGAACATCGACAGGTGCTGGACGAGTTCGCACAGTCCGACGCCGCCGGCGTGGGGGCAGACCGGGACGCCGAACTTCGCGGCGAGAAGCAGGATGGCGAGGTTCTCGTTCACGCCGCCGACCCTTGCGGCGTCGAGCTGGAGGATGTCGATGGCGCCGGCCTGGAGGAGTTGCTTGAAGACGATGCGGTTGTGGACGTGTTCGCCGGTGGCGACCTTCACCGGGGCGACGGCGGCGCGGATGGCCGCGTGTCCGAGTACGTCGTCGGGGCTGGTCGGCTCCTCGATCCAGTACGGGTCGAACTCGGCCAGGGCCTTGGTCCACTCGATCGCGTCGCCGACGTTCCAGCGCTGGTTGGCGTCGATGGCCATCCGGATGTCCGGGCCGACGGCGGCGCGTGCGGCGCGGCAGCGGCGGATGTCGTCCTGGAGGTCGGCTCCCACCTTCAGCTTGATCTGGGTGAAGCCGTCGGCGACGGCCTGCCGTGCGAGGCGGGTGAGCTTCCCGTCGCTGTAGCCGAGCCATCCGGGTGATGTCGTGTAGGCGGGGTATCCGTGTTCCAGCAGCCGGCGCCGGCGTTCCTGGTGGCCGTGGCGGCCTCGTACGAGCAGTTCGTGGGCCTCCTGTTCGGTGAGGGCGTCGGTGATGTAGCGGAAGTCGACCTGGCTCACCAGCCACAAGGGGTCGGCGTCCGCGAGGAGCTGCCACAGCGGCTTTCCCTCGCGCTTGGCCGCGAGGTCCCATACGGCGTTGACGACGGCGCCGATGGCCATGTGGATGACGCCCTTCTCGGGGCCGAGCCAGCGCAGTTGGCTGTCGCCGATGAGGTCGCGGTTGAGTGATCCGGGGTCGGCGCACAGGTCGGCGACGGGTCGGCCGACCACGTGGTGGCGCAGCGCGTCCAGTCCTGCAATCAACACCTCGTTGCCCCGTCCTATGGTGAAGGCGAAGCCGTGGCCCTCCAGGCCGTCGGGGGCGTCGGTGCGCAGGACGAGGTAGGCGGCGGAGTAGTCGGGGTCGGGGTTCATCGCGTCCGAGCCGTCCAACTCCCGCGAGGTCGGGAAGCGGATGTCGTAGGTGTCCAGCGCGATGATCCGGGCGGGGTCTGGGGGCGGCGGGGGCACGGGCTTTCCTCTCACAGGTGCGGGACGGTCGGGGGCGCAGGGCGGGGCGGGGGTCATTCCCTGGGGAACACCTGTTCCGTCGGTGCCCACCACTGCCCCGGTGTGGCGCCCGCCACGGGTTCCTGGCAGGGGGCCGTGAGGTGCCACCACGCCCGGGTCGCCTCGTCGGCGGCCATCCGGGCCATGTCGGCGTCGAAGTCGTCGCCCAGGTAGTCGAAGCAGCCGATCAGGAGGTCCCCGCGCAGGTGGATCGAGTAGTTGGCGATGTGGCAGGCCCGGAGCCGGTCCAGGACCGGCTGCGGAACCGCGCGGTGCAGCGTGCGGTACTCGTCCGCCTTCTCTGGGCGGAGCCGGATCACCTGGACGATGCGCCGCGTCATGCGTCGGCCCTCGCGGACAGGGCCGGGGGCGGCCGGTTGTGGATGAGGCGGATGATCTGCCGGCTCGTCCGCTCGTAGT
>NZ_JAQYWW010000814.1:0-307 GCF_036322525.1 Streptomyces sp. BE20 | reverse complement strand
GTGGCGGCTTGTTTCTGGTTGGGGGGGGTCACCGCTTACGGTTTGTTTGTGGGCAACAGGGGGGGGATTTTAATGCTGGGGTTGTTGGTGTTGTTTGGGGGGGGGCGGGGGGGGGTGCGGGGGGGGGGGGGGCGTGGGGGTGGTGGGGGGTGGGGGTGGGGGGGGGTGGGTGGGGGGGGGGGGGGGGGGGCTCTCCTGGGGGGGGGGTCCGGGCGGGGGGGTGGGGGGGTGGCTCGCGGGGGGGGGTGGGGGGGGGTGGGGGGTGGGGGTGGGTTGTGGGGGGGGGGGTGGCCCCCGCCCCCCCCCC
>NZ_JAQYWW010000813.1:0-336 GCF_036322525.1 Streptomyces sp. BE20 | reverse complement strand
TGTGATCTGGCGGACCGGTCCGCGGTGGAGGCGTTGCTGGCCGTGGTCGGTCGGGTCGACGCGGTCGTGCACGCGGCCGGTGTGGCCGAGGACGTGCCACTGATCGACGCGGACGAGGCGCATCTGGACCGGGTGATCCGGGGCAAGGTCGACGGGGCGTTGCACCTGGACGCGTTGGCCGGTACGGATCTTGACGCGTTCGTGGTGTTCTCGTCGATCTCGGGTGTCTGGGGCAGCGGGGAGCAGGCGGCGTACGGGGCGGCGAATGCGGCGCTGGACGCGCTGGTGGCGCGGCGTCGCGCGCAGGGTCTGCCGGGTACCGCCGTCGCGTGGGGC
>NZ_JAQYWW010000812.1:0-1564 GCF_036322525.1 Streptomyces sp. BE20 | reverse complement strand
GGGTGGTGGTTTCGGTCAGGGGGTGCGGATCCAGAACTCGATCGACAGCGGCGGGACGGTGATCGTCAGCTGCGGGCCGGTTTTGTTGCTGATGAAGAGGTTGTTGGTGCTGGGGCCGTAGCGCAGGCCGCGGAAGGTGGCGGCGGTCTGGGTGTCGACGGTGAAGGTGTATGGCGTGCTGGAGGAGTTGGTGATCGCGAAGACCGGCTTGCCCTCCGGGGTCTTCCACGCCATGATCCGCTGGCTGGGCGATGGCAGGTCCTGGTAGCCCCACTGTGGGGAGAGCTGGTAGCGCAGGAGTGGCTCGTCCACGTGGTAGCGGACCGAGTTCCAGGGCATGAACTGGACGAAGCCGGCGATGGCGTTCCAGTTGCGGGGGATGAAGTCCCAGTGTCCGGGGGCGATGTTGGGGTGGTGGCTGAAGTCGGTGTCGGTCGGGGGGCGCCAGTAGCCGAGGGCGTAGCCGTCCGCCTCGACGTTGGTGGTGGGTTTGAGTGCGTGGAGCCAGAACCAGGTCGGCGCATCCTGGAACGTCATCCAGTTCATGATGGACTGGGCGGTGTTCAGCGTCCGGGCGTCGCTGGTCTGGTTGTCGAGGTACTCGAACTCGTTGTTGAACACGGGCTTGCCCAGGGCGCCGGCGGTGTAGCGGCCGGCCGGGATCTGTTCGGTGCTCTGTGTGCCGACCCGGTGGAAGGTCCAGGCGTCCACTGCGGCGAGTGCCTGGGGGTCGGCGACGGTGGCCTGGCCCAGGGAGTCCATCCAGCCACCCTGGCTGTTGGAGTGGATGAGGGCGTTCGGATACTTGGCCTTGATCTTGGGGGCGACGGCCTTGAACGTCTGCACGTACTCGGCGGGTGTGTACTGGCAGGTCGAGTAGGCCGCGATCCCGCTCGGTTCGTTCTGCAGGCCCCACATCGAGATCGGCACACCGCGGGCCGTCAGGTAGTCGAGGTCACCGACCATGGCGTCGCCGAGCTCGTCCAGGAAGGCCGGAGTGAAAGAGGCCAGCTTGCCCGCGACGAAGGAGTTGTTGCTCTTGAAACCGGGGGGCGGCGACCAGTACTCGGCCGCGACGCCCTCGATGCCGGACCTGCTGATCATGTCGGCGAGCAGTTCGGCCTGGCCGGGGTAGCGGTTCTGGAGGTGCTTTCCGGTGGGATCGGTCCCACGGAAGTACAGGCCGAGGCCGAGGCGGCAGTAGCGAAAGCCGCGGTCGGCGCGGCCGCCCTTGAGCATCTGCTGGTAGAAGCGATCCCGTTCGCCGGGGGTCAGGTCGTAGGGGACGCTGCTGAACGAGTCGGGCAGGCCGTTGTTGTTCGAGCCGATGGAGTCGGACTGGATCTCGAACCCGAGCCCGAGGATCGTCTGTCTCCGTGGTTGGTCGAAGCGGATGGTGTAGTTGCCGCTGGTGGCGGCGGCGGCCGAGGTGGCGCTCGCGAGGGTGATCAGCGGCGCCATCGCGGCGCCGGCGCCGGCGATGGCGGCGCCGCGCAGGATGGATCTGCGGCTGATCGGGCGCGGCTCGGGGGTGGACATTTCTCGCCTCCGGGAGGTGGGGGTG
>NZ_JAQYWW010000811.1:0-324 GCF_036322525.1 Streptomyces sp. BE20 | reverse complement strand
GTGTCCAGCGCGTCCGGGTCACCGGCCACCACCACGGACGACGGCCCGTTCACCGCCGCCACCTCCACACCGGCCGGCAGACCGGCCACCCGCCCGTAGGGCAGGCCCACCGACACCAAGCCGCCACGACCCCCCAGTCCCCGCGCGAGCGCCTGCGAACGCTGCGCCACCACGGCAGCGCCGTCCTCCAGCGACAGGATCCCAGCAACATGCGCCGCCGCGAGCTCACCCTGCGAATGCCCCACCACCGCGTCCGCCACCACACCCAGCGATCCCCCCACCCGCGCCAGAACCACAAACACGGCGAACGACACCGGCTGCACC
>NZ_JAQYWW010000810.1:0-401 GCF_036322525.1 Streptomyces sp. BE20 | reverse complement strand
GTCGGCCACGGCGCCGCGCACCGACGTGCCTACAGGCCGGATCTGGTGCGACTGCGGCGTAGAGATCCTTACGGACGGGTCGGGTGAAGGGCGAGTTGAGGGGTGAGATGACACGGGCCTTTCCAACGCGCCGGCGGGAAGGCGTCTGGGGCGGGAAGAGTGGTCTGACGGGACGGCTCGACCGGGTGGGTGCACCACGCCGCGGGGGGAAGACGGCCTGGTGCACCCGGCATAAGGCCACCGGGAATGCGGGGATGCTCTGCTAGACGTATCGCCACCCTCGGCGCCCGGCAAATCGAACACACTGAAGATATTCGATATACTAAGCTGGCGCCAGGGGATGTCGCCGAATCGTTGCCCGCGCCAGGGTGGTCAGTGACCGTTCAGTGCTGGTTGACCTT
>NZ_JAQYWW010000809.1:0-12962 GCF_036322525.1 Streptomyces sp. BE20 | reverse complement strand
TCCATCGCGGTGGTCTCGTCGAGGACGGCCCCGAGGAGTCCGTCACCGTCGACCTGACCGCGGATGACGACACCCTGTCACTGCCGAAACTGGACGCGTTGGAACGCAAGCTCCGCGCCATCGAACAGCAGCTCGGCTGAGTACCCTCGCCGCTGACCAGCGCGACGACCGCCGCCGGGTTTCCGCCGAACGCAGCCCGAGCGCCCGGCGGCGATGACGCGGGTGACGGTCACGCCGGCCAGGTCCTCGCCCTTACTCGTGGTTCTGGCAGAAGAACGGGCGAGGGCGAGGACGGATCGGTGATGGCGGGCAAGAAGCACGGGGGCTGGGGGCTGGGGGCTGGGGGCTGGGGGGCCTGGGGCGCGGCGCCGGCTTCGGTCGGCCCGCGCCGCGGCGGTCGTCAGGCCGGTAGCTCGGCCCGGACGCGTTGGCCGGCGGCGGTCTGCACGGCGCCCCGGGTGCCGGCCAGCGCGGCGACCAGGAGGAGGCCGCGCCCGTCGCGGCGTTCGGAGGTGTCGCCGGGGTCGGTGGTGATGCGCTGGTCGCGGTCGAAGCCGGGGCCGGAGTCCGTGATCTCCAGGCGCACGACCCGGCGGCCCGCCCCGGGTTCGCACAGGGCCGGGCCTGCCCGGGCGGGGGTGCCGCCGTGCTTCACGGCGTCGGTGGCGAGTTCGGTGGCGATCAGGGTGAGGTCGTCGCTCAGGTGGGGCAGCTGCCGGCCGGCAGGGCGGTCACCCGCGTGGTGCACCGTCGGCTACCTGCTCCGCGGCGCCGGTGGCTACGTGCGCCAGCAGGTCGGGCGGGGACCGGTTCCTTCAAGGGCCTGTCGGGTCTCGGTACCGTACACGGCGCGGCTGCGTTCCTCGCCCCGGATGTCGGCCGCTGTTTGGAAAGCTGTGAGGAATTCGGCGGTTGCTCTGTCGAAGAGGCCCTCCACGTAGGGCACGTTGAGCTGTCCGCAGCCCGCGCGCACCAGCAGGTCCTGCAACCGTGCCACGTCCGGTCCCTGGTCTCCGCGGCTCAGCAGGCGCGCCGACGGGGTGGGGGAGTGGCTGGGAGCCGGAGCGGGAGTCGTCCTGGGTGGCGGGGTGGGGGACGCAGGCGCGGGCGGTGGGACGGGTGGCGGGACGGGGGACGGCTCCGACGGCGGCGGGGAGTGGCGGGTGCTCGGGGGCGGAGGGACGGGTGACGGGATCGCGGGCGCCGGTGGGGAGTGGCGGGTGCTCGGGGGTGGTGAGGACGGCGACGCCGATCCGGTCCGGGACGGCCGGCTCGTCGTCTCCGGTGTCCGTACGGCAGAGGTCGGCAGTTCGGCCGGCGTCTGGGGCGAAGTGCTGGAACGGTCCGACGCGGTGGCCGCCGGTGTGATCGGTGCGGGCGAGCCTGTGGGGTGGTCGGCCGGTGGTGCTGTCAGGGCCGACCCGAGCGCCAGGACCGCCGTGCCGATGCCCGCGGCGGTCAGGACTGCCCGGCGGTACGTCCGCGGGGGAGAGGTCCCCGCCGAGGCCGATCCGGCCGTCGGACGGTCGGGGAGCGGGGCCGGGGGCCGATCGGTGCTGCCGTCCCCCGTCGGCCCGGGTGGTTCGGTGGCCGTCCGGCGGCGCGGCGGGCCGGCCGTGGGGCGGGTCGTGGGCGGGTCGAAGTGGACGAGCAGCCGTCTCATGAGGACGCGGACGTCCCACTGGTGGATCGCCCGGAGGTCCTCCAGGGCCCGGGTGCATCGGCGGCAGCGGGTCATGTGGCGGGTCAGGTAGGCGGTGGCCGGGCCGGCGTAGCGGGCCTCGTCGGTCAGCCGGGCCGCCTGGTGGCGGCAGCGGCGGTCGGGGACGGCCGCGACGTACAGGCGCGCGTACGCATCGGCGAGCTCCTGCCGAGCAGGCGCGGGGGGACCGTCCGAGCCGGGGGAGGCGATGAGGCCCCGCCACAGCACTGCCTCCGACGGGTTGGTGAGGGTTTCGAACGACCGGAGCAGGGGGCTCTGTTCCTCGGCCGCGGACAGGGTGGCCCGGTAGCCGTGGTGCGGTCCGGACTGCTGGTCCAACCAGTGCAGGAACCCGGGGGAGACGCTGTGCCGCTGGCCGGTCTCCGCTCGGCGGGCAGCCAGGTGGCGTGCCTCGCGGAGGAGACAGGGGATCCAGGGCAGGGCCGGGGGCGCCCCCTGGTGGCAGGCGTCGAGTGTCCTGGCGAGCGCCTCGGCCGAGAGTTCCTGCGCGTCCGACGTCGTGGCGCCCAGCCCCTGGACACAGGCCAGGATCACGTCGCCGTACCGACGCGTCAGCTCCTCGACGGCGTTGGAGGCACGTTCGCCGGACGGGAGTAATGCGCGGAGCTGGGCATCGCTGAGGGTGACGACAGGTGTCATGCGGATCCTCGCTGGCATGGTCCGGGTGGGCGACGGCGCACCCTGCTCGGGTGCCGTCGGCGCGGGCTGTCTGCTCGGTGGTCGGTCGGTGGGGCCTACTGCCTCGGCCACCCGACGGCGGGCGCTGCGTGAACGGCGGGCGCTGCGTGAGCGGCGGGCCTTCGGGCACCGGCGCGGGTGTCGTGCCGTCGGGCTTCCCGGGGCGGAGGGCCGTCGGCCGGGATCGGTGCCTGGCCGGCGGGGAAGGAGTCCAGGTGCATGAGGGTCGGTCCTTGGTCGGGTTCGTGATCCGGCAGTTCAGGGACTCGACGGCCGGACCAGGGTGTTCGGCGGTCCGCGCCGTGGCCGCCGCCGGATCGGCCCGACGGAGCCGGTGGCCGGTGGCCGGTGGTCGGTGGTCGGTGGTCGGTGGTCGGTGGTCGAGAGTCCTTCACAGGAGGAAGCGCGGGCCCCCGGCATCCCGCCCCGTTGCGCAACCGTTATCCACGCGGTGTTCCCGGCGGGGGAGGACCGCCGGGGTCGAAGGTGTCGCCGTCTCCGGCGGCGGGTCCCTGTCCGGCGCAGGCCCCGTCGGGCCGGGCGGCGGGTTCGCGCCCGCGAGAACGATCGTTGTAACGCTTCGACAACGACGCGGGTTCGCCGCGCACTTCGGCACTCCTTCCCACGGTCGCGCGGCTTCCCGAAGCCGAGAAGCGGTGGCCCGACGCAACCGGGCCGGAGCAGCTCCGGCCATGACGAGACGCACGGTGCCGACCGTCGAGGGCCGTCGCCGTAGGCCCTCGGCATGGCGATGAGACTGGAGAGAAGCATGACCAAGGAACCCGGCCGGGCGGTCGGCGATGTCGTGGCCGACCGTTTCGAGCTGAGACAGCGACTGGGCTCCGGGGCGATGGGGACGGTGTGGCGGGCGCACGATCCGGTTCTGGAGCGGGACATCGCGCTCAAGGAGATGCGGCCGCTTCGGCACGAGGACGACGAGCGCGCCGCTCACATGCGCGAGCGGGCCGTCCGCGAGGCCAAGGCCCTTGCCAGGCTCAACCACCGCAATGCGGTGAGGATCTACGAGATCGTGGACGATCTCCCCTACCCGTGGCTGGTCATGGAGTTCGTCGACAGCGTTCCGCTCGACGTTCTGCTGCGTGAGGCTACGCTGACGCCGGCCCAGACCGCCGGTGTGGGTCTCGACATCCTGGGCGCCCTGCGCGCCGCCCACGCCGCGGGCGTCCTGCACCGTGACGTGAAGCCCGCGAACGTCCTGATCCGCCCGGACGGCAGCGCCGTCCTCGCCGACTTCGGCATCGCCGCCCTCCAAGGCTCGCTCGACCTCACGGCCACCGGCGACCTTCTCGGCTCGCCCGACTACCTCGCGCCGGAACGGATCAGTGCCGAAGCGGCGGAAGTGGGCCCGGCCAGTGACCTGTGGTCACTCGGTGTCCTGCTGTGCATGTGTGTCGAGGGGGCGAACCCGATGCGGCGCGACACGCTCTGGGAGACCCTGGTCGCCATCCGGGAGGACCCTCTTCCGGACGTGTGCCGGGCCGGCCTGCTCGGTCCGCTGATCTTGACACTGCTCAGCAAGGACCCCGCCGGCCGCCCGAGCGCCGAGGAGGTCGCGCGAGCTCTCGCAGCCGTCGCTGACGGACAGCCCTACCGCCCGGGCGGCGGCCCTGAGGCCGACGCGGCCGCGGAGGCCTCTCCTGCCGGGGCCACGAGCGGGGCCGCTCCCTCTTCCTCGCCGGTCACCGCCCCGGCCGTCACCACCAGGACAAGGACGAAGCCGCGTAAGAAGCGGGCTCCCCGCCTCGTGCGCGTCGGAGTGTCGAGCGCCGTGGGCGCACTCGTGCTGGCCACCGGCGTCGCCCTCCACACGGCCCAGCGGGGCGCCCCCGAAGCCGCGCTCGGTATCGCGACGCCGACGACCACGCCCCCCAGCGCCGCCGTCCCCGACACTGCGGCCCCCACCCCCACCCCCACCGCCACCCTCACTCCCACCGCCACCGTTTCGGCCCCGGCGGCGGTGCCCCCCAGAACCGCGGCTCACACGACCCCCAGCACGACCCCCAGCACGACCCCCGCCACGACCCCCACCGCGACCCCCACCCCCGCCGGCACCGCCCGGGCTTCGGCGGCAGCCACTGTGGCCCCCACCGCCACGCCCTCCCCCACCGCGCCCTCGGCGACGGGCAGATGGATCGCCCAGCTGTCAGTCATTCCCCAGAGCGCCCCACAGGGCGAAGCGGACGAGGAACTGCTCACCATTCAGGAGGACATCCCCGGCGCGAAGATCCTCAACAGCGACGACTGGAGATCCCTCCCTTCCGGGAACTGGTTGGTCTATGTGACCGGTACATTCCCGGACGGCAACGCCGTTCTCGCCTTCTGCGCCCGGCAGGGCCGGAGCGAGTGCTTCGGCCGCTACCTCAGCCACGACGCCGACAGCCGCTACATCTGTCTGCCCCGGCGGGGCACCCCCGGGACCGGACGCGATCCCGAGAGCTGCGACCGTCCCTGACCTCGAACGCCTCTGTTCGGACGGCGGACCGCCGTCGGTACTCGACCGACGCCGGCGGATTCGGAGCGAGGTGGCCCCGCTCTCGATTCCCCGGACGGATCCGTCCACACGCCCTCGGGCCCGCACCGGCGGTGGACCCCACCGGTGACCGGGGTGCTGCAGCCGCGCAGCCGAGAGGGTCGAAGGTGTCCTTCCACGCGGGCACGTCGCCGGCCTGCGGCTGCGCTCGGCGTCGCTGAGGGAATCACGCCTGGCGGGCGCCCTCCCCGGCAGGGTCGGACGTCACGGGCGCGGCAGAGGCGTGTCGGGTCAGTTCTTGGACTGCCAGTAGGCGAACTGGCGGAGCGGGTCGCCGGTGAGCGACCACGGCCAGGCGGTGGCCACGTCGCCGAGCAGGCCGAAGGTCGCGGCGCTCTCGCGCGAGCGGCCGGCCTGGACCAGGGCGAAGGCGAGCAGGTTCAGGTCGGCCAGGGCGGCCGCGTGCTGAAGGTGGCCGTGGCGGGGCCAGTCGACCAGCGCCGCGTTCAGCACCCGGGTGGCGCGCTCGTTCGTCCACTGGCGGCGGACCAGCAGCGCCTCGATGCTTCCCCGGGCGGCGATGCGGGCGTGCTCGTCGACCAGTGCGGTCAGCTCCACGCCCACGGCCGGCGCGTTCGGGGGCACCGCGGCCCGGACCGTGTGCACGAAGTCCAACTGGCCGCTGCGCGAACCGCACTCCTCCGGTGACAGGTAGCGCAGAAGCTGCAGGTGGGCCTCGCGGTTCCAGGTGTCGCGTGAGGTCACCTCGTGGAAGGCGGCGAACAGCTCGCGCGAGTCCGCGCGCATCACCCGCAGGATCCCGAGCAGCACGACCCAGGGGGTCGGGTCGTTGGGCAGGGCGTCGGCGGCGCCGTAGCAGTTGGCGACGGAGGCACGGGCATCCTCCATCCGTCCCAGGTGCCGACCGCGGACCAGCTCGACCCAGGCTTCGAAGAGCAGTGGGTTCGCGTGGTGCGAGTGGCGCAGCCGCCAGAAGCGGGCGAGCGGCGAGGGCGCGGCGGCCTCGGCGAGGACGGCCAGCCGGTGCGCGCGGCGGTCCCAGTCCGTACCGGCCTCCTGGAGCAGCCGCTCGACCTGGTCGATGCGAATTGCGTCCTGACCCGGCATTGCGAGGGAATTCAGCTGCCGCCGCACACGGCCGAGTTCGACGTCGTCGAGTTCCGGCAGCAGGCGCGGGCCGGAAGCGCGAAATCTTCGAAGGATCGACACGCGCACAGCCTAGGCCCCCGGTCGAATTTCAGACAGACCTCGGAAGGGATCGTTATCCGGGTCATTCCGGTGACGGTACCGTCTTGTACGGCAATAGATTGACAGGTCTTCAGATTCGATCCGTTCGGTTGCTATCTGTTCGGTGCGGTGCTTCTCCTCGCACTCGATCGGGCGGAACGCTTCCGGATACGGATGGTGGTGTGGAAATCCCTGTCGATCCTCCCGAACAGTGCTCGGCCGTTCTGGTGATTCCGGTGCCACGGAATGGACGACGGGTCCATTGATGCGGACCTTTGCCGGAGACCCTGGACACTGCATCTCCTGGCGTCCCGGCTTCGCCGGGTGACGACGCGGACCGGGCTCCGGGGGTGTGACGGTCACGTTCCGTCGCCGGAGACCCTGTGGACGCCCGCCCGGTACTTGGGAAACCGGACGGTGATCTTCATGCCCGCGCCCACGGCCGTCTCGATGACGAGTCCGTGGTCGTCGCCGTAGACCTGTCGTAGTCGTTCGTCGACGTTGCACAGGCCTACGCCCGACGCCCTGAGCGTCTCTCCGGCAAGGATGCGCCGCAGTTCCTTCGGGTCCATCCCGATGCCGTCGTCCTCGATGGTCACCACCGCCTCGGCGCCGGCGTCCTGGGCGGAGATCGAGATCCGGCAGTCGTCCCTGGAGTCCTCCAGGCCGTGCTTGACGGCGTTCTCCACCAGCGGCTGGAGACACAGAAAAGGCATGGTGACGGGAAGGACCTCGGGGGCGATCTGGAGGGTCACCTTCAGACGGCTGCCGAACCGGGCCCCGGCCAGTGCCAGGTACTGCTCGATGCAGCGCAGCTCGTCGGCGAGGTGGGTGAATTCACCGTGCCTGCGGAACGAGTACCGCGTGAAGTCCGCGAACTCCAGGAGGAGTTCGCGGGCCCGTTCAGGGTCGGTGCGGACGAAGGAAGCGATGGCGGCCAGTGAGTTGAAGATGAAGTGTGGGGAGATCTGGGCCCGCAGGGCGCGTATCTCGGCCTCGATGATCCGGGTGCGGGAGCGGTCGAGCTCGGCGAGTTCCAGCTGCACGGACACCCAGCGGGCGACCTCGGTCGCGGCCCGGACGAGCACCGCCGATTCTCGTGAGCCGTAGGCCACGAGCGCGCCGCGAACGCCTTCCTCGCCGGTCAGCGGGGCGATGACGGCCCAGCGGAGGGGGCACTCGGGATCGTCACAGTCGGTGAACAGGCTCTGGCTGCGCCCCGACGCGAGGACCCCGGTGATGCGCGACATCACGCGTGCGGGGTGGTGGTCGGCGCCGCGGCCGTCCCAGGCCAGGACCGTCTCACGGTCGGTGAGGCACAGGGCCTCGGTGCCGAGCAGGGGGCGCAGCTGGCGGGTGGCCTTGCGGGCGGTGTCCTCGGTGAGTCCGGCGCGCAGGGGAGGGGCGGCGAGGGAGGCGGTGTGCAGGGTGTGGAAGGTCGCCCGCTCGACCGGGGTGCCGAGGTCGAGATCCGGCCCGGAGCCGTGCCGTGCGCCCACCCGGCCGAGCCGGTAGCCGCCGGCGACGAGCAGGACGGCCACGGCGGTGCACAGGATGGCGAGGGCTGCTGCGGTCATCGTTGCCTCCTGGGGGCGGTCCGGTCGGTGACCTCGTTCCCGGTGCCTCGCCGTGGCGCGCCCTCCGGCTGCGGGCGGCCAAGCATGTCCTCGGGCAGGTGGAGGCGCGCCAGGATCGCGGCCGCTCCGGGCGGTGCGTGCCGTGGTGTCGCGAGGGACACCAGCACCATGGTGAGGAAGCCCAGCGGTACCGACCAGGCGGCGGGCCAGGCGAGCAGGGTGTTGATCCATCCCTCCGGGGTGATCCCGGCCCGGGTGGCCAGGACGGCGGTCAGGGCCGCGCCGCCTCCGGTGAGGAGGCCGGCCGCGGCGCCCGGAGGTGTCAGCCGGCGCCACCAGATGCCGAGGACGAGCAGGGGGCAGAAGGACGACGCCGAGACGGCGAAGGCGAGTGCGACCGCGTCCGCGACCGGCACGTGGCTGGCGACCATGCTCACGGCGCAGGGCACGGCCATGGCGATGACGGTCGCGAGGCGGAAGTACCGGACGGCGGGCGAGGGGAGCATGTCCTGGGAGAGGACTCCTGCGACGGACATGGTCAGCCCGGAGGCGGTGGACAGGAAGGCGGCGAAGGCGCCGCCGGCGAGCAGCGCGCCCAGCAGTTCTCCCGTCACTCCTCCGATCACGTGCTGCGGGAGGACGAGCACGACGGCGTCGGCCGCGCCGACGAGGGCGAGCTCGGGTGCGTAGATGCGGCCGAGGGCGCCGTAGACCGGCGGCAGCAGGTAGAAGGCGCCGACCAGGGCGAGGACGACGAGGGTGGTACGGCGAGCGGCGTTTCCGTCGGGGCTGGTGTAGAAGCGGACCGCGACGTGGGGCAGGCCCATGGTGCCGAGGAAGGTCGCCAGGATCAGCCCGTACGTGGCGTACAGCTGGTAGCCCTCGCGTCCGCCCGCCAGCGGTTGGGACCAGACCGGGTCGGCACCGGTGGAGGCCCGCCGGGGGACCTCCGCGCCGTCGGGGAAGGACAGCCTGGTCCCGGCTTGGATGCGGTGGGTTCCCTCGGCCAGGGTGACCTGGCCGCCGTCGTAGGGGGTGCCGTCGACGGTGCCGACGGCGCCGACGGTCAGGGGTTGTTCCAACTGGACGCGGACGGTGTCGTCCAGCCGTACGACGGTGTGTTCCCGGAAGACGGCGGGGGCGTCGAACCTGACCCGGGGTGCGTCGTCGCCGAACCAGGCGGCGACGAGGAACAGCGCCGGTACCAGGAGTGCGGTGAGCTTGAGCCAGTACTGGAAGGCCTGGACGAAGGTGATGCTGCGCATGCCACCGGCGGCGACGGCTGCGGTGACGACGACGGCGACGACGATCGCGCCGACCCATTCGGGGGCCCCGGTCAGGATCTCCAGCGTGAGGCCGGCGCCCTGGAGCTGCGGCAGGAGGTAGAGCCAGCCGATACCGACGACGAACAGGCTGGCCAGCCGGCGTACGGCGGGCGATTCGAGCCGCGCTTCGGCGAAGTCGGGGATGGTGTAGGCCCCGGAGCGGCGCAGCGGGGCCGCGACGAGGACCAGCAGGACGAGGTACCCGGCCGTGTAGCCGACCGGGTACCAGAGCATGTCCGGGCCCTGGAGGAAGATCAGTCCGGCGATGCCGAGGAAGGAGGCGGCGGAGAGGTACTCGCCGCTGATGGCGGCGGCGTTCAGGCCGGGTCCGACCGTGCGGGAGGCGACGTAGAAGTCCGAGGTGGTCCGGGAGATCCGCAGTCCGAGAGCGCCGATGAGGACGGTCGCGAGGACGACGAGGGCGACGGCCGTGACCGCGTAGGTCTGGTTCACCGGCAGGTCCTCATGGGTGGGGTCAGCGTCCTTCGACGAGTCCGGTGAAGTCGCGCTCGTTGCGCTCGGCCCGGCGGACGTAGCGGCGGGCGATGAGCCACATCACCGGGTAGACGGCCACGCCGAGGACCACCCACAGGAACGGGTCGGCCGGGGAGAAGGAGCCGAGCGCGGCGGCGGGGAGGGCGAACAGCAGCGGGAGGGTGCCGATCAGGAGAAGGAGTGTGCCCAGGGCGTACAGGGCTGCGCGGAGCTGGCTTCGCATCAGCGAGCGCACGTAGATGTCGCCCAGGGCGGTCTGCTCGGTGATTTCGCTGCGGGCCGGACGGTCGCGTGGCGGGCGGTGGACGCGTCTGGGCACTCCGGTGACGACCTCGCGGCGGGGTCGGTGGTCTGCGGGCATCGCGTCCGCTCCGGTGTCTGGTGGCGAGTCTTCCGGGAGGGTGCCCGGAAGGCTTCGAAGACTACAGAGCGGTGGTGGAAGAAGGTAGGTTTTGGGCGCTAGGTCCGGTTGTCTTCGTCGGGTGGATCACGTGAGCGTCCCGGGTGGCGGCCAAGGCGATCTCCAGCTCCACATAGGAGTCCTCGGCGTGGCGGAAGGCCACCTCAAGGGCCGCTTCCGCGTGGGGGCCCAGGAGGCCGTGCGCGGACTCCTGGATCTCTTCGAGGACGTCGGCCCAGCGCCCGGCTGCGGCCTTGGCTCTGGTGAGGAGCGCGGTGACATCGTCCGGGTGTGAGGACCGGATCCGGTCCAGCCCGTGGAGTTCCTCCAGCAGCGCTTCCATGTCGGACATCCGGCCCCCTTTGCCGATGATCAACGGTAACGGCGACGGGGTGCCTGGACCATCGCTTCGGGCTGCCGTTCGACCAGCGGGCCTCTGCGTCGCCGGGCGTACCGGCCGGCGCGACGAACGGCTCCCCGGCGCGCGCCGGACGGCGGCCGAGCGCCGTGGAACGGCGCCGGGGGTCAGCCGCGCGCTCGGCGCATCAGCAGATCGCGCAGCTGGCGGGCGTGGCGGCGGCTGACCGCGAGTTCCGCCGTTCCCACCCGTACGGTCGTGCCCCCGGCATCCAGTCGCAGTTCGTCGATGCGGCCGAGCGCGACGAGGCGGCTGCGGTGTATGCGGACGAAGCCGCGGGAGGCCCAGCGTTCCTCCAGCACGGCCAGGGGGATCCGCACGAGGTGGCTGCCCTCGGCCGTGTGCAGGCGTGCATAGTCGCCGTGGGCCTCGACGTAGGCGATGTCGCCGACCGCGACGAACCGTGTGACACCTGCGAGTTCCACCGGGATGTGTGCGGATGCGTCCTCGACCGCGGAGGTGTCCGGGGCCGAGGGCTGCGTCTGCGCCTCCCCGCCCGGGGAGGGGTCCTCGCGGGCGGACTCGGCCAGGTCGCTCGCGCGGCGCACCGCCTCCGACAGCCGCTCGCGCCGCACCGGTTTGAGGACGTAGTCGACGGCCTTGAGGTCGAACGCATCGACGGCGAAATTCTCGTGGGCCGTGACGAACACGATCAGAGGCGGCCGGGCGAACCCGGCCAGGAGCTTGGCCATGTCGAGCCCGGTCAGGCCCGGCATGTGGATGTCCAGGAAGACGACGTCGATGGCGTCCGCGTCGTTGGGTCCGGCGCCGACCGCCCGGCCGATGCGGCGCAGGGCCTCGGTGGCGTCGGTCGCCCCCTCGGCGCGTTCGACCCGCGGATCCGCGCGCAGCAGGTACAGCAGTTCCTCAAGCGCCGGCTTCTCGTCGTCGACGGCCAGTACGCGCAACATACTGCGCATTTTACGGGCCGAGCGGGTGCCGGGCCACGGCCGTGGAACGTGCTCTCCTCCGTGGGAGAGCCGGTCGGGTGCGGCGAGGCGGTGCTGGCGCCGCCCGCCCCGGTCGGGGCATCCGCCCGGAGGCCCCCGACACCCCGGGTGGCCTCGGACGGATGGGGCCGTGCCGCCCCGGGCGCCGGCTCACGCCGCTTCCCGCTGCGGCACGAGCTGCCTGGGCTGCCTGGGCTGCGCCGTACGGAACGCGCGCGATGCGGGGACGCCGACCGCCGGGAGGAGGCCGGAGCGGGTGAGTTCGATCAGGCGGCACCCGAGCCCGCGCAGCCGGGCGGCCGCGGTCCGGGCCTCGCCGTCGTCCAGCGCGAACACGAACAGGCCCGGTATGAGCAGCGTGGTGATCCAGTCCCGCTCGATGGACCGCACGAGGCATTCCAGCTGTGGCAGGCCGTCCACCGGTCGCCGGCCGTTGTCCACGTACTCCGCGGGCTCCGGCAGGCAGTGCCGGTGGGCGAGCCGCTCCAGCGCGCGGCGGTGGCACTCCATTCGCGTGCTGTCGTAGGGGTAGCACCGCAGATACATGGCGGGCCGTGTACGGCCGATGTCTTGTCGGGGGAACGTGAGCATGCCGTGTTCACCTACTCGTTGTCTCGCCGTCCGGGTGGGGCGCAGTAGCCGCACCGGCGCGCGTCAGATCTGTCAGGGCCCGCTCACAGGTTTCGCCGTGGGTTGCCACCAGTGCCCCCTTGCCGCCCGGCGTGTTCGCCGCCTTCGGTCCATCCCAGCCCACGAAGGCCCGCGCCGATAGGCATGCACGGCAGGACGTGCGACGAACGGTCGTACCGTGCGGCCAGTGGTGCGCCGAGCGGTCGATCGGGGACCGGGTGGTGTCGGCGGTGACCGGGGGTGGTGTCGCCGAGGGGACGGGGCGGGTCCGCGCCCCGTCCCAGGAGGCTGCGGCCCAGGAGGTCCGGTGCGGCGGCGGCAGCAGCGGGCGATCGGGGCACCGGTGGAGCCCCGGTGGGCTCGGCCGTCCCCGGGGGCCCGGCAGCCCCGCTGCTTCGCCCCGTGACCGGCCGGGCCCGGCGGGTGAGCCCGTGTGCCGGTGGGCCCGTGGGCACCGGACGGGCGCGTCGACACCATCGGTCGCGGCCTCGCCACCGGCGGTTGCCGAACGGTCACCGAACTCCCTTGTGGGGAAAGGGAACCGGCGTGAATGCCCCGGGCACCTGGTGGCCGGGTCTGCCCGGCCGTGGCGAGTGGGCTCCGGCCTGCCGGGGCGCCCGGGGCGGTGCGGAGCCGGCCCCGCGGCTCGGGCGTGCGAGGTCGACTTCGTCAGGGGCGTTCCTGCGCCGGGGAGTTGGTGAGCTGGGTCTGGATGAGGTTCATCACGGTGGAGTCGGCGAGGGTGGTGGTGTCGCCGATCTCGCGGCCTTCGGCGATGTCGCGCAGCAGACGGCGCATGATCTTGCCGGAGCGGGTCTTCGGGAGCTCGCCGACGACCTTGATCTGCTTCGGCTTGGCGATCGGGCCGAGGGTGCGGCCGACGTGGGCCCGCAGCTCCTCGACCAGCTCGGGGCTGTCGGCGGCGGTGCCGCGGAGGATGACGAAGGCGACGATCGCCTGGCCGGTGGTGGCGTCGGCGGCGCCGACCACGGCGGACTCGGCCACGGACGGGTGTCCGACCAGGGCC
>NZ_JAQYWW010000808.1:0-525 GCF_036322525.1 Streptomyces sp. BE20 | reverse complement strand
TTCTTGCGCCGGGGCCCCGCGCGTTCTTCCTGGCCGTGCTGGATGTTTCCCTCCGCGACGCTCTTCGGTTCGGCGTGCAACCTGACCGGACAGGTCCGCTCCATCGCCCAGGTGGCCACCGCCGTCGCCAAGGGCGACCTCTCGCAGAAGATCAACGTGGAGGCCAAGGGCGAGGTCGCGGCGCTCGCCGACGTCAACAACAAGATGGTCGACTCGCTCACGCCCTTCGCGGACGAGGTGACCCGGCAGGCCCCCCACGACGGCACCGACGGGACGCTCGCCGCGCAGGCCCGGTGCCCGCACGTCGGCCTGGCCGCCGAGCCGGCCCTCGGTGCCGACCTCGCGGGCGACCCGGGTCACCTCGTCGGCGAAGGCGGACAGCTGGTCGACCATCGTGTTGACGGTGTTCTTGAGTTCGAGGATCTCGCCGCGCGCGGTGACGGTGATCTTCGGCGAGAGGTCGCCCTCCGCGACGGCGGTGGCCACCTGGGCGATGGAGCGGACCTGGGCGGTGAGGTTGCCCGC
>NZ_JAQYWW010000807.1:0-338 GCF_036322525.1 Streptomyces sp. BE20 | reverse complement strand
TGGCAAGGGGGAAACAATTCGCACCGGGTGTTCGTGGGGCGCCGTTGGGGCCCGGGGCACCCGGTGTGCGGGGCGGGCCGGGAACGCCGGGAGCACGTTTGGGACAAGGAGCACCCGGAACTCCGGGGGCACCAGGGGAACCGTCTGGTCCGGGCACACCCGGAGCACCCGGAGCTCCTGGGGCGCCGTGGGGGCCGGGGGCACCGGGAGAGCCGGGCGCGCCGGGCTCGCCGGGTGCACCGGGTGGTCCAGGAGCACCCGGATCTCCCGGGGCACCGGGGGGCCCGTCGGGGCCGGGCTCACCCGTAGCACCCGGAGCTCCTGGGGCGCCGTTGGGG
>NZ_JAQYWW010000806.1:0-328 GCF_036322525.1 Streptomyces sp. BE20 | reverse complement strand
CGGCCGCAATGCCTTCCCCACGAGCGGGCCGACCTCGTGGAGTGCCGACCACGTCCCCTTCGACAGTGTGCTTGGCATCGGCCACCGCGAGCGGACGATCTCCCTGTTCGACAGCCCGGACCTCTTCGAGGAGTGGAACCTTCCCGCCCCTGTGGTGCTGCGTCCTCCCCGCGCCCGCGGGGGTCAGCCGACGCCGCGTTCGGCGTCATACTGCTCCAGCCGGTCCTCCCCGCGCCCGCGGGGGTCAGCCGCTCGGCATGGCCATCATCGGCCTGGCCGTCATGTCCTCCCCGCGCCCGCGGGGGTCAGCCGTACTGCGTCTCCCAGT
>NZ_JAQYWW010000805.1:0-356 GCF_036322525.1 Streptomyces sp. BE20 | reverse complement strand
CGAGAAGATCACCCAGTGCGAGAAGGCCCTCGCCCCACACGTCGACTGGTCCCTGAGCGACCTCCTGCGCAGCGGCGAACTCCTCGAACGCGTCGACGTCGTCCAGCCCGCCCTGTGGGCCGTGATGGTCTCCCTCGCCGACCTCTGGCAGCACCACGGCGTCCACCCCGACGCCGTCCTCGGCCACTCGCAGGGCGAGATCGCCGCCGCGGTGGAGGCCGGCGCGCTGAGCCTGGAGGACGGCGCCCGGGTCTCCGCCCTGCGCAGCCGGGCCCTCGACGCCATCGCCGGGGAGGGCGGCATGGTCTCGCTCGGGCTCTCCGCCGAACGGGCCGAGCAGCTTCTCACGCCCTGGG
>NZ_JAQYWW010000804.1:0-366 GCF_036322525.1 Streptomyces sp. BE20 | reverse complement strand
GGCGCGGGGGGGGCGGGCGGGGCGGGTGGCCACCGGCCGGCGCCGGGGGGCGCGGCGGGGGGGGGGAGCGGGGGGGGGGGGGGGGGGGGGGGCGGCGCGGGGGGGGGGTGGAGGGGGGAGGGGGGGCCGCGCGCGCGCCCCGCCCGGCCCCCGCGGGCGGGCTTCCAGCCCAGGCCGTCGGGGGTGTTGGCGCCCGCGAGGGGGTTGCCCTCGTTGTCGGTCACCTCGACGGTGGTGAGTTTGCGGTTGGCCACCGACACTTGGTGCGGGTTGGTCGGCGCGAGGTCTTGGGCGCCGTCCTTGGGCTCGACGGTCAGCACGGCCGTCGAGGTCTTCGGCGCGGTGGCGGTTTGGGGGGGCTAGGGC
>NZ_JAQYWW010000803.1:0-300 GCF_036322525.1 Streptomyces sp. BE20 | reverse complement strand
GGGGCGGGTTGGCCCCGGGGTGGGTGGGTCGCTGGGTCCGGTGGTGGTTCCGTGGCGGGGCCGGGGGGGGGTGGGTGTTGGGTCGGGTGGTGGGTCCGTCGCTGGGCCGGGGGGGGGAGGGTGTTGGGTCGGGTGGTGGGTCGGTGGCTCGGCCGGGGGGCGGAGGGTGTTGGGTCCGGTGGTCGGTCCGTCGCTGGGCCGGGGGGCGGTCGGTGATGGGTACGGTGTTTGGTTCGTGCTTTCGCCGGTTGACATCATCCGCCGGGCCGCAGGCCTGGCCGAAGCTCTGGGGCAGCTAAG
>NZ_JAQYWW010000802.1:0-328 GCF_036322525.1 Streptomyces sp. BE20 | reverse complement strand
CCCCACACACCCCACCCACCGGGCAACCCACCCACCCGGCCCACGACAACGCCGCTGCACCGACCACACCACCGGTCAGGTCCAGCGGCGTCGTGCATCCCCCCCACACCCCCACGGAAGCGCCACACCACCACCGCGCGCGTGCCGGACCCGAAAACGTGTCGCCGCCCGCCCGCCGCTGTGGAAGGCTTCGGCCACTCCGACCGGACGGTACGGTGCCGCGCCCCTGCCCGCGCCCGGCGCACAGCTCGCACGCGCGCGCCCATCGGAGGAACGTCCGGATGACCCTGCCCGCACGTCTGGTCCCCCTGCTGGAACAGTTCGACTT
>NZ_JAQYWW010000801.1:0-397 GCF_036322525.1 Streptomyces sp. BE20 | reverse complement strand
CCGCCGACGAGGCCGTCGGCATCCGCCGCCTCCTCGTCGACGCGAATCCGGCGGTCTTCCTCCCCGACCTCGCCACCGGCCTCCACGGCCTCGCCAAGATCCGGACCGACCTCGGCGACCGGACGGGCGCCCTCGGCGCCTCCAGCGAGACAGTCGCCATCCGCCGGCGCCTCGTCGAAGCCGCCCCCGCCTCGCTCCTCCCCGTCCTCGCGGAGGCCCTCGTCAACCTCTCCGGCCGGCAGGCCGAGCTCGGCGACCGGGCAGCGGCCCTCTCCTCCGGCACCGTAGCCGTCTCCGAGTACCGGCCGCTCGCCGTCACCGACCCGGGCTCCCTCCTCCCCGACCTCGCCCGATCCCTCAACAACCTCGCCAACCACCAGTCCGGCCGCGGGAAGTG
>NZ_JAQYWW010000800.1:0-329 GCF_036322525.1 Streptomyces sp. BE20 | reverse complement strand
GTCCGGCAGCAGTTCCCCCGCGCCGATCGCGTGCAACGCCGCGTCGAACAGTGCCGGGTGCATGCCGTACCCGTCGGTCGGCTGGTCGACCGCAACCTCCGCGAACCCCGTCCCGCCGGCCCGCCAGGCCCGGCGCAGGCCCCGGAACGCCGGACCGTAGGACAGACCCGCGTCGGCGAACGCCTCGTCCAGCCCGTCGATCGCGATCTCATCGGCACCGCTCGGGGGCCAGGCGATCAGGCTGAGGTCGGCGTCGACCCCGGCGGCCGGGGCGAGCGTGCCCTCGGCGTGGGTGCTCCAGGTCTCGGCGTCGCCGTCCTCGGGCTGGC
>NZ_JAQYWW010000799.1:0-1702 GCF_036322525.1 Streptomyces sp. BE20 | reverse complement strand
GACTTCGCGCTGGGACTCCTGGGCGATCCGCTGCACCTCGGTCATCTGGTCGGCGGCCTCCGGCCGGCCCCGGCGGGCCAGTTGGACGGCGAGCTCGCTCTTGAGCGCGATGGTGGTGAGGTTGCGGCCCATGACGTCGTGAAGGTCCCGGGAGAACCGCAGCCGCTCCTCGGCGACGGCCAGCCGGGCCTGGGCCTCGCGGGCGGTGTCCAGCTCCCAGACGACGGACTGCAACCAGGCGAAGCTGCGGCAGCTGAGGCCGACGACGACGAGCGTGATCAGGTTGCCGAGCAGCAGGCCGGCCCAGGAGCCGGCCACTGCCACGACGCCCACGGCGACGAGCCAGCGCAGGTGGTCGGTGGGCCGCTTCAGGTAGTGGTCGAGTGAGGTGCGCAGGGCCCGCAGGGTCAGCAGGGTGGTGCCCAGGACGACGACCAGGCAGACCCGGGCGATGCCGTCGGTGTTCGGTTGGACGTCCGGGGCGGCGGCGATGGCCAGCATGATCAGCGGGAGCATGACCAGCGGCACGAGGTAGAGCGACCAGCGGAGGTAGAGCTCGGTGCGCTGTCGTGCGGCGCGAACTGACTCAAGCGGCCACGGACCGGACTTCAGCGGCCACATCGCCGCCCCGCCATCCGTCGTCACCGGCGGCACGGCATCGTCCGAACATCGTCATGACCGGCCTGCCGTTGCCGCGCACGCGGCCGAGCGGCGGAAGCGGATTCCGGAAGCGGATTCCGGAGGGGGGAGCCTACGGGCTTGAGGGCACTGTCGCCGCCTTCGGACACACGGCCGTCACAGCGGTAGGGGGTCCGGTGTGGCGGCCCCGCGGGCGGTCACCAGGCGGGCGGTACCGTCGGCGAGGCGGTAGGAGAGGCCCACCACCGCGGCGGTGCCGGCCTGGACGGCGTCGGCCAGACCGCGGGAGCGTTCCATCAGCAGATCGACGGTGTGCCGGATGTGGGCGTGGATGAAGTCCTCGTCCTCCGTGCGGCCGGCGGCGCGGGTGGCGAGCACGCTCGGAGTGACGCGTTCGATCACGTCCTGTACGTACCCTCCGGCGGTGGTGCCGTTCTCCACCGCGTTGCGGGTGGCCGCCACCGCGCCGCACGAGTCGTGTCCGAGGACCACGACGAGCGGGCTGCCGAGCACGCTGACGCCGTACTCGATGCTGCCCAGCACCTCCGGACCCACCACGTGGCCTGCGGTGCGGACCACGAACAGGTCGCCCAGGCCCCGGTCGAAGATGATCTCCGCGGCCAGGCGGGAGTCGGAACAGCCGAACAGCACCGCGAACGGACTCTGCGCAGGGGCGATGGCGGCCCGGCGGGCGGCGTCCTGGTTGGGATGCTCGGGCGTGCCCGCGGTGAAGCGGCGGTTGCCGGCCAGCAGCATCTCCAGAGCGGCGGGAACAGTCATTCGATCACCGGTCATGGTGGCAGCCTACGGCCCGGGCCGACCTCGCGTGCCGTCGGGGCAGGGCTCTGTCCGCCGTGCGAGGCGGCGTGGACCATGCCCGGACAGGGCGCGCACCCCTGCGAGTGCCAGCGGAGCCGGGCCGCTGTCGGCAACGGCTGAAATCGGGCCGGTCTGATCGGTTCAATCGTGGGCCATTGTGCGGTCGTGTTCAGTCGTTGTTGGTGGTCGGGGTGCGGCCGAGTTCGCGGCCGCGCATGCGGTAGGACTCGCCTTTGAGGGAGTG
>NZ_JAQYWW010000798.1:0-357 GCF_036322525.1 Streptomyces sp. BE20 | reverse complement strand
CCGTTGTCGGCCTGTTGGGCGGAGAGGGTGCAGAGGGCGTCGGCGAGCTTGATGAGGACGGCGTCGGGGGAGGGCCCGGTGTCGGCGAGCTCGATGTAGTGGCCGACCGCGTCCGTCGCGGAGGTGGGTAAAGTAGTTGAGCGATGCGGAGTGCTGGGGTTGGGCCTCTGACTGCTGGGCGGGGTCGGCGTGTTGGGTGGTGTTGTTGCAGTTGTGGTAGGCGTGGTTGTTGTAGGAGATGGGGCGTGAGTGGTTGACTTCTTCGGTGGAGGTGGTATGGTCGTCTTCCCGGTGGCCTTGCTCGGCCTGCCGGGCGTAGATGTTGTCGAGTGCCTCCGCGAGGTCGGGGTGGTGGGT
>NZ_JAQYWW010000797.1:0-340 GCF_036322525.1 Streptomyces sp. BE20 | reverse complement strand
GGCCTGGACCACCTCCCGGTCCGCCTCACCCCGCTCTGACCGGCCCCCGCCCAGGCCACCGCCCAAGACCCCGCTTCCGCTCCCGAACCCGGCCCACGACCCCGCCACGACCCCGCCCACGACCCACCTCCCGCACCGACCGGACCCCGTACCCGGGCCCCCGCCCGCCAGGTGGCAAAAAGCCCCACACCTGCCGGCCCTTGTCCCGCCCGGGCCCGAACGGCCCCGATACCTACGAACCACACCCCAGGCCACACCCCCTTCGAGGAGACCACCGTCAGCAACCCGATCGAGGACCACAACCCCGGCAACCTGGGGCTAGACACCCACCAGAACCAGC
>NZ_JAQYWW010000796.1:0-348 GCF_036322525.1 Streptomyces sp. BE20 | reverse complement strand
GGCCTGGCCGCCGAGCCGGCCCTCGGAGCCGACCTCGCGGGCGACCCGGGTGACCTCGGCGGCGAAGGCGCTCAGCTGGTCGCCCAGCGGGTTGATGGTGGTCTTGAGCTCCAGGATCTCGCCGCGTGCGTCGACGTCGATCTTGCGGGTGAGGTCGCCCTGGGCGACGGCGGTGGTCACCTGGGCGATGTTGCGGACCTGGCTGGTGAGGTTGGAGGCCATCACGTTGACGTTGTCGGTGAGGTCCTTCCAGGTGCCGGAGGCACCCCGGACGGTGGCCTGGCCGCCGAGGTTGCCCTCGGTGCCGACCTCGCGGGCGACCCGGGTGACCTCGGCGGCGAAGGCGCT
>NZ_JAQYWW010000795.1:0-310 GCF_036322525.1 Streptomyces sp. BE20 | reverse complement strand
GGCGGAGAGGTTGTTGAGCGCCTTGGCGAGGTCGGGCAGGTGGGCACCGGGGTCGGCCCGTCAGACCGACCGGCAGAGGGAGGTGTCTTCATCGATCGCGGCCAGCCCTTCGTTCAGGCTGCCCGCTCCTCCCAGTTGGAATGAGATGTTGTTGTGTGCCTTTGCGATGTTTGTCTGGTGGGCACCGGGGTCGGACGTCGCGAGGGTGCGGTAGTGGTCGGTGGCTTCCTCGAGCGCGGTGAGGCCCTCGTCCCGCCGGCCCACCTCTGCCAGCCGGACGGAGAGGTTGTTGAGGGTCATGGCGAGGTCG
>NZ_JAQYWW010000794.1:0-39540 GCF_036322525.1 Streptomyces sp. BE20 | reverse complement strand
CGCCTGGCGGGCGAAGTAGCCCAGTTCGGGGTGGTGCCGCTTGGCTTCCAGCTCGGTGACCACGACCACCGGGAGAACGACCTCGTGCTCCTCGAAGCGGGTCATGGCGAGAGGGTCCGCCAGGAGCACGCTGGTGTCGAGAACGTACGTGCGCCGGTCTGGTGTCCGGCGGCTCTTGGAACTGACCACTAGGCCTCCAGGGCGGATGACCCTGCGTCATCCGCGGCAAGCCGGCCCCCGCTGCCCCGGTGGCCTCGGGGCCGGTCTGCCTGGAGTATTCCCAGGCGGGGGGCGGTGCATTCGCGTCCTCGGCGAACTGACGGATCATTGCCGGTGAACGTTTGGCCTCGCCCCGCCACCGGGTAGATCAGCCCCTACGGCGCTCTCCGCCCGGGCGGCGGCCGATCCCGCCCGGCGGCCCCTCAGGCAGCCCCTCCGGCCGTGCCCGCACGGCGCTCCCGGGCGGGCCGGGCCTTCTCGACCGCAGTCGCGGTACGCGCCGGGTCAGAGTCCCATCCGCCGGTGCCGCTCCTCGTAGGCGCGCAGCGCCCGCAGGAAGTCGACCTTCCGGAAGGCCGGCCAGTACGCCTCGCAGAAGTAGAACTCGCTGTGCGCGCTCTGCCAGAGCAGGAAGCCGGAGAGGCGCTGCTCGCCCGAGGTGCGGATGACCAGGTCGGGGTCGGGCTGCCCCCTCGTGTAGAGGTGCTCGGCGATGTGCTCGACGTCGAGGATCTCGGCCAGCTCCTCGATCGAGGTGCCCCGCCCGGCGTGCTCCTGGAGCAGCGAGCGGACGGCGTCGGCGATCTCGTGCCGGCCGCCGTAGCCGACGGCCACGTTCACGGTGATCCCGTCGATCCCGGCGGTCTCCTCGGCGGCCTTCTTGAGGACGTCGGCGGTGTGCTGCGGCAGCAGGTCCAGCGCACCGACCGGGTTGACCCGCCAGCGGCGGGCGGCGGCCAGGTTGGTGACGGCGTCCTCGATGATCCCGAGCAGCGGGACCAGTTCGCCGGCCGGGCGGGAGAGGTTGTCGGTGGAGAGCATCCACAGGGTGACGACCTTGACGTGGGTCTCGTCGCACCAGCCGAGGAACTCGCTGATCTTGTCGGCCCCGCGCTGGTGACCGTAGGCGGTGGACCCGCCGGTCGCCTTGGCCCAGCGGCGGTTGCCGTCGAGGATCACGCCGATGTGGTGCGGGGTTCGGGCGAGGTGCACCTCGACCCGACGGCCGTACAGGCCGTACATCCCGTCCAGCAGGGTGCGCAGACCCGGCGTGCGTTCGACGACATCGCGCAGACCCATGCTTTTCGGCCCCTCCGTGCTCACTTCACCGGGTGCTTCACAACCCCCGGCGCAGCCTACTCCCGCGTTGTGTCGGCAAGGAAAGCCGCAGGTCCCGGGAGGGTCACGGTCCGGTGCGGAGTCTGTTGCGACGCGTGTGGCCCGGATGGCCGGAAGGCGCCCGCGAGAACCCCGAGTGTCCACAGGGGCGCCGGATACGGAACGGTCTCCGATTCCTTAAGGAATCCGTAAGCCGACGGTTCAATGCTTGACGACCACTAATGGTCTAGTCCAGCTTTTGACCCAAGGCGGAACGAACACAACCGGACCGCCCCACCGAGGCAGTACTGCGGACCTCCCCTCCCCCACACGCGGCCGCCGCGCCCCCCACCGCGGCGGCCGCTCCTCCCCACAGGAGCGCACCTCCATGGCCCGTACGCTGAACCAGCCCGCGCACAAGCGTCGGCGCAGCCCCCTCCCCGCCCTCGCCGCCGGCGCCACCGCCCTCGCGCTGGCCGGCACCGGGCTCGCCCTCTTCGCCGGGGGCGCCAACGCCGCCGCCGGGAACCTCGTCGGCAACGGTGGCTTCGACTCCGGCTCGCTGAGCGGCTGGACCTGTACCGGCGCCGCCCGCGTCGTCACCACCCCGGTCCACTCGGGTGCCGGCGCGCTGCAGGCCACCCCGGGCGCCGCGGACACCGCCGAGTGCACCCAGACCATCAGCGTGCTGCCCAACACCAGCTACACCCTCAGTGCCTGGGTCCAGGGCCCGTACGTCTACCTCGGCGCGCGCGGCACCGGCGGCACCGACCCGAGCGCCTGGTCCAACCAGAACAGCTGGAACCAGCTCTCCACCACCTTCACCACCGGCGCCAACGCCACCAGCCTCACCCTCTACCTGCACGGCTGGTACGGCCAGAGCGCCTACCTCGCCGACGACGTCGTGCTGAGCGGCCCGGGCGGGACCACCACCCCGACCCCCACCCCGACCGTCACCCCCACCCCGACGCCGACCGCCACGGCCACGCCGACCACGACGGCCTCCCCCACGGCCACCGCGACGCCGACCCAGACCGTCACCCCGACCCCCACCCAGACGGTCACGCCGACCCCCACGGCGACCAGCACCGGCAACCCCAACACCGGCCTGCCGAAGCACGTCGTCACCGGCTACTGGCACAACTTCGACAACAAGGGCAACAACCTCCAGAAGCTGAGCGACGTCCAGAGCGCGTACGACATCATCGCGGTCTCGTTCGCCGACTCCGTCGCCAACCGCCCCGGCGCCATCACCTTCAAGCTGGATGCGGAGCTCTCCGCGGGCCTCGGCGGCTACACCGACGCCCAGTTCCGGGCCGACGTGAAGGCCAAGCAGGCGGCCGGCAAGAAGGTCATCATCTCCATCGGCGGCCAGAACGGCGCCATCCACGTCAACGACGCGGCCGCCGCGAGCGCCTTCGTCGAGACCGCCTACGCGGTCATCAAGGACTACGGCTTCGACGGCCTCGACGTCGACCTGGAGAACGGCCTCAACCCGACCCACCTGGGCAACGCGCTGCACGCCCTGCAGGCCAAGGTCGGCCCGAGCTTCATCCTGACGATGGCGCCGGAGACCATCGGGATGTACTCCACCGCCGGCTCCTACTTCCAGCTGGCGCTGAACACCAAGGACATCCTGACCGTCGTCAACACCCAGTTCTACAACTCGGGCGGCATGAACGGCTGCGACGGCAAGGTCTACAACCAGGGCACCATCGACTTCATCACCGCCCAGGTCTGCACCCACATCCAGGGCGGCCTGCGGCCGGACCAGGTCGGCATCGGCGTCCCCGCCTCCTCCAAGGCGGCCGGCGGCGGCTACGTCTCGCCGAGCGTCGTGAACAACGCCCTGGACTGCCTGGCCACCGGCAAGAACTGTGGCAGCTTCGTCCCGCCGGCCAAGTGGCCGACCATCCGCGGCGCGATGACCTGGTCCACCAACTGGGACGCCAACAACGGCAACGCGTTCTCCAACGCGGTCGGCCCGTTCGTCCACCAGATGCCGTAATCCCCCACGGCGCGCCGCCCCGTGAGGGTGGGGCCAGCGCGTCGGCGCCGGGCCCGTCGTACCTTGACCGGTACGACGGGCCCGTCCGCCGTTTCCGGGGCGGGTGCGCCACGGTCCGCCGTAGCCCGGGGCCGCCCCGCGCTACGGCTGGACCAGGACCGTGAGCAAGGTGCCGAGCAGCAGGAACGGACCCATCGGCACCTCCCGGCCGCGCACCGGACGCCGGCGCACCAGGGCCGCCACCAGCACGCCGACCGACCAGAGCCCGGCCAGCAGCACGACCGTGATCAGCCCGGTCAGCGCCGCGGACCAGCCGTACCGTCCGAGCAGCGCGCCGAGGCCGAGTGCCAGCACGCTGTCCCCGGGGCCCATCAGTCCCAGCCAGACCGGCAGTTCGAACAGCGCGCCGGCCGCCAGCGCCACCAGCAGGCAGCGCAGCAGCACGTCCGGGCTGCCGTCCACCAGTTCCAGCACCGTCAGCAGCACCGCGAGCCCCGCCGCCAGCGTCAAGCTCAGCGGGTACGGCAGCCGGTGCACCCGGGCGTCGGTGAAACCGAGCACCACCCCGACGCCGGCCGCCCAGAGCAGCAGCAGCGCATCGGACGGCCGGCCGGCCGTCAGCGCGGCGGCGGCCGCGGCGGCGGTGACCGCCTCCACCTGCCAGGCACCCGGGCCCAGCCCGGTCCGGCAGCCCGGGCAGCGGCCGGTCGGCGGCAGCCCGCGCAGCTCCCGCGCGCAGGACGGGCAGGTGGTGCGCCACGGCTCGCCCTCGGGCACGGCGTACCGAACCACCAGGCCGCGCAGTGCCGGCGCCGCCAGCAGACCGGCCAGCACGGCCCCGACCACGCTCGCGATCACGACGTCCTCCCCCTCCGCGCGGCGACGGTACGATCCGGCGGGTCCCGGTCAGGAACCGGCCGGACGCCGTCCGCGTCCGACTCAGGCGGCACCCCTTGATCCGGGTGCCGCAACCGACCACATCATCCACGGGGGAGACACACCTTGACGAAGCACCGGACCACTCTGCGCGCGGCCGTCCCGGTCGCGGCGCTGGCGCTGGTTTTGACGGCCTGCGGGCCGGAGAACGACGACCCGGCCGTCGTCGCCGCCCCGACCGCCGCCGGCACCACGGCGGGCGCTCCGGCGGGGGCCCCCACGGGCGCGCCGACCACCGCACCCACCGGGGCCCCGGCGGCCACCGGCGGCGGCGCGGCGGGAGGCGGCGGCACCGCGACCGCCAACCCCGCCCCCTCGGCCGCCACCAGCGGCAACCCGGTCGGCGGGGCGAGCGGGGGCGGCAGCAAGATCACCTTCGAGAACCCGCTGCCGCTGACCGCCACCGGCAGCTACCTCGGCAAGACCAAGGCCGACGTGACCCCGGTCTCGGTGGTCAAGGGCACCACCGCCGACCTCGCCCCGTTCAACTTCAAGCCCGCCGACGTCGCCGGCAAGACGCCGTACTACGTGACCGTCTCGTTCACCAACAGGACGGGCGCCCCGCTGAACGACGAGTACTTCATGATGCGGTTCAAGGTGAACACCGACGCCAAGGCGACCGGCATCCTGGCGGCCCCGACCATCCTGAAGTCCATCCCGGCCTGCGACTCCGGCAAGAAGCCCGGCACGCTCGCCGACGGCCAGAGCCAGCAGCAGTGTGCCGTCTATCTCGTGCCCAACGACACACCGCCGCAGTTCCTCACCTTCGGCAGCGTTCTGGACACCCAGCCACTGATCTGGAAGGCGAGCTGACGCCTCCGCCTCCCGATCCAAGGAGTGGCTGAGCAGTAGCGTCCGGGCGGTCCGGCGGGTGTCCCACGACACGCGCCGGACCGCCCGGTTCTGCCCCTAAAGTAGGCAGGCATGCAGGTCATCCAGTCCAGCAAGCTCGCCAACGTCTGCTACGACATCCGCGGCCCGGTGCTCGACGAGGCGATGCGGCTGGAGGAGCAGGGCCACCGCATCCTGAAGCTCAACACCGGCAATCCCGCGCTGTTCGGCTTCGACGCGCCCCCGGAGATCCTCCAGGACATCCTGCGCAACCTCTCCTCCGCGCACGGCTACGGCGACTCCAAGGGGCTGCTCTCGGCCCGCCGCGCCGTGGTCATGCACTACGAGGAGCGCGGCCTGCACGGGCTGGACGTCGAGGACGTCTTCCTCGGCAACGGCGTCTCCGAACTCATCCAGCTGGCCATGACCGCCCTGCTGGACGACGGCGACGAGGTGCTCGTCCCCGCCCCGGACTACCCGCTCTGGACGGCCTCCGTCTCGCTGGCCGGCGGCACCGCCGTCCACTACCGCTGCGACGAGCAGTCCGAGTGGTACCCGGACCTCGCCGACGTCGAGGCCAAGGTGACCGACCGGACCAGGGCGATGGTCGTCATCAACCCCAACAACCCGACCGGCGCGGTCTACCCGCGCGAGGTGCTGGAGGGGCTGGTCGAGATCGCCCGCCGGCACCAGCTGGTGATCTACGCGGACGAGATCTACGACAAGATCCTCTACGACGACGCCGAGCACATCCCACTGGCCACCCTGGCCCCCGACCTGTTCTGCGTCACCTTCAACGGCATGTCCAAGTCCTACCGGGTCGCGGGCTTCCGCTCCGGCTGGATGGTGCTCTCCGGCGACCGCCACCGCGCCCGCAGCTACGTCGAGGGTCTGACCGTGCTCGCCTCGATGCGGCTCTGCGCCAACATGCCGGCCCAGCACGCGGTGGCCGCGGCGCTCGGCGGCCGGCAGTCGATCAAGGACCTGGTGCTGCCCGGCGGCCGTCTGCTGGAGTCCCGCGACGCCGCCTACCGGCTGCTCAACGACATCCCCGGGGTCAGCTGCGTCAAGCCGAAGGGGGCGCTCTACGCCTTCCCCCGGCTGGACCCGAAGGTCTACAAGATCAAGGACGACGCCCAGATGGTGCTCGACCTGCTGCGGGCCGAGCGGATCCTGCTGGTCCAGGGCACCGGCTTCAACTGGCCGGAGCCGGACCACTTCCGGCTGGTCACCCTGCCGCGTCCGGAGGAGATCACCGACGCCGTCACCCGGATCGGCACCTTCCTCGGCGGCTACGCGCAGCCCTGACGCAGGCCGGGCGCGGGCGGGACCGCAGGCCGGGCGCGGGCCGGGCGCGGGCCGGAAAAGCGCTACGGCCGGAGTCCCGGTCCGGACGATCTCCTTGGTCGGGGAAAGATCGTCCGGCGGGGCTCCGGCCGTCCTGTCGCTCGTCGGTGCGCGATTCGTGCCACGCACCGACCGCTTACTCGCCTTACTGAGGCTCAGGCTCAGCCGAGGCGGGCGACAAGGTCTCGGTACTCGTCCCACAGCTCGGTGGGCGTGTGGTCGCCGAACAGTTCCAGGTGGGCCGGGACGAGCGCGGCCTCCTGGCGCCAGATGTCGGCGTCGACGGTGAAGAGCAGGTCGAGGTCCTCCTTCGACAGCTCCAGGCCGGCGAGGTCGAAGGACTCGACGGTCGGCAGCACGCCGATCGGCGTCTCGACACCGTCGCCGGTGCCCTCCAGCCGCTCGACGATCCACTTGAGCACGCGGCTGTTCTCGCCGTAGCCGGGCCAGACGAACTTGCCCGCGCCGTTCTTGCGGAACCAGTTCACGTAGTAGATCTTCGGCAGCTTGGCGGCGTCCGCCTCGGCGCCGACCTTCAGCCAGTGGGCGAAGTAGTCGCCCATGTTGTAGCCGCAGAAGGGCAGCATCGCGAACGGGTCGCGACGCAGCTCGCCGACGGTGCCCTCGGCGGCCGCGGTCTTCTCGGAGGCGATGTTGGCGCCCAGGAAGACGCCGTGCTGCCAGCCGAAGGACTCGGTCACCAGCGGGACGGCGGTGGCGCGGCGACCGCCGAACAGGATGGCCGAGATCGGCACGCCCGCCGGGTCCTCCCACTCGGGGGCGATGGTCGGGCACTGCGCGGCCGGGACGGCGAAGCGGGCGTTCGGGTGGGCGGCCGGGGTGCCGGACTCCGGCGTCCAGTCGTCACCGCGCCAGTCGGTGAGGTGGGCCGGCTTCTCGTCGGTGAGGCCCTCCCACCAGACGTCGCCGTCGTCGGTGAGCGCGACGTTGGTGAAGACCGTGTTGCCCCAGAGGGTGTCGATCGCGTTGGCGTTGGTGTCGACACCGGTGCCGGGCGCGACGCCGAAGAAGCCGGCCTCCGGGTTGATGGCGCGCAGACGGCCGTCGGCGCCGAAGCGCATCCAGGCGATGTCGTCGCCGATCGTCTCGACCTTCCAGCCCGGGATGGTGGGCTGGAGCATGGCGAGGTTGGTCTTGCCGCACGCCGACGGGAAGGCCGCCGCGACGTACTTGACCTCCGACTCGCCCGTGGGGCCGGCCGGCGGGGTGAGCTTCAGGATGAGCATGTGCTCGGCCAGCCAGCCCTCGTCACGGGCCATGGTCGAGGCGATGCGCAGGGCGTAGCACTTCTTGCCGAGCAGGGCGTTGCCGCCGTAGCCGGAGCCGAACGACCAGATCTCCCTGGCCTCCGGGAAGTGCGAGATGAACTTGGTGGAGCTGCACGGCCACGGGACGTCCGCCTGTCCCTCGGCGAGCGGGGCACCGACGGTGTGCACGGCCTTGACGAAGTCGCCGTCCTCGCCGAGCTGGTCCAGCACGGCCCGGCCCATGCGGGTCATCACGCGCATCGAGACCGCGACGTAGGCGGAGTCGGTGATCTCGACGCCGTACGCGGCGAGCGGGGAGCCGACCGGGCCCATCGAGAAGGGCACGACGTACATCGTGCGGCCCTTCATCGCGCCGCGGAACAGACCGTTCTCGCCCTGGAAGATCTCCCGCATCTCGGCGGGGGCCTTCCAGTTGTTGGTCGGACCGGCGTCCTTCTCCTGCTCGGAGCAGATGTAGGTGCGGTCCTCCACGCGCGCCACGTCCGTGGGGTCCGAGGCGGCGTAGTAGGAGTTGGGGCGCTTGTCCTCGTTGAGCTTCTTGAAGGTGCCCTGGGCGACCAGCAGGTCCGCGAGGCGCTGGTACTCCTCGTCCGAACCGTCGCACCACTCGACGCGGTCCGGCTGGGTGAGCTCCGCGATCTCGCTCACCCAGGCCAGCAGACGCTGGTGGCGGGTGGGCGCGGCGCTGAGAGCAGCCGAGTTCTCGTTCGACACGATCGCTCCTTCACGCCATCCCGGCGGGGAGATGGCGTAGCGGGGTTTGAGGGTGATTGCAGCGTAGCTCCGGGCCCGGGCCCCGAATACGGCGAGGAGGCAAAGTTGGCGCATTTTTTACTACAGTAAGGATAATTACTGGCCAGTAGCGGAGCACCTTCGGCGGGTGCGGAGCCCCGTCGCCCTGACTTCGAATACTCCAAAACGTCCAACTAGTGACGACCGACACTTCCTACGCGCCAGTAACCTACGGAGCCGTAGGTAGCGGGTAGCATGCGGACATGACTGCTGAGCTCCTGGAGAGCACGGAGCGTGTCGAGCCCAAGCCGACATGGCGCGGCTGGCTGCACGCCGGAATGTTCCCTGCCGCGGTGGCCGCCGGGATCGTGCTGATCTGCCTGGCCGAACCGGGCCCCGCCAGGATCGCGTGCGCGATCTACTCGGTCAGCGCCTGGCTGCTCTTCGGGGTGAGCGCGGTGTACCACCGCTTCACCTGGGGGCCGCGCGGCGACGCGGTCCTGCGCCGGCTGGACCACGCGAACATCTTCCTGATCATCGCGGGCACCTACACCCCGTTCACCATCCTGTTGCTGGACGGCGCCGACCGGCAGTTGCTGCTCTGGGCGGTCTGGGGCGGGGCGCTCGCCGGGATCGCGTTCCGGGTGTTCTGGGTCGGCGCGCCGCGCTGGCTGTACACGCCGGTGTACCTCGCGCTGGGCTGGGCCGCCGCGTTCTACCTGCCCGACTTCCTGCGCACCGGCGGAGTCGCCGTCCTGGTGCTGATGATCGTCGGCGGCGTGCTCTACAGCGTCGGCGGCGTGGTGTACGGGCTCAAGCGGCCCGATCCGTCACCGGGCCGCTTCGGCTTCCACGAGGTGTTCCACGCCTTCACCCTCGGGGCCTTCATCACGCAGTACGTCGGGATCTCACTGGCGGCCTACAGCGCGGCCGGCTGAACCCGGCGCCCCGTGACGGGCGGTCGGCCGGTCCGCGGACCGGGCGGCCGCCCGTTCGGCCGTCCACTCGCGGACCGGGCGGTCGTGCGTCACCGCGGTCTCGTGACCACGGGACTCGTGCCCCCGTGACTCGGGGCCGCGCGCGTCGGGGCCGTGCGACCCGCGGGGGTCATGTGCCCCGCGGGGGTCGTGCGCACCGCGGGAGTCGTGCGGCGGCTGGCTTCCGCGCACCGGCCGGTGGTGGCCGGCCGAACGCTCGTACGACCGGCGCTCGCGGACCGGGCGGCCGGGCGCCGCGGGCTCGCGCCCCGGGCCCGGCAGAGTCCGCCGGAGCCGCTCGGCCTGCCGCGCGTCGATCGCCTCGCGGGCCCGCCGGCAGCGCTCGCAGTGCGCGGCGTCCGGACTGCCGCCGGCCGTCCGGTGACCGCGCGCCGGGGGCCGTCCACCCGGCTCGGCCGCCCGGTGGAGCAGCTGCCAGCGCAGCCCGACGTACACCATCAGCAGCAGCACCTCGACCCCGGCGACCGCCAGCACCAGCGCGGCGCCGTTGATCAGGTAGGCCGCGACCACCGCCAGCGCCGAGCCCACCACCACTGCGGCACCCCAGATCTGGGCACCCGACTTCCGACCAGCCATTTCGGCTTCCCCTTCCTGCGCCGGGCTCGTGGTCGGCTCCTGCCGCCCCACCCCTTCTCCGCTCTCGGCACGCATCGGCCCGCACTGACCGACCGCCACATCCTATCTACCGTCAGTCACCCGAAACCGCCCGAAAGCGGCGAACGACAGATCAACGTTGCGTCAATTCCATGTGCGGAACGCGCACTTCCAGGACACATCACGGAGAGTGGCGGCATGGCCACCGGAGGTCGACATTGACGGGAGCCACCTTTTGGAGGTTACTGTCATTTGACAGCGACCATCTTCCAGGTCTCCGGAGGTTGTCCGTGACCACCCCGCCCACCGACCGGGCCCCGGCCCCGCCCGGGCCCGACCCGCGGCGCTGGCTCGCGCTCGTCGCCGTCGCCCTCAGCGTCCTGGTGATCAGCTTCGACATGACGGTCCTCAACGTGGCATTGCCCACCCTGGCCTCCCAGTTGGAGGCCACCACCGGGCAGCAGCAGTGGATCGTCGACTCCTACAGCGTGGTCTTCGCCGCGGCGATGCTCCCCGCCGGGCTGATCGGCGACCGCTTCGGCCGACGCCTCGTCCTCACCCTGGGCCTCGCGCTGTTCGGCCTCTCCTCCGCCGTCGGCATGCTCGCCGACAGCCCCGGCACGCTGATCGCCGCGCGCGCCGCGATGGGCCTGGCCGGCGCGCTGGTGATGCCGATGTCCATGGCGGTGATCCCCGGGATCTTCCCGGCCGCCGAGCAACGCCGCGCCACCGCAGTCCTGGCCGCCGCCCTCGCCGTCGGCACCCCGCTCGGTCCGCTGATCGGCGGCTTCCTGCTCCAGCACTTCTGGTGGGGCGCGATCTTCGTGGTCAACCTCCCGCTGGTCGCGATCGGCATCACCGCCTGCCTGATCCTGCTGCCGGAGACCCGCAATCCCGCCGCACCCCGGATCGACCTGCTCGGCACCCTGCTCGGCGCCGGCGGCCTGGCGGCGCTCACCTACGGCATCATCGAGGGCCCCGAGCGCGGCTGGTCCGACCCCCTGGTCCTCGGCACGATCGGCGGCTCGCTGGTCGCGCTCACCACGCTGGTGCGGCGCAGCCGGCGCCGGCCCGACCCGATGCTCGACCTCACCCTGCTCGCCGACCGCACCTTCCGCTGGTCGGTGGTGGCCGCGACCCTGGTCTCCCTGGTGCTGTACGGAGCCTTCTTCGTGCTGCCCCTCTACTTCCAGAGCGTGCTCGGCGCCGACGCCTTCGGCACCGGCCTGCGGCTGATGCCGATGATGCTCGGCCTGATGGTGGCGGCCCGGTTCAGCGACAAGCTGGTCGCCCGGACCGGCCACCGGCCGGTGATCACCGCCGGGCTGGCCGTCCTGGCCGGAGCCCTGCTGATCGGCAGCCGGACGGACGCCTCCGACGGTTACGGCCCGGCGGCGGTCTGGCTGGTCCTGCTCGGGTTCGGCATGGGTCTGTCGATCATCACCGCCCAGGCCACCGCGCTGCTCACCCTGCCGCCCGCCCGGGCCGGCGTCGGTTCGGGGCTGCTCCAGACCTTCCGTCAGGTGGGCGGGGCGATCGGGGTCGCGCTCTTCGGCAGCCTGCTGGCCGGCTCGTACCGGGGAGCGCTGGACGCCACCGGGCTCCCGGCGGGCGCCGCGGACCGGGCCGGGCAGTCGGTGGTGGCCGCCGACGCCGTCGCCGCCTCCACCGGGGACCCGTCGCTGGCCGCCTCCGCGCACGCCGCCTACGTCCACGGGATGACGGCGGTGCTGCTGACCGCCGGGGTGGTCGCGGTGCTGTCGGCGGTTCTGGTCGCCCTCCGGATGCCGTCCGTCGAGCCCACCGGGCCCGCCGAGCCCTCGGTCGGCGGAGCGGTCACCGGCGAGCCCGCCGCCGACGGCCCCGGCACCGGTCCCGGACCGTCCGCCGCGCCCGCGGCCGATCACGGATAATCGAAGGTATGAACGCAGCGCAGCCGACAGCGGCACCCCCGGCAGGCCCGGACGATCCGGTCCAGGCGATGCCGGCGGCGCCGCTGTCGCTGCGCGAACGGAAGAAGCTGAAGACCCGCCGGGCGATCCGCCGCGAGGCGTACCGGCTCTTCGCCGAACTGGGCTACGAGAACACCACGGTGGACCGGATCGCGGACGCCGCCGAGGTCTCGCAGTCGACCTTCTTCCGGTACTTCGCCACCAAGGAGGACGTCGTCCTCACCGACGAGTACGACCCGGCGATGATCGCCGCCCTGCTGGCACGGCCCACTGACGAACCGTTCCTGCGCTCCTGCCGGGAGGCCCTCACCGGGCTGATCCGCACACTGGTACGGGACGAGCGCGAGGAACTCCTCGTCCGGATGCGGCTGGTCACCGAAGTCCCCGCGCTGAGGGCCCGGATGCGCGACAGCGCCAACGACCCGCAGCAGCTCTACCTCACCGTGCTGATGCGGCGGGCCGGTGTCCAGGAGCCGACCTTCGCGATGCGGATCACCGCCGCCTCGCTCGGCGCGGCCACCACGGAGGCCGTCCTGCGCTGGGCCGAGAGCGGCGGCACCGAGGACATGGCCGAGCTGGTCGACCGCGCCTTCGCGATCATGGAGAGCGGCTTCACCGAGCTCTAGGCGCCCGGACGTACGGCAGGCGGCCGGTCCCGCGACAGGGCCCGGACGGGCCCGGACCTGCGACGGGGCCCGGTCGCCGTGCCGGGCCCCGCCGCCTCGGTCCGGCGCTACCCGCGCCGCACTCCCACCCGCCGCCGCAACGCCAGGCCCGCGCCCGCGACAGCGGTGACGCTCAGGGCCGCGGTCGCCGTCGCGGCGGGCAGCACGCTCCCGCCGCTCCCGGCCGGCTCACCGGCCGCGTCCGGGCGGTAACCGCCGCCCTTGCCCGCCCGGTCGTACGCCGAGCCGGGCAGTTTGTCGCCGTACCGCTCCCGGACCAGCTGCCGGTACGCCGCCAGGGTCACCCCGGAGTCGCCCACCGAGCCGCGGGCCTCGTCGTCCAGTGGGAGCACCCGGCCGTCCCGCAGCACGTACCAGGCGTTGAGCTGCGGCTCGCGGAACGCCGTCCCGCCGCCGGTGCTCGCGGCCTGCGCCGCGTAGTCGTTCTCGTCCCCGCCGGAGGCGATGTTGACGACCCGCCAGGCGCCGCCCTCCTTCACGGTCCAGACCGAGGCGACCTGCCCGTCGGTCGAGACCACCCGGCTCGCGGTGAACTCCGCCCTGGCCACGGCCGCACCCGGGGTGCCGGCCACGAACGCCGCGTCCAGGGTGTAGACCGGCACGGTCTCGCCGGTCAGCCGCGGGGCCGCCGCACTCGCGGCCTGCGCCTCCTCGGCGGCGCCGATGGTGAGCTGCTTGGTCGGCGGGACGCCCTTGCGGGCGAAGAAGCGCCCCAACTGGTCGAGCACGGCGGGGCTCTGCACCGCGCTCCTGGCCTGGGCCAGCTCGGTGGCGGAGACGGGAGCGGGGCCCTGTGCAGGCTCTGCCGCGGACGCCGCCGGAGCGACGGCCAGGCCGATCCCGGCCGCCAGCAGGACGCCGGCGGCGACGTTACGGATGCTGGTCATGGTCGCCCCTCACGCGCCGATCCGGTACAGGGAGTGGGTCCAGGAGAACGTGCCGTTCGACACGTAGTAGTTGTAGTCCGCCCAGTTGTAACGGGTGTTGGACGGCCACGGGTCGCCCCAGTAGACCCAGTTGTTGGAGGTGTCGAACCCGTAGACCACGTGCATGTGGCCGCCGCCCGAGCTCCACTGGATCCGGGTCTCGATCGGCCGGTTGGCGTTCACCTCCGTCTGCACCGTGCTGTACCGCAGGTAGCCGGTGACGTAGGAGCCCGGGTTGATGCCGACCCAGCGCAGGCCGGTCTGCACGTCGCCCAGGGTGGCCTGGTTGTTGGGGCAGCTGGAGTTCGCCGAGCGGCCGAACGCGGCGTTGCAGAACTGGTTCTGGCTGTAGGTGTAGCCGTACCAGGTCGCGATGGTGTTGCCGCTCGCCGCCCAGCACCAGTTGGTCTGCTGTTGCTGCTGCATGGTGATGTTGAGCTTCTTGAAGGTGCCGGCCAGGTCGGCCGTGGCACCCGGCGCGGCGGCGGGCCGGATCTGGTCGGTCCCGGCGAGGGCCGTGGGGGTGGCCTGGGCCGGGGTGACGGCCGCGACGCTGAGCGCCGGACCGAGGACGCCGAGCGCGAGCACCGCGACGGCGCGGCGCAGGCGTGTCCGTGGAACTGACATGGGGGATTTCCTCCTTGCGACAGGCAGAGGAGTCGAGAGCTGTGGGGGTGCGGTCCGGATCCGCGCCATGAGCATCGCGCCGTTGACATGGCCGGTCAACGCCCCCGGCGGTCCGCCGACCCGGGTGTGAACGGTCCCGTTCCCGGTGTGAACGCCGCCCCGCAACCCCCGCCCGGAACGCCCCGACCGGTGACAAACCCCCTTCCACATGTGAATATTCACGACCAGCCGGACCCGCCCCGTCCGCCACCCGAGGAGGCCGCCATGCAGCGGACCGACCACCCCGACCTCGCCACCGCCCTGCGCACCGGCCCGTTCCACCTCGCCCTGCGGACCGCGATCACCACCCGCGGCCTCGCCCTGCACCGCGTCCGCGAACACCTCGCCCTGCGCGGCGTCCACATCGGGGTCACCAGCCTCAGCTACTGGCAGCAGGGCCACCGGCGCCCCGAACGGGCCGAATCCCTGCGCGCGGTACGAGCGTTGGAGGACGTCCTGGACCTCCCCGAGCACTCGCTCACCCGGCTGCTCGGACCTCGGCGCACCACCCCCGACGGCCCGGCCGGCCCTCCCGTCCGCCCCTACCGCGACCTGATCGCCCCGGCCGCCGCCGTCGACGACCTGCTCGCCACCATCGCCGGACCGCGCGACACGGGGCTGCACACCATCACCCACATCGAGCGGATCCGGATCGGCGCCGACCGCCAGCTGGTCCGCCGCGACTCCCAGCACGCCCTGCGCGCCCACCGCGACGGCATCGACCGCTACCTCGCCATCCACCAGGGCGACCCCGGCAGCGACATCACCCGGGTCGGGGTCAGGGCCGAGGAGAACTGCCGCCCGGGCCGGATCCGGCGCGACCAGACCCACGACCTGCTGGTCGCCGAACTCCTCCTCGACCGCCGGCTCCGGGCCGGTGACACCCACCTGCTCGGCTACGGCTTCGACGACGCGCCGTCACCCACGCCCAGCTGCGAGTACGTCCGGGGCTTCAACTCCGGGGCCGGGCAGTACGTCCTCCAGATCACCTTCCACCCCGCCGCGCTCCCCGTCCGCTGCCGCCGCTTCGCCCGCCGCGCCCCGGGCGAGAAGTCCTACGAGAGCGAGGAGTTGACGCTCGACGGCCACCGCTGCGTCCATCTGGTGGCCACCGCGCTCCGGCCGTGCCTGCTGGGCATCCGGTGGGACTGGGAGTAGCCGCCTCCCTTCACGGCGCCGGGTTCTCCGCCGTGCGGCGGGTGTCGTAGGCGGGGTCGATGGTGCCGAACAGCCGGTCCCAGACGGTGGTGTAGAAGCCCAGGTTGACCCCGGGGTCGACGTGGTGGCCCGCGTGGAACATCGGCAGCGCCACCCAGCGGAACACCGCGAGTCGCCGGGCCCGGGCCGGGAACGGCTCCACGCCCAGGTGGCCGAGCAGGCCGAAGACCAGGTTGACCACGACGTACCCGGCCAGCGCCAGGGCGGAGATCTCCCGGAGGCAGAGCACCGCGAGCCAGGTACCGCCGAAACCCAGCACCTCCAGGGGGTGCAGGACGAAGAGCGTGGACGGGCGCGGGTCCGGGTAGCGGTGGTGCAGTTCGTGGGCCAGCCGGTAGAGCCGGCGACGGTGGGCGAGCCAGTGGCCCGCGTACATCAGGGCGTCCATCACCAGGGAGAACAGCAGCAGCTCGGCCACCGCCCGCAGACCGGTGTCCGCCGAGAGCCGCAGCAGACCGTGCTGCCAGAGTGCCCAGCCGGCCACTCCCACACCGGAGTTGAGAAGGACGGCGGTGACTGTCAGCAGCCACTCGCGGTGGTCCGGCGGCGGGGGCGCCGGCGCCACCCGCCGGTCGCCGAAGCGGCGGACCAGCGGGCTCCCGGCGACCAGCGCCACCGCGAACAGCGCGAGGTTGCCGGCCAGCGCGCCGGCCACCACCTCCACCGGGCCCAGCCGGCCCGCCCGTTCGAGCAACCCGTCCACCGTCACGGCCACCTCCCCCGGCGGCCGTGACGGCCGCCCCGTCCGGATCGGACGCCGGCCCGGGACGGGCGGTTCCCCCGTCCGCACCGGCCGGCGGTGCCGCTCAGGCTACGCGGGCCCGCCGGGCCGCCCGACCCCGGAACTCCAGCACGGTGCAGTCCTCCACCGGCCGGTAGCCGATCTGCTGGTAGATCGAGTTGCTCGTCGGATTGGCGAGGTCGGTGTACAGCAGCACCTCCGTCGCACCGAGCCCCAGCGCGTGGGCCGAGGCCGCCGCCGTGACCCCGCTCCCGTAGCCGCGTCCGCGGTGGTCGCCCGGCGTGTAGACCGGGCCGATCCGGGACATCCCGGCGATCACCGCGCTGTGCCCGGCGAGCGCCACCGGGCGCCCCCCGTCCTCCCAGAGGTGGAGCTGCCGGGCGGCGATCCGGTCGTCGGCGAGCGTCGCGACGCCGGAGGCCACCAGCCGGGCCTCGACCACGAACCGTCCGAGCCACTCGATCACCAGCTCCCGGTCCGACGGGTCGGCGAGCCTGGCGCCGCCGGCCGGCGGACGCGGCGGTTCGGTCGGCTCGCCGAGCCGGTAGAGCCGCTCCCTGGTCCGGACGGACCCGGTGGCGCCGGTGGCGGCCTGCCAGGCCGCGGAGAACGCCGCCACGGCCGCGTCACTCCCGGCGACCTCGACGACGTCCGCCGAACCGGCCCCGACCGCCGCCCCCGCTCCGGTCCGGGCGGCGGCGAGTTCGGCCGCCAGTTCGCCGGCCGCCGACACCGGCATCTCCCCGAGCCGCAGTGCGAACGGGGGCGTTCGCAGGAAGGCCCCGCCGACCGGCCCGCCGGGCTCGGGGCACCACCAGCCGAAGACCGGCGCGTCCTCGCCGTAGTAGTGCGGACCGCGCTCCCTCAGCCGGTCCGTCACGGTGAGCAGCACGGTGTTCCGGGCCGGGCTCGCGGCGAGGAACCCGCCCGCGCGGGTGTGGAACTCGTCGACGGAGGTGCTCAGGGTCCAGGCCATGGACCATCTTCGCCCGCCCTTTCCTCCGCGCACCACCCGATTTCCGGGGCACGGTCAGGAGGGCGCGCCGCCCGCCTCCGCCGTCGCGCCCAGCCGCTCCGCCAGCACCGCGGGGTCGGTGGTCGGCGCGTCGCAGACGAAGTGCCGGCAGACGTACGCGGTCGGCGCCCCGCCCACCAGCGGTCGGTCGGCCAGCAGCGGCACCTCGTCGCTGCCCGCTCCCGGCTCGCCGAGCGCGACCACCGCGCCGGGTGCGGTACCCAGCAGGGCGACCCGGTGCAGCGCGGCGGTGGCCGGGTCGCCGGCCGACCCGATCACGGCCACCTCGCGCGGCCCGTCGGCCAGGGCCTCGGCGGCGGCCAGGCCCCAGCCGATGAAGCGGGGAGCGCGCGGGGCGAGTGCGCCGACGATGCCGAGCGCCCGCTCGGCCGCGGTCCGGTGACGTGCCGAACCGGTGTACGCGGCGTAGGTGAGCAGGGCGTTGGCGGCGGCGGTCCAGCCGGACGGGGTGGCGTTGTCGGTCGGGTCCTGCGGACGCCGGATCAGCTCCTCGGCGTCGTCGGCGGTGTCGAACAGCGCCCCGGTGGTCCCGTCGGCGAAGTGCTTGAGCACGGTGTCCAGCAGCCCGCCGGCCAGCTGGAGCCACTCGGCCTCCCCGGTCACGGCGAACAGGGCGAGGAAGCCCTCGGCGGTGTCGGCGTAGTCCTCCAGCACGCCCGCGTTCGGACCCGGCCGGCCGTCGCGCGAGGTGCGCAGCAGCCGGCCGTCGGGGGTGAGGTGAACGGCGAGCAGCAGGTCGGCGGCACGCTCGGCGGCCTCGACGAGGTCGGGCCGGTCCAGCAGGGCGCCCGTCTCGGCGAGGGCGGCGACGGCCAGCCCGTTCCAGGCGGCGACGACCTTGTCGTCCCGGGCGGGTGCGGGCCGGGCGGCCCGCGCCTCGAACAACCGGGACCGGACACGCTCGTGGGCGGCGTCGTCCGCCGGGTCGGCGAGCAGCTGGAGCACCGAGGCCCCGTGCTCGAAGGTCCCCGCGCCGGTCACCTCGAACAGCTCGGCGGCGTACTCGCCGTCCGCGTCCCCCAGCACCTCGGCCAGCTGGGCGGGCGTCCACACGTAGTACGCCCCCTCGACCGAGCTGCCGGTCGCCGGGTCCGTGCTGTCCGCGTCCAGCGCGGAGGCGAACGCGCCCTCGGGGGTGCGCAGTTCGCGCAGCAGGAAGTCCGCGGTGGTCAGTGCGGTGCGGCGGGCGAGCGGGGAGCCGGTGGCCCGCCACAGGTGCAGGTAGGCGCGGAGCAGCAGCGCGTTGTCGTACAGCATCTTCTCGAAGTGCGGGACGACCCAGTCGGCGTCCACCGCGTACCGGGCGAACCCGCCGCCGAGCTGGTCGTGGATGCCGCCGCGGGCCATCGCCTCGCCGGTGCGGACGGCCATCTCCAGCGCCGCCTCCGAACCGGTCCGGGCGTGGTGGCGCAGCAGGTACTCGACGACCATGGCCGGCGGGAACTTGGGTGCCCCGCCGAATCCGCCGCGCCGTTCGTCGAAGTCACGGCTGAGCGCGACCAGCGCCTCGTGCAGGCCGGTCTCCCCCGGCGGCTGGTGCACGCCGCTGCCGACCGCGTACACCGACGCCCGCTCGGAGAGGTCGGCCCGGATCCGGGCGGCGACCTCGCCGACCTCGTCACGCCGGTCCCGCCAGGCCGCGTGCACGCCTTCCAGCACCTGCCGGAAGGACGGCATGCCGTGCCGCGGCTCGGGCGGGAAGTAGGTGCCGAAGTAGAACGGCTCCTTGTCGGGGGTCAGGAAGACGGTCATCGGCCAGCCGCCCTGCCCGGTCGCCGCCTGCACCGCCTCCATGTACACGGCGTCAACGTCCGGCCGCTCCTCGCGGTCGACCTTCACGGCCACGAACCGCTCGTTGGCGTAGGCCGCGACGCCCTCGTCCTCGAAGGACTCGTGCGCCATCACGTGGCACCAGTGGCAGGCGGCGTACCCGACGCTCAGCAGGACCGGCACGCCGCGGCGGCGGGCCTCCTCGAACGCCTCGGGGCCCCACGGCCACCAGTCCACGGGGTTCCCGGCGTGCTGCAGCAGATACGGGGACGTCGCGTCGGCGAGGCGGTTAGGCATGCCCCCATCCTTGCGCATCGGGCCGGCGCACCGGCGCGCGGACGGGCGCCGGACTCACTCCTTCGAGGCCTCCGGCTGCTCGACGAAGTCGACCTTCTTGAACTGTCGGTTCATCGACTTGGCCAGGAACCAGGTGGCCACGCCGAGGACGGCGAAGACGACGAAGCCCAGCAGGCCGGGGGTGACCTTGGCGTCGTCGACGGCGAGCTCGGCGGCGAGGTGGGTGAGGTTCACGGAGGCGCTCATATCTCTATGGTGGCCCGGCTCACGGGGAGCCGGGCCGTCGGGGGGTGGTTCAGTCGCGCGTGTCGGCCGATTCGGCCGTCAGGCTGGGCGTGCGAAGGCCGGCGAACAGGTCGTCCTCCGGGAGGTCCACGTCGATGAGGGTACGGGCGAGCTCGTAGTCCTCCGTGGGCCAGACCTCGCGCTGGACCTCCAGCGGGACGCGGAACCAGGGGCCGTCCGGGTCGATCTGGGTGGCGTGCGCGATCAGCGCGCGGTCCCGGGTCTCGAACCAGTCGTCGCAGCGGACCCGGGTGGTGATCTCGCGCTCCTTGCGGCCGCTCTTCTCCCATCCGGCGATCCACTCGCCGTAGGGGGACTCGTGGCCGTTCTCGGAGAGGTACTGGTGGAGCGCGCGGATCCGGCCCATCGGGAAGCCGTGGTTGTAGTAGACCTTCAGCGGCTGCCAGGGCTCACCGGCGTCCGGGTAGGCGTCCGGGTCCCCCGCGGCCTCGAAGGCCAGCATGGTGATCTTGTGGGTCATGATGTGGTCGGGGTGCGGGTAGCCGCCGTTCTCGTCGTAGGTCGTGATGACCTGCGGCTTGAACTCCCGGATCAGGCGGACCAGCGGTTCGGCCGCGTCCTTGACGTCCTGGAGGGCGAAGCACCCCTCGGGGAGCGGGGGCAGCGGGTCGCCCTCCGGCAGGCCCGAGTCCACGAAGCCCAGCCAGGCCTGCTTGACCCCGAGGATCGCGCGGGCCTCGTCCATCTCCTTGGCCCGGACCTCGTGGATGTTCTCCTCGATCTCCGGCCGGCCCTGCAGCTTGGGGTTGAGAACCGACCCGCGTTCCCCTCCCGTGCAGGTGGCCACGAGCACGTCCACCCCCTGGTCGACGTACATGGCCATGGTCGCCGCGCCCTTGCTGGACTCGTCGTCCGGGTGGGCGTGCACCGCCATCAGTCGCAACTGCTCAGTCAACGCGTGCGTTCCTTCCACAATGTCTGGGCGTCCCGCGCAAGCCGGTCTGCCCACCGTCTGAGCCGCTCGGTACGGGACCGCGTCACCGCGGGACCGGCCGCCGCACCTGTCGCCGACACGGCCGAGCCCCGCCCCCGCCGGACCGGCCGTGGGCGTGCCCCTCCTATAGTGACGGACTGGAGGAGCACCGCATTCCCCCGCACCACCCGCGCGGCCCCCTCCCCACGAGAGGACTGAGCCCGATGACCGCAGGCACCAGGACGCCGCAGCTGCCCGAGGGGCGCTACGGACGGCGCGGCGACCGCGAGGCGGACCGGCGGCTCAAGGTGATCGGCGCGGTCTGCGGAGTGCTGGCGCTGGGCCTGGTCACGTGGCTGGGAGCCTCGTACCTGATCCGCGAGACGAAGATCAACGGCGCCGTGCCGTCCTTCGAGGCGGTCTCCGACGTCGAGATGCAGCTGCATCTGTCGGTGCGCAAGAGCGACGGCACCGCGGGCAGTTGCACCGTCCGCTCGCAGGGCGAGAACGGCGCGGTGGTCGGGGTGGCCGACTTCCCGGTACCGGCGGACGGCTCCGGCTACGACGCGGTGGTCAGTCTGCGGACCACCTCCCGCGGCACCACCGCCGAGCTCCTCGGCTGCACCCCCGCGTAGCCGCCCGCGGAGGGCCGGCCCCCGGTAATCACTGGCGGCGACGGCCACCCGGAGCGCATATTCGATCTGGAGAGCGGGCATCCGTAGAGGAGTCGCGCACCGCTGCTGTACATCTCGGCGCAATGTCGTCGTCAATGACGCGCCAACGGCCCTCCCGCTTGTCGGTGGGAGTTGTTAGGCTCGTGGTTTCGCCCCTTCCGCACCAGCTGGTACGGGAGCGGGCGTTGCTTTGTAGTTAAGACCGATATCAGCACCACCAGACGCGCTGACGACTCACACCCTCAGCACAGCCCCAGCACCTACGAGGAGCACCCGTGACCCAGACCAGCGAGAACGTGACCTGGCTCACTCAGTCCGGCTACGACCAGCTCAAGGCCGAGCTGGACCACCTGACCGGCCCCTGGCGCATCGAGATCGCCCAGAAGATCGAGGCGGCGCGCGAAGAGGGTGACCTCAAGGAGAACGCCGGCTACCACGCGGCCAAGGAGGAGCAGGGCAAGTACGAGCTGCGCATCCGCCAGCTCACCCAGCTGCTGGAGCGCGCCAAGGTCGGCGAGGCTCCGGCCGACTCGGGTGTGGTGGCTCCGGGCATGGTCGTGACGGTCGCCTTCGACGGCGACACGGACGACACCATGAAGTTCCTGCTCGGCTCGCGCGAGGTGGCCGGCGACGACGACCTGGAGATCTACTCGCCGCAGTCCCCGCTGGGCCGCGCGATCGACGGCAAGACGATCGGCGACGAGGCGACCTACGAGCTGCCGAACGGCAAGCGGGCCATGGTCAAGATCGTCGAGGTCAAGCCCTACGCCGGCTGACCCTTCCGACCGGCATCGGCCCCGGGACCGGACCACCCGTCCGACCGGCGCCGGCCGACCCCCGCAGAACGCCGGCGAGGGCGGCCGTGGCACGAACCACGGCCGCCCTCGCGCGTACCCGCCCACGGGCCGCGCCGCGGGTCAGCCCACGGCCGAGCGGTACTTGCGCACCGACAGCCACGAGAACGCCGCGATGATCGCCAGCGACCAGAGCACCGACATCAGTTCCGCGTGCTGCATCGGCCAGGCGTCGTCCACCGGGCCCACCTGGTTGCCGAAGAGGTTCCGGCAGGCCTGCACCGTGGCGCTGAACGGGTTCCAGTAGGCGATCCCCTGCAGCCAGCCGGGCATCGAGCTGACCGGCACGAAGGCGTTCGAGATGAAGGTCAGCGGGAAGAGCCAGATCAGCCCGGCCGAGGTGGCCGCCTCGGGGCTGCGCACCGAGAGACCGATCAGTGCGCCGATCCAGGAGAAGGCGTAGCCGAGCAGGAGCAGCAGTCCGAACGCGGCCAGCGCGGACAGCAGGCCCTCGTGGATCCGCCAGCCCACCAGGAGCGCCACCAGCGCGAGCACCACCAGCGTGAACGCGGTCTGGACGAGGTCCGCCAGGGTCCGGCCGACCAGGACCGCCGAGCGGGCCATCGGCAGCGAGCGGAACCGGTCGACCAGGCCCTTGGACATGTCCTCGGCGATGCCGGCGGAGGCGCCGGCCGTCGCGAAGGTGACCGTCTGGGCGAAGATGCCGGCCATCAGGAACTGGATGTACGTCGAGGAGCTGGACTGCGTCCCGGGGATCTGGATCGCCCCGCCCATGACGTACGAGAACAGCAGGACGAACATCACCGGCTGCATCAGGCCGAACACCACGATCTCGGGTATCCGGGACATCCGCCGCAGGTTGCGCTTCGCCACCACCCAGGAGTCGTGCAGGGTGGCGGCCGCTCCGCGGCGCTGTTTGGGTACCGCCCCGCCGATGGCGTGCTGGGTGGCCGTCGTCATCTCACAGCTCCTTGCCGGCCGTGACGGCCTGTTTGTCGGCGCCCGGGCCGTCCCCGGCCGGTCCGCCGCGGCCCTTGCCGTGGCCGGCCCCGCCCTTGCCCGCGGCGCCGTTCTCCTCGCTCTCGGCCTCGGTGGCGTGGCCGGTGAGTGAGAGGAAGACGTCGTCCAGGGTCGGACGGCGCAGGCCGATGTCGTCGATCTCGATCGAGCGGGTGTCCAGCTCGCGGATCACGTCCGCGAGCACCCGGGCGCCGCCGCTGACCGGGACGGTGATCCTGCGGGTGTTGCGCTCCACGGTCGGCTCGCCCTGGGCGTACCCGGAGAGCGCGGCGAGCGCGTCGGCGACCAGGTCGGGCCGGTGCACCACGACCTCGATCCGCTCGCCGCCGATCTGCGCCTTGAGCTGGTCGGCCGTCCCGCGCGCGATCACCCGTCCGTGGTCGACCACGGCGATGTCGTGGGCGAGGCGGTCGGCCTCCTCCAGGTACTGGGTGGTGAGCAGCAGCGTGGTGCCCTGGTCGACCAGGGTCTCGATGACCTCCCACAGGGCGAGCCGGTTGCGCGGGTCGAGGCCGGTGGTCGGCTCGTCCAGGAACATCACCGGGGGGCGGACCACGAGGGCCGCGGCGAGGTCGAGCCGGCGGCGCATGCCGCCGGAGTAGGTCTTGGCGGTCCGGTCCTTGGCCTCGGTGAGGTTGAACCACTCCAGCAGTTCGAGCGCCCGGACCTTCGCCTCGCGGGCGGTCATCTGGTAGAGCTCACCGACCATCTGGAGGTTCTCGAAGCCGGTGAGGTACTCGTCGACCGCAGCGTACTGGCCGGAGAGGCCGATCAGGCTGCGGACCTCGTTGGGGTGCTTGAGGACGTCGACCCCGGCGACCACGGCACGGCCGGAGTCGGGGCGGAGCAGGGTGGTGAGGACGCGCACGGTGGTGGTCTTCCCGGCGCCGTTCGGGCCGAGCAGCCCGAGCACCGTGCCCTCGGGGACGTCGAGGCTGACGCCGTCCAGGGCTCGTACGTCGCCGAAGGTCTTCACCAGGTTCTCGGCTTGGATGGCTGGCGCCATGGCCTGCCTCATCTCCTTGGACGGTTGAGCGGTTCTGTCCCACTTTGCCCCGAATGAGGGCACGCAAGCGACTCGGTTCTCGCCTGCACGGCAACAAGACGCGATGTATCGCGAGTTTTACAGAACGCGATATATCGCGCAAGGGAATTAGCTCCGCCATGGTGACACGCACCACTGACAACGGGAGCCCCACGGGAACCCCACCCGGGGCCCCACCCCCCCTGCCCGGGCACCCCGCACCCGCACCCCGCCTAGCGGGAGACCACGAACCCCGCGTCCCGCAGCTCGCCGAGCACCGCCGCGCAGTGCTCCGGCCCCTTCGTCTCCAGGTGGAGGTCCACCTCGACCTCGGTCAGCCCGAGCTGCGGGTCGACCCGCACGTGCGCCACGTCCAGCACGTTGGCGTCGACCTTCGTCAGCACCCCCAGCAGGTCCGCCAGCGCGCCCGGCTTGTCCGCCAGCCGCACCCGCAGCGACAGGTAGCGGCCGGCCGCCGCCAGCCCGTGCCGCAGCACCCGCTGCATCAGCTGCGGGTCGATGTTGCCCCCGGAGAGCACCGCCACCACCGGCCCCTCGAAGGAATCCGGCTGCTCCAGCAGCGCCGCCACCGGACTCACGCCGGCCGGCTCCACCACCAGCTTCAACCGCTCCAGCCCCAGCAGCAGCGCCCGCGAGAGCGAGTCCTCGGAGACCGTCCGGACACCGTCCGCCAGGGTGTTGACGATCTCGAAGGGGATGTCCCCGGGTCGACCGACCATGATCCCGTCCGCCATGGTGGCGAACCGCTCCAGCGAGACGGGGCGTCCGGCCGCCAGCGAGGGCGGGTACGCGGCCGCGCCGGCCGCCTGCACCCCGATCACCCGCACGTCCGGCCGCAGCGGCTTGACCGCCGCCGCGATCCCGGCCAGCAGACCGCCCCCGCCCACCCCGACCAGGATGGTGCGCACCTCCGGGCACTGCTCCAGGATCTCCAGCCCGACGGTGGCCTGCCCGATGACGATGTCCCGGTGGTCGAAGGGGTGGATGAACACCGCACCGCTCGCGTCCGCGTACCGCTGCGCGGCCTGCAGCGCCTCGTCCACGGTGGCGCCGTGCAACCGGACCTCGGCGCCGTACTCCCGGGTCGCGGCGACCTTGGGCAGCGGCGCGGCCACCGGCATGAAGACCGTGGAGCGGACCCCGAGCAGCGAGGCCGCCAGCGCCACCCCCTGGGCGTGGTTCCCGGCGCTCGCCGCGACCACCCCGCCGGCCCGCTGCACCGGTGAGAGACCCGCGATCCGCACGTACGCCCCGCGCAGCTTGAAGGAGCCGGTCCGTTGGAGGTTCTCGCACTTCAGGTGGACCGGTGCGCCGACCAGTGCGGACAGGTGCCGGCTGCCCTCCATCGGCGTCACCCGGGCTACCCCGACGAGCATCTTCTGGGCGCCGCGGACGTCGTCGAGGGTGATCGGCCAGCTGTGCATGACAGCAGCGTATGCCTTGGTGGAGGACCACCCGGGGACGTCGGACCTGTTCCCGGGCCCGCCCGGCCCGCGTACGCTGCTGGTTCTGAGCCTCTCTCACCGCACGACGATCGTGAGCCGCGATGACGACGACCTCGCCCCAGGCCACCGACCTCACCGACCCCGTGCACACCCAACTGCAGTACCAGCTCGCGGTGTTCGCCCGCAGGATGGAACAGGTCCGCGGCTCCGACGGAGTGGCCGCCCTGGTCCGGGCCGCCTACCTGCTGCTGGAACGCCTGGAGCGGGTCGGGCCCGCCAACGTCAAGGCCCTGGCCGACGCGCTCGGCGTCGACTCCTCCACCGTCACCCGGCAGGTCGCCCCGCTGGTGGCGGCCGGCCTGGTCGGCCGGGTCCAGGACCCGGCCGACCGGCGCGCCGTCCGGCTCGCGCTGACCCCGCTCGGCTCCGACCGGCTGGCCGAAGTCCGCGCCGGCCGGGCCGAGTTGACCCGACAGCTGGTGGCCGACTGGCCACTGGAGGAACAGCGCGAGTTCTGCGCCCTGCTGGCCCGCTTCAACCACTCGATGGAGTCGTACTCGGCGGGCCGGCAGAGCGCCTAGGCGTACTCGGGCCGGGAGTTCAGCCCAGCGCCCGCGTGAGGTCGGCCAGCAGGTCGTCGATCGACTCGATGCCGACCGAGACGCGCACCAGGTCCGCCGGCACCTCCAGGGCCGAACCGGCCACCGAGGCGTGGGTCATCCGGCCGGGGTGCTCGATCAGCGACTCCACGCCGCCCAGCGACTCGCCGAGGGTGAACAGCTCGGTCCGGTTGCAGACCTCGACCGCCGCCTCCTCGCCGCCGTGGACGCGGAACGACACCATGCCGCCGAACGCCTTCATCTGCTTCGCGGCGATGTCGTGGCCGGGGTGCTCGGGCAGGCCCGGGTAGAGCACCTGGCTGACCTTGGGGTGGCCGGCCAGCAGCTCGGCGACCTTCTCCGCGTTGGAGCTGTGCCGGTCCATCCGGACGCCGAGGGTCTTGATGCCGCGCAGCACCAGCCAGGCGTCGAACGGGCCGGAGACCGCGCCCATCGCGTTCTGGTGGTACGCGACCTCCTCGCCCAGCGCCGCGTCGGCCAGCACCAGGGCGCCGCCGACGACGTCCGAGTGGCCGCCCATGTACTTGGTGGTCGAGTGCACGACCGCGTCGGCGCCGAGCGCGATCGGCTGCTGCAGGTACGGGCTGGCGAAGGTGTTGTCGACCACCAGCAGCGCGCCGGCGCCGTGCGCGATCTCGGCCAGCGCGGCGAGGTCGGTGATGCCCAGCAGCGGGTTGGACGGGGTCTCCACCCACACCGCGCGGGTGTTCGGGCGCAGCGCCTCGCGGACGGTCGACAGGTCCTGGGTGTTGGCGACGGAGAACTCGACGCCCCAGCGGGTCAGCACCTTGGCGAAGAGCCGGAAGGTGCCGCCGTAGGCGTCGTTGGGGATGACGATGTGGTCGCCCGGCTTGAGGATCGTCCGCAGCAGGGTGTCCTCGGCGGCGAGGCCGGACGCGAAGGCGAGGCCGCGGGCGCCGCCTTCCAGCGCGGCGAGGCACTCCTCCAGCGCGGTACGGGTCGGGTTGGCGCTACGGCTGTACTCGTAGCCGCCCCGCAGGCCGCCCACCCCGTCCTGCTTGTAGGTGGACACCTGGTAGATCGGCGTGACGACGGCCCCGGTCTGGGGGTCTGCTTCCTGACCCGCGTGGATGGCGAGAGTCTCGAAGCCCTGGGGAAGCTGGTGCTCGGTCATGCTCCGAGCGTAGTCGGCGAACGGCGGGGTCGCCCCGAAGGCGGCGACGCCCCGCAGGCCCGGCCGCCGCAGGCCCGGCCGCCGCCGACCGCCGCCCGGCCGCCGCACGCCCGGCCGGGCGGGGGCGGGCGGGGCCTCCCCCGGAATCCCCGGCGTCCCGTCCGCGTTGGAACGTCCGCAACCCTTCCCGACCCGCTGGAGCAGGCCGTGCTGTTCAACCGCCACAAGACCTCGCTCGTCCCCGCCGACCAGGCGCTCCCCGGCCGGGAGGCCCCGGCCTTCACCCTCGGCGAGCCGCACACCGTGCTCGGCCACCCGCTGACCGGCCCGTACCCCGCGGGGCTGGAGGTGGCCGACTTCGGGCTGGGCTGCTTCTGGGGCGCCGAGCGCACGTTCTGGCGCCTGCCGGGCGTCTGGACGACGCTGGTCGGCTACCAGGGCGGCCACACCCCGAACCCGACGTACGAGGAGGTGTGCAGCGGCCTGACCGGGCACACCGAGGCGGTCCGGGTGGTGTTCGACCCCGCGGTGATCTCCTACGAGCAGCTGCTGAAGACCTTCTGGGAGTCGCACGACCCGACCCAGGGCAACCGCCAGGGCAACGACGTCGGCACCCAGTACCGGTCCGCGGTCTACACCCACTCCCCCGCCCAGGCGGCGTCCGTGGTCGCCACCCGGGACGCCTTCCAGCCGGAGCTCACCGCGCTCGGCCTCGGCCCGGTGACCACCGAGATCGCCCCGGCCGGCCCGTTCTACCCCGCCGAGCCGTACCACCAGCAGTACCTGTCGGACACCAAGAACCCGAACGGCTACTGCGGCCTCGGCGGCACCGGTGCCAGCTGCCCCATCGGCGTGGCCCGGACCACCGAGGGCTGAGCCGCCGGGTCCCTCCGGCTTTCCGCCGCCTCCCGGCGGGCGCAGACTGGAAGGACCAGTAGGGCGGCCCCGCCACCCCTCCTGGTGGCGGGGCCGCCTCGTCTCCGAGGAGCCCCTCATGGCCGGCCTCATGCGCAGAAGCTTCGACACCGATCCCGAGGAAGTCCGCCCGTTCGAGGGCGGCAAGGGAGAGGTGCGCCTGGTCAACCTGGACGGCGGTGCCGTCGGACGGGGGGTGTTCGAGCCCGGCTGGCAGTGGTCGAAGCACATCAGGCCCATCGCGCAGACCGACAGCTGTCAGGCCGCCCACGTCGGCTACGTCGTCTCCGGCCGGATGGCGATCGCCATGGACGACGGCGAGGAGGCCGAGTTCGGCCCCGGCGACTTCATGATCTGCCCGCCCGGCCACGACGCCTGGGTGGTGGGCGACGAGCCGGCGGTCATCCTGGACTGGCAGGGCTTCGGCGACTACGCCAAGCGCGGCTGAGAAGCCTGCCGCGCCCCCGGACGCGGGTCAGGCCCGCCGGACCTCGTGCATGAAGCACCCGAAGTGCAGCGCGCGGACGTGCACCACGGCCACCTCCGGATCGGCGAGCAGGGCCGCCGCGCCCGCCTCGGCGGTCTCCGGGACGACCGGCACGCCGCCCAGGATGTGCCCGCGCCGGTCGTACGCGCGCAGCACCCGCTCGCTGCCGTGGAACCCGGTCGGCCAGCCGTCCCCGCCGACGCCCGCGCACGGCCCGTCGTGCACGAAGACCGGACCGACCTCGTCGTACGGGCCCGGTTCGGCCCCCGTCTCGGCGGCCCAGCGGCGCAGCGGCGCGTAGGAGACCAGGGCGATCCGGTCCCCCGGCAGGCCCTTGCTCAGGCAGCAGCGCAGCGGGGCGCCGCCGGTCTCGTCGACGGACCGGACCGGCGGGCGGCCCGCGTCGTCGCGGACCAGCAGGGAGCGGTGGACGCCCGGGTCGATCGGGCGGACGGCCAGGGCGGGCGTGGTGGTTGTCGTCATGCCGTCCACCCTGCCGCCGGGGCCGCGCCGGGTCCGGCGGGTTTCGGTCGTCGCGTTCGGCGGCGCCGGGAGGTCCGGCCCGCCCGGGCCGGGGCCTGCGGAGGGGCCCGTGACGGGCCTGCGGCGGTGGTCAGACGGCGCTGGCGGCCTTCCAGTCGGCCCAGTCCATGTTCCAGCCGTTGAGGCCGTTGGACGGCACCACGGTCTTGTCGCCGGAGTTCACGACCTCGACGACGTCGCCGATCATCGAGCTCTTGAAGAACCTGGCGCCGTCGGCGCCTTGGTCCTGCCCGCCCTTGACGTCCCGCAGGCCGATGCAGCCGTGGCTGGTGTTCTGGCTGCCGAAGATCGACGGCGACGACCAGTAGTTGCCGTGGATGAAGGTGCCGGAGGTGCTGAGCCGCTGGGCGTGCGGCACGTCCGGGATGTCGTACTCGCTGCCGAGGCCGACGGTCTGCGAGTTCATCCGGGTCTGCTGGTACTGCTCGGTGATCACCATCTTGCCGCCCCAGGTGCGGAACTCGGGCGAGCCGCCGGAGATCGCGTAGACGGCGCTGACCTGGCCGTCGGTGGTGACGGTGAGCTTCTTGGTGGCGAGGTCGGCGACGCTGGTCTGCGCCCGGCCGACGGTGAAGCGGACGTCCTTGGACTGGGTGCCGTAGACGCCCTTGGCGCCCTGGACGTCCTTGAGCCTGAGCTTGACGGTCACCTTGGTGCCCTTGGCCCAGTACTGCTGCGGCCGGAAGTCGAGGCGGGTGCTGGAGAACCAGTGCCCGACGATCTCGACGCCCGGCTCGGCTATGACGGTGATCGCCTGCTGGACGGTCTTGCGGTCGGTGACCGGCTTGCTGAAGTTGATCGAGACGGGCATGCCGACGCCGACGACCGAGCCGTCCTCGGGGGTGAAGTAGCCGACGAAGGTGTTGGCCGGGGTCGCCGTGGTGAAGACGGCGTTGGCGTCGGCCTCCAGCTTGTCCTTGTCGGTGGCGGCGGCGGTCACGGTGTACTTGGTGCCGCTGGCCGGCGCGGCGGCCGAGGTCCAGCCGGTGCCGTCGGCGGAGAGCTGGCCGGCCAGGGCCTTGCCGGTGGAGTCGGTGACCTTGACGGCGGTGAGGGTGCCGTTCGCGACGGTGACCTTGACCGGGTCGCTGAAGCTGGCCGAGGCGGCGCCGTCGGCGGGCGTGACGGTGATCACGGCGACCGAGGTCTTCGGCGTGCTGGTGGCGCTGGGCGTCGCCTGGCCGCCGCCCGTACCCGCGTCCGTGGTGCCGGTGGCCGTGCCACCCGTGCTGCTGCTACTGCCGCTGCCGGTGCCGCTGCCCGTGCCAGGACCGCCGCTGCCTCCGGCCCCGCTCTCACCGCCCTTGGTGTCGTTGCAGGCCGCCAACAGCAGGACCGGGGCCCCGATGAGACCGGCCAGCACACCGCGCCGGCTCCAGCTGCCTCCGGCCGACCGGCCCTGACCGTCCCCTGCCGCCACGTCGCCCACTCCCTGATCATCATCCGGGCATTACGGATAGAGAAACGCAATCCATGCGTTCACGGTTCCATCACCAACGGGTAGCGATCGTACGAGATGACGAAACTTACCGCCAAATATGGACAAAACGCCCGGCCTGCGAGGGGCAGACCGGGCGATCACGGGCCGTGACGGACAGGCCCTACTGGGCGGGCCCTACTCGGCGGGCTCCTCCACGGTGTACTCGTCCCACTCGTCGCCCTCGGGATCGAAGTCGGTCTTCGCGGACTCCCAGGTCGCCGAGGCGAGCTCGACGCCCGGAACGTCGCCGAGCAGCGCCACCGGGTCGATGAAGTGGGCGAGCGAACCCGACGGGTCCACCTCGATGGCCTCGACGGACTGCGCGCGCTCGTCGTCGTCGAGGTACTCGTCCACCGCCACCTGCTGCAGGGCCGCCGCCTTCAGCGCCCCCTCGTCGGTGATCTCGGCGATGAGCTCGATGTTGAGCCGGACGTAGCGGGGAGCGTCCTGGCCGGTCGTGTCAGTGCTGGTCATGCGTGCGAGATTACGGGAAGGGCCGGCCCCTCCGGAGAGGGACCGGCCCTGCCGCCTCCGCCGGACTCCCCCACCCGGGAGTCGCGGAGACGCGCCAAGCGGCGCGGTTGCCGCGGGAGCCGCCGCACCCTGCGGTCCGGCCGGAGCCGGGCAGGGGCGGGACGACGGCGTCTCCCGCGGGCAAGGACACCGCCGGCCGGGTCAGGGCCGGCCGTCGTGCCCGGAGACGATCGGCGCCGCCGGGGAGCCGCTCCCGGACCGTCGTCGTCGCCTCACTCGGCGTCTTGCCGTTGACCACAACGATGGCGCAGCGTTGTTAAGCGCGTGCTGCGCGCAGGTGACGCGGGTGTACCAGTTCGCCCGGAAACGGAACCTCAGCCGTCCGGTCGGGGAGGGCGGCTGACCGGGCCTCAGTGCCCGGCGCGGCTGCCGGCCAGGAATCCGAGCAGGTCCTGGCGGGTGACGATGCCCTGCGGCTTGCCCTCCACCAGCACCACCGCGGCGTCGGCCTTCTCCAGCACCGACATCAGGTTGGTGACGGTCTCGCCCGAGCCGACCACCGGCAGCGGCTTGGACATCACCTTGTCCAGCGTGTCGCTCAGCTGGATCTCGTTCGCGAAGACGCCCTCCAGGAGCAGCTTCTCCGCCACCGAGCCGATCACCTCGCCGGCCATGATGTCCGGGTGGCCGGCCCCCGGCGAGACCACCGGCATCTGCGAGACGCCGTACTCGCGGAGCACCCGGACCGCCTCGGCGACGGTCTCGCTGGGGTGCATGTGGACGAACTGCGGGATGCCCTCGTGCTCGATGGCGTCCTTGCGGGCCAGCACCTCGCCGATGTGCGCCTCGTCGGTGGCGGACGGCAGGAAGCCGTAGTCGGCCATCCAGTCGTCATTGAAGATCTTCGACAGGTAGCCGCGGCCGCCGTCCGGCAGCAGCACGACGACCACGTCGTCCGGGCCCAGCTTCTTGGCGACCTCCAGCGCGGCGACGACCGCCATGCCGCAGGAACCGCCGACCAGCAGGCCCTCCTCCTTGGCGAGGCGGCGGGTCATCTGGAAGGAGTCCTTGTCGGAGACCGCGACGATCTCGTCGGCGACACCCCGGTCGTAGGCGGTCGGCCAGAAGTCCTCACCGACGCCCTCGACCAGGTACGGACGGCCGGTGCCGCCGGAGTAGACCGAACCCTCCGGGTCGGCGCCGACCACCTTGACCTTGCCGCCGGACGCCTCCTTCAGGTAGTTGCCGGTGCCCGAGATCGTGCCGCCGGTGCCGACGCCGGCCACGAAGTGGGTGATCTTCCCGTCGGTCTGCTCCCAGAGCTCCGGACCGGTGGAGTGGTAGTGCGAGGCCGGGTTGTCCGGGTTGGAGTACTGGTCCGGCTTCCAGGCGTTGGGGGTCTCGCGGACCAGGCGGTCGGACACGTTGTAGTAGGAGTCCGGGTGCTCGGGGGCGACGGCGGTCGGACAGACGACCACCTCGGCGCCGTACGCGCGCAGGGTGTTGATCTTGTCGGTGGACACCTTGTCCGGACAGACGAAGATGCACCGGTAGCCCTTCTGCTGGGCCACGATCGCCAGGCCGACGCCGGTGTTGCCGGAGGTCGGCTCGACGATGGTGCCGCCGGGCTTCAGGGCGCCCGAGGCTTCGGCGGCCTCGATCATGCGCATCGCGATCCGGTCCTTCACCGAGCCTCCGGGGTTGAAGTACTCGACCTTCGCGAGCACGGTCGCGCTGATCCCCTCGGTGACCTTGTTCAGCTTGACCAGTGGCGTGTTGCCGACCAGGTCGATGATCGAGTTGTGGTACCGCACGGGGGTCCTCCCGGTCTGTGGGCATGCGAGTGCTTTTCGGTACTGCAAAGCCTAGGCCGTGCCATCGACCCCGGCCCGCCCCTTCCTCCCCGCCCTGCACCCCGGCCACACCGGGGGCGTCCCGCCCCTCTTCCGCACCCGCGCACCGGGCGCCGCCCGGACCGGCTCCCGCGCGGTCCGGGCGGCGCCCCCGCCGCGCCGTTCCGGTCCGGGGACCGGCCGGAAGCCGGCCCCGGCCCGGCCTCCCCGCCCCGCTCCCGGTGCCACGAACGGCCCACCCCCGTCGTAGCCCGGCGCCAACCCGGGTAGGAGGGGTGTACACGCATCGGCAACGGCCCCGTCGGGGCGGCACGAGGACGCGAAGGGGGTACCGGATGCCAGGGGCACACGAGTCGCGGGCCCGGGTGGCGCGCCGGATCGCCACCGCGGCGGCGTACGGCGGAGGCGGGCTCGGCCTGCTGGGCGTGGGCCTCGTCGGCCTGCTGCTGACCGAGAGCAAGCTCGCCGTCCAGGCCATCGGCGTCCTGGAGGGCGATCCGCCCCGGGCCGACGGCGTCTACGGCGAGGCGTTCGCCGATGCCTCGGCCGGTTCGCGGCCCCCTCTGGTGCTGGCCTTCCTCGGGGACTCCACCGCCGCCGGCCTCGGCGTGCTGCGGGCCCGGGACACCCCGGGCGCGCTGCTCGCCGCGGGCCTGGCCTCGGTGGCCGAGCGCCCGGTCCGGCTGGTCAACGTGGCGTTCTCCGGCGGCCGGTCCGCCGACCTGGCCGGCCAGCTGGACCTGGCCCTGCCGCACCGCCCGGACATCGCCGTGATCATGGTCGGGGCCAACGACGTGACCCGGCACAGCCCGGCCCAGCTCGCGGTGCGCCAGCTCGGCGAGACGGTCGCGGCGCTGCGGGCGACCGGCTGCGAGGTGGTGGTCGGGACCTGCCCGGATCTCGGCACGATCAAGCCGGTCCACCCGCCGCTGCGCTGGGTGGCCCGCCGGCTCAGCCGCCAACTGGCCGCCGCGCAGACCATCGCCGTGGTGGAGGCCGACGGCCGGACGGTCTCGCTGGGCTCGCTGCTCGGGCCGGAGTTCGCCGCCCGCCCCGAGATGTTCGCCGCCGACCGCTACCACCCGTCGGCCCAGGGGTACGCGACGGCCGCGATGGCCGTGCTGCCCTCCGTCTGCGCCGCGCTGGGCCTCTGGCCGGAGGAGGAGCGGCCGGCCGGCCGGGTGCCGGGCGAGACGGTGCTGCCGGTGGCGGTGGCCGCGGCGGCAGCGGCCGGACGGTCCGGCACCGAGGTGGCGGCGGTCGGCACCGAGGGCGCGGTCCGGCGCTGGGCGCTGCTGCGGAACCGGCTGCGGATCGGCCTTCCCGGCTCCTGGGCGGTCTCGGACCCCGGGCGGACCGCCGGGCCCGCCCCCGCACGGGGGCCCGGGCAGGGCCCGGCGCAGGCCGCGGAGGACGGTCCGGCGCAGGGCCCTGCGCACGCACCCGCGCAGGCCGCCCCGGCGCAGGCCGCGGAGGACGGGAACACGTCGGCCAGCTCACACGCCGGGGCGGGTGACGCCTGACCTACCAGGCGGTAACTTTCCTACCCGGGCGTCCGTCGTCCGGCCCGCGCCCACCCGGCCCGGGGCCGCCCCGGGCACCCGTAGCCGAAGGTCACCCAGCGAGGAGCCCGCCATGCCCGAAGCCGTCATCGTCAGCGCCGCCCGTTCGCCGATCGGCCGGGCCTTCAAGGGCTCCCTCAAGGACGTCCGCCCCGACGACCTGACCGCGCACGTCATCGGCGCCGCACTCGCCAAGGTGCCCCAGCTCGACCCCCGCGAGATCGACGACCTGATGCTCGGCTGCGGCCTGCCCGGCGGCGAGCAGGGGCACAACCTGGCCCGCATCGTGGCCGTGCAGATGGGCATGGACTACCTGCCCGGCACCACCGTCACCCGTTACTGCTCGTCCTCGCTGCAGACCACGCGGATGGCGCTGCACGCGATCAGGGCCGGCGAGGGCGACGTCTTCCTCTCGGCCGGCGTGGAGACCGTCTCGCGCAGCGTGAACGGCACCTCGGACCTGCCCGGCACCACGAACCCGCTCTTCGACGAGGCCCAGGCCCGCACCGCCGAGCGCGCGGCGCAGGGCGGCGGCGAGTGGCACGACCCGCGCGAGGACGGCCTGCTGCCGGACGCCTACCTCGCCATGGGCCAGACCGCCGAGAACCTGGCCGCGCTCAAGGGCATCACCCGCGCCGAGCAGGACGAGTTCGGCGTCCGCTCGCAGAACCTCGCCGAGGCCGCCATCCGGGCCGGCTTCTGGGAGCGCGAGATCACCCCCGTGACGCTGCCCGACGGCACCGTCGTCTCCGCGGACGACGGCCCGCGCGCCGGCGTCACGCTGGAGGGCGTCTCGGGCCTCAAGCCGGTGTTCCGCCCCGACGGCACCGTGACCGCCGGTAACTGCTGCCCGCTGAACGACGGCGCCGCGGCGCTGGTCATCATGTCCGACACCAAGGCCCGCGAGCTGGGCATCACCCCGCTCGCCCGGGTGGTCTCCACCGGGGTCAGCGCGCTCTCCCCCGAGATCATGGGCTACGGCCCGGTCGAGGCCTCGAAGCAGGCCCTCAGGCGGGCCGGCCTGACCATCGGCGACATCGACCTGGTCGAGATCAACGAGGCCTTCGCCGCCCAGGTCATCCCGTCCTACCGCGACCTCGGCGTCGACCTGGACCGGCTGAACGTCAACGGCGGCGCCATCGCGGTCGGCCACCCCTTCGGCATGACGGGCGCCCGGATCACCACCACCCTGATCAACTCCCTGCAGTGGCACGACAAGCAGTTCGGCCTGGAGACCATGTGCGTCGGTGGCGGCCAGGGCATGGCGATGGTCGTCGAGCGGCTCAGCTGACCGCTCCGGCGTCAACCCCCAAGGGTCCAGACCACCCGTTTGGAGTGACGCTGCGTAATTGAGGGCCGGATCACACCGAAAGGTCGATCCGGCCCTCGATTCATTCATTTCCGGGCCGAAAATCGACAGTGCGGAGCGGATCAACTCCGCAGCGTAGAACGGTGTTACCTAACAATTTGGGGACAAGGAGGAAAGTCACTGACAAATTGGACATTCACCCCTGCGGTAACACGGCCGTATGCGGCAATGTGGAGACGTAACCCCGTTCCACTCCTCCCTAGGAGTACGTTCCGTGAGCGTCGTCTACGCCATCCTGCTGCTGATCCCGATCGCCCTGTCGACCACCGTCCTGTTCCACCTCCGGGGAATCTCCCGCCGTCTGGACGCGCAGGCCGCGGCCGCCGACCACCCCGCCGCGGTCGACGAGACCGCGATACGCCGGGCCGTCGCCGAGGCACTGGCCGCCGACCGCGAGCGGGAGATCACCGAGGCCCGGGCGTTCTGGGCCGAGCAGGAGGCCCGCGCGGCCGAGGACGCGCCGCTGTTCGACTCCCCCTTCGCCGGTGTCCTCAGCAGCACCGAGGAGTGGCCGCTCTTCTTCCCCCGGCCGACCGGGCCGCAGGAGGCCGCCGACAACGCCGGCACCATGGACCCGGAGTTCGGCGAGGCGCTGCGCTCCGCCCTGGAGGACCTGATCAACGAGGGCGGCGCCCACCCGGCCGATCCCGTCACCGAGGGCGGCAGCCCGCTGCGCCCCGGCCACCCGGCCGGTGGCCCGGCCGGCGAGACCGCCGGGGACGCCCGGGCCCGGCGCGAGGCCGACCTGCTGGCCACCGGGCTGGAGGCCGGGCTGCTGGACGCCGGCTCGGCCGTCGAGGAGGCCCCGGTGGCCGCCCCCGACCCGCGCCGCCACCCCTCGCACCCCGACTTCGTGCCCAGCCAGGCACCGTCCCGCGAGTGGACCGACACCCGGCTGACCGCGCTCGCCGAGGAGGGCACCGCCCTGGTCGACGTCCGCCCCGGCCCGCTCGGCACCCTGGACGTCTACGCCTTCGCCGACGGCACCACGCTCTGCGTGGCCCCGGGCGACCGCGAGGCCGCGTACCGGCTGATCGACGCCGTACGGGCCGGTGAGAACGTCCGGCTGCTCGGCGGCTCCCGGTTCTCCGGCTCCTACTCCCTGACCTTCTCCACCGACGAGGACGCCGTGTACGTGCTCGCCGACCGGGTGGTGGCCAGCATCTGACGCAGCGGCGGGAAGGCCGGCCGGGTCAAGGGGTTACCGACCCGGCCGGCCTTCGGCGTGTCCGGGGCCGGCGAGGGCCCGGACGAGGGCCCGGCCCGGCAGACTCCCGGTGACGTTCCCGGTGAGTTCCGGTGAGCTCTGAGCGGAGCACTCGCCCGCCCCGCTCAGTGGCAGAGCGCGGCCGCCCGCGCCACCCGGGCCGATGCCTCGGCCCGGACCGCCGCGACCGTCGACGGCCCGCCGAGCTCCGCCGGCAGCGCCACCCCGTCGTCCCCGGGCAACCCGGCCAGTGCCGCCACCAGGTCGTGCCCGGTCACCGCGAGCTGGTCGCCGACCGCGAACGCCCCGGCCTCCGGGAGTTCCCGCACCGGCCCGCCCTCGACCGCCCGCGCCGCCGCGGCCAGCCACCGGGCCAGGGCCAGCGCGGCCGCCGCCCGCGACGCGTGGCCGGGGACCACACCGTGCAGCCGGCTCTGCGGCATCGAACGGAACCGGTCCGCCAGGGCGTCGACCGCCTCGGCCAGGGTCTTCTCATCGGACATGCCGCGAGCATACGGCGCGGCCCGCGAGCGCCCGTACGCGAAAGCCGCCGGGCCCCGGAGCGAGTGCTCCGGGGCCCGGCGGCCGTGTGCGCACGAGGCGCGAGAGGCGTCCGCGAGGACCGGCGGCTAGTCGTCGCCGCGCAGGATCGCGATGAGCCGCAGCATCTCGATGTAGATCCAGACCAGCGAGAGGGTGAGCCCGAAGGCGGCCCGCCAGGACTCCTTCTGCGGCGCGCCCTGCGCGATGGCCTCCTCGATGGCGGCGAAGTCCAGCGAGAGGAAGAAGGCGCCGAGGGCGATCCCGATCAGGCCGACCGCGATGCCCAGCGGGCCGGAGCGCAGGCCCATGTCCGCGCCGAACATCGACGCGACCATGTTGATCATCAGCAGCAGAACGAAGCCCATCGCGATCGCGATGCCGATCCGCGTGTAGCGCGGGGTGACCCGGATCCGGCCGGTCTTGTAGGCGATCAGCATCGCGGCGAAGACCGCCGCGGTGCCCAGGACCGCCTGGATCGCGATGCCCGGCAGGGCGGCATTGAGCATCTTGGTGATCGCACCGAGCGCGAAGCCCTCCAGGGCCGCGTAGGTGAGGATCAGCGGCGGGCTGACGCTCCGCTTGAACGAGACCACCATGCCGACCACGAAGGCGACCAGACCGGCGCCGATGGCGAGGCCGTAGTTGCGGTCCGGCAGGAGGAACCAGGCCAGGCCGCCACCGGCGACCAGGGTGAGCAGCGTCATCGCGGTGCGCGCGACCACGTCGTCGAGCGTCATCCGGCCCGTCGCCAGCGGACCGGCCGACGGAGCCCGGTACATCTCGACCAGCTGGTCGTCGGTCAGCGGCGCCTGGCCCTGCGGCTGCTGCGCGTAGGGGCTGCCGGCGTACGGGTTGTTCCCGTACGGGTTGTTGCCGTACGGGTTGGTGGCGGACGGGCCCCCGGCCGACGGGGTCTGGGTCGTCCCGAAACCCGCGTAGCCGGACTCGCGGGTGAAGGACCCTTCCCGCGAGAAGACCGGGTTGCTGCTTCTCATTGCTCATTCCCTCCGTGGCGGTACTGCACCGCCCGTCACAAGGGTAATGGCTTGGCAAAAAAACCAACATCCGCCGCGAGGAGGATCCGGCGGGAACGTGCGGCGGGGGACGTCCGGCGGGGACGCCGGTCGGCGTCCCCGCGAGTCGGTCGGTGCCCGGAGCCGGACTCGAACCGGCACGGCCTCACGGCCAAGCAGTTTTAAGCTGCCCGTGTCTGCGTTCCACCATCCGGGCGTCCTGCGGACCCGGCCTCGCCTGCGGACCGGAGAGCAGCGCTCCGCCCCCGTACGGGCCACCCCTGAGCCTAGTATCCCGGCCTCCCCTTTCGCATGTTCCGAGCCAGGGAAGTTGTCATGTTTCCTTGCCATCTGACGAACAGTTCGTGATTTGGCCACCAAGGGCGTGCGATCCGGCCACCGGCCCTCCGGTCAGGGTCGGTGTCATACCGCAGGAGGAGGGCGTCAGCTGGGCGTACGCCCAGCGGTGGTCAGGCCAACCGTCCGGCGGAGCGACGAGAAACCATGATCACGTGGCCGAGCATGGAGGTACGGCTGGACACCCCCGGAAGGGGCCCGGCCGGCCAACGACTTCCCCGGCGCCGTCCGGGCCCGTCCTGCCCGCCACCCCAAGGAGCACCCCGTGACCACGTCGACCGCAACCGCCGTCCGCACCGGCCGGGCGGCCGCCCGCGCCACCGGCCTCAACAAGGTCTACGGGGAGGGCGAGACCCGCGTCGTCGCCCTCGACAACGTCAGCGTCACCTTCCCGCAGGGCGAGTTCACCGCCATCATGG
>NZ_JAQYWW010000793.1:0-29321 GCF_036322525.1 Streptomyces sp. BE20 | reverse complement strand
TCCGGAGCCAACGTCCATGACAGCCAGGCCCTGATCCCGCTCGTCGACGCCATTCCGCCGATCCGCTCGCGACGCGGACCCAGGAGACGCCGACCCGGCAAGCTGCACGCCGACAAAGCCTACGACCACCGCTTCATCCGCACCTACCTGCGCCGGCGGCAGATCCCGGCCCGCATCGCCCGCCGCGGCATCGAGTCCTCCCAGCGCCTCGGCCGGCACCGCTGGGTGATCGAGCGCACCGTCGCCTGGCTCGGCGGCTTCCGCCGACTGCACCGCCGCTACGAACGCAAGGCCGACCACTTTGCAGCCTTCGCCAGCATCGCAGCCGCCCTCATCTGCCATCGCCGACTCTCCAAATGAGATGACTTCTAAGGCCTTCGCCGCGGCGCCGCATCGGACGTTCAAGTTCGTCGTCTGCTCGCCCGAGGACCTCGCCGAGATCGACGACCTGGTGGCGCGGCTCGGGCTGGACCGGGTGTGGGTGATGCCGGAGGGCACGACGGAGCGGGCTCTCGACGACGGCATGCGCGCCCTCGTTCCGCACCTCGCCCGTCGCGGCTACCGCCTCGGCACCCGCCTGCACGTCCACCTGTGGGGTGACGAGCGTGGCCGCTGACATCCGAGGCCTCGTCGTGGTCGGCTGCTCGAAGGAGAAGACCGTCACCTCCCGGCCGGTGCCGGCCCTCGACCTCTACCAGGGCTGGTGCGTTCCCGCGCTGCGCCACCGGCTCGCACCGGCCAGCCCGGAGCGCACCCGGGTGCTGGTGCTCTCCGCCCACTACGGCCTGGTGACCGCCGACGCCCCGCTGCTCACCTACGAGCAGCCCATGACGCCCGCCCGCGCACAGGCCCTGCGCGAGCCGGTGCGCCAGGCCCTCGCCGAGCACCTGGCCGCGCATCCGGCCGACGAGGCGCTGCTGCTGCTGGCGCCCGACTACCTGGACGTCCTGGGCCCGCTGCCGCTGGACGTCGTCCATACCATCACCGACCCGATCACCCACCTCGACGCCGTCCACCGCGTCCTCGACTCCTGGAGCTGGCCGTGCCCGTGACTGTCGCCGATCGCGTCTTCGAACACCGCCGCATCTGGCAGCTCACCCAGCAGGCCTTCCTCGACGCCGTCGACCGGGTCGCCGATTACGAGAGGGCGCACCGTCCCGACGTGGTCATCGGCATCGCCCGCGGCGGCACCCTGCTGGCCGAGTACCTCGCCCGGCGGCTCGCCGTCCCGGCCGTCATCGTCCACGCCCGGCACAACACGAGCGACGCCACCCGGCAGCCGGCCACCGGCCTGGTCCGGCTCACCAGCACCAGCGACGCGCTCGCCGGTATCACCCCCGGCAGTCGGCTCCTGCTCGTCGACGACATCTGCGGCTCCGGCGCCACCCTGCACGCTGTCGAACGCTGGCTCACCGACAACCTGCGCCCTGGGACGGTGCGCACCGCGGTCCTGTGCCGCAACCAGGGTGCCGATTTCACCCCGGACACCTGGGGCTGGGACGTCGCCGACTGGGTGCGCTTCTTCTGGGAGCCCTCGGCCGACGAGCCCGTAGAGCCGCTGCCGCTCCTGACCGGCCTGCACCACCGCACCCCCACGGCCTGATCTCCGCCCCTGCCCGTTCCCTTCCACGGAATTCAAGAGGAGGGCCGCATGATGTTCGGCCTGACCCGAGGCGACCGCGTCCTGGTCGTCCCCACCCATCCCGACGACGAGACGCTCGGCGCCGGCGGCACCCTCGCCCGCTTCACCGAGGACGGCATCGAGGTGCACGTCCTGGCGATCACCTGCTACGACCTGCCCCGCTGGGGCACCCCCAGCACCGTCGCCCAGCGCGCCGGCGAGTTCGAGGCGGCCTGCGACGTGCTCGGGGTGAGCGGGCGCCGCATTGCCTGGCTGGGCGACGACCGGGCCCACCGGGTCCATGATCACATGCCCGATCTGGTCCGGCTGATCGAGGACGGACCCGAGCTGTCCCTCAACGCCCTTCGCCCCGCCGCCCTGCTCATTCCCACCGCGGGCTCCGTGCACCAGGAGCACCAGCTGATCCACCGCGCCTGCTATGCGGCGGCCCGCCCGGCCGGTGCGGCCCGGTACTCCCCGCGGATCGTGCTCGGCTTCGAGGGCCCGGAGGACCGGGCCTGGGCACCGGAAGCCGGCCGCCGGCCGGTCCTGGTGGACATCACCGCCTCGGCGCGGAGGAAGGACAAGGCATTGGAGTGCTATGCCAGCCAGCTGCGCGACCTCGCGCACCCGCGCAGCATCGAACGGATCCGGGTCATCGACGCCGCCGCCGGAGCGGAGATCGGTGCCGGTCGGGCCGAGGCCTTCACGCCCTACCGGATGGCGTGGTGAGCGCCGCCAAGACCGGGGTGCTGGTGGCGCACCAGCCCGCCTATCTGCCGTGGCCCGGCTACTTCTCGCGGCTGCTGGGCGTGGGTGAGCTCGTTCTGCTCGACCACGTGCAATTCTCCGAGCGCGGCTGGCAGCACCGCAACCTGGTCCGCGGGCGCGGCGTCGAGCCGGTGCGGCCGACTGTGCCGGTGCGCCGTTGCTTCGGCCAGCCGATCAACCAGGTGCAGCTCGCCGAGGCCGGGTGGGCCGAGCGCCACTGGCGCACCCTCGACCAGACCTACCGCCGCGCGCCCTACTGGGACGCTTACCGCGACGAGCTGCGGGCGATCTACGAACGGCCGTGGACGCACCTGGGACCGCTGGCCGCCGAGCTGATCCGCTTGCTGCTCGACGGCTTCGGCCTGACGGTGCGCCTGGTTGCCTCCAGCGACCTGCACCCGGCCGGTGCCCGCACCGAAATGCTCGTCGACCTGTGCCGTCGCCGCTCGGCGGACGTGCTGCGCACCGGCACCGGGGCGTTGGGCTACCTCGACCACGCGCGGCTGGCCGCCGACGGGATCGGCCTCGAAGTCGCCACCTACACCCACCCCCCGTACGGGGTCGACCGGCGCGGCTGGCGGCCGGGGCTCAGCGCCCTGGACCTGCTGCTCCACGAAGGCCCGGCCGCCGGCGACGTGCTGCGCGCGGGGGCACGAACCGAGACGAAGGCCACGCCATGACGTTGACCGATCAGTTGGAGACTCCTTCGGCTCGCCGGGAGGGGCGCAGGGTCGATGCCCCGCGGGTCGCCGCCCTCTACCGCGAGCTGCTCACCGCCCTGGGCGAGGATCCCGACCGCGAAGGCCTGCTCGGCACCCCGGAGCGGGCGGCCAGGTGGTGGGCGGAGTTCCTCGACCACGACCCGGGCCGCACCGACACCGTCTTCGAGCAGGACCTGAGCGCCACCGGCGAGCAGATGGTCGTCGTGCGGGGCATCAGTGTGCGGAGTCTGTGCGAGCACCACCTTCTCCCGATGCACCTGGAGGTGACGATCGGCTATGTGCCGTGCGGGCAGGTCCTGGGGCTGTCGAAGTTCGCCCGGATCGCCCAGGACCACGCGCACCGGCTGCAGCTCCAGGAGCGGATCGTGGCCGGTATCGCCGCGGACGTCGCCAAGGCGACCGGCTGTCCGGACGTGGGGGTCGTCGCCGACGGCGAGCACCTGTGCATGAGCATGCGCGGCGTGCGCGAGCAGCGGGCCCGTACGACCAGCACGGTCCTGATGGGGCGGTTCGACGACCAGGCCGAGTACGCCGGGCGGCTGCTCGCGATCGCCGACGTCACGCGGTGAGCGGCGGTGCGCCCGAGCAGGGCCGTCTTTCGCCGGCGGCGAGCCCGCGTGTGCTGGTGAGCGGGCCGGATCAGCCGCCGGGGAACGTACCTGCTGCCCGGGACCTGCTCAGCGTAGCGCGCACCGCCGATGCGGTGGGCTGGATCCCGGTGAAAGGCGGCCGCCTCGGCGACCGGGAGTGGCACCGCGCCGCCGACGTCGCCGATCTGTGGTGGTCCGACACGTCGCTCGCCCACGAGGGCCTGCCGGTTGTGGACCTGACGATGTACCAGGCCAGCCGGGTCGCCGAGCTGCTCGGCGCCCGGTTGCCCACCTCCGTCGAGTGGGAGTGGATGGCCTCCCGGGGCCACCGCCTCTACCCCTGGGGCGACCAGGACCCCACCGAGCAGCACGCCAACCTCCGCCCGTGGAGCCCCGGCCGCACGACCCCGGGCCGGGCGCACCCCGCCGGCCGCACCCCCGAGGGCGTGTGGGATGTGGCCGGCAACTCCTGGGAGTGGACGCTCGCCCCATGGCGCCGCGACGGAGCAGCCCTGCTTCGCGGCGGCTCCTACCACTCCCTCGTCCAGTACGCCTCCTGCCGCCACGCCAACGACGTCCTGCCGGGTCTCGCCTCGCCCGGCATCGGACTGCGCCTGGTCCGCGACACCGACCCGACCACACAGATGGGAGCACCCCGGTGAACATCGCCTTCGTCCTGCTCACCCACAACCCGAACGAGCCCGCCGGGATCGAGCGCAGCATCGCCTCGCTCGCCGAAGGCCTGCGCCAGGGCGGGCACCGTGCCCTCATCGTTGCCGCCGGCCCCGCCACCGCGGCCGACGACCCCGACCTGCTGCGCCTGACCACCCTCACCCTGCCGCGGCCGGCCGTCGAGGACGACCTGCTCGCTCTGCTCGCCGACCCGTGCCCCGTCGAGGCGGAGGTCCGCCGACTGCTGATCGACCACCGGGTGGACCTGGTCTGCTGGGTCGACGCCGTCTGGGGCCTGGGCTACCTCAGCCCCGCCCCGTCCGGGGTGCGCACCTCCCTGATGGTCCACGTGCTGCGCACCGACGCCCCGATGACCACCAGCCTCGCCCACCGGCCGGACACGGTCCTCACGGTCAGCGACTTCATGATCGAGGAAGCCGCCCGGCAGGGCCTGGACTCCAGTTCCTGGCAGGCCCTGCCCAACGCCCTGCTCCACCACACCGCCCCGCCGACCGCGGCCGAGCGGGAGGAGCTGCGCGCGCACGGCCCGGTGCGGATCGTCGCCCGCGCCGAGCCCCACAAGGGCACCGCCGAACTGCTGAAAGCGATGCCGGCCGGCCTGGGTCGGCGGTTGGAGATCGTGCTGGCCGCCGCCGGGTTCGAGTACTGGCCCGGCATGCAGGACCAGGTCATCGACGAGTGCCGCCGCCTGGCCGCCGAGCGTCCCGACGTCGCCCTGCTGGCGGCCCTGCCGTGGCAGGACGTGCCGCCGTTCCTGGCCGGCGCCGCGGTGGTCGTGGTCGGCTCGACCAGTCCCGAGACGTTCGGCAACGTCGCCGCCGAAGCCCTCTCGGTGGCCACCCCCGTCGTCGGCTACGGCCTGGGCCACCTGCCCGCCCTCACCGGCGAGGCCGGCCGCATGACCGACCTCGACCAGGGACCCGAGCAGCTGTGGGCCGCCGTGACCCGGCTCCTCGGGGACCTCGACGCCTACCACGCCGCCTCCCAGGCCGGCCCCGCCCAGGTCGCCGCCCACAGCCCCCGCGTCGTCGCCGAGACCTTCCTCGGCCTGACCCGGGCGCTCCCGTGACCGCCGGCCCGGCACCGCACAGCCTCATGCGGCAGGTCACCGACACACGGCACCTCAAGCGCGCCGCCCGCCAGTGCATGGGCCGCACCGGATCGCCCGGAGCCGACGGCATGTCCTGGCGGGCCTTCCGCCAGGACATGCCCGCCCACCTGGCCGACCTCTCCACCCGGCTCACCGACGGCACCTGGCAGCCGCACCCGGTCCGCGAGATCACCTTCGACGCCTGGGGCAAGCAGCACCACGTCGGCATCCCCACCGTCACCGACCGGATCGTCCACCGCGCCATGCGCAACGCCGCCGAACCCGTCCTGGAACGTGACGCCTACCCCGAGTGGATGTTCGGCTGGCACCGCCGCGCCGGCCGCCCCCTGGCCGTGGCCGCCGCCGCCCGCCACCTGAACGCCGGCCGCACCTGGGTCGCCGACCTCGACATCGCCGCCGCCTCCCAAGGTGTCACCCTCGAAGACGCGATCTCCTCCGTCGCCGCCTTCGTCACCGACGGCACCTACCTCGCCCTGCTGCGCCGCATCCTCACCGCCCTCCCGGACCCGCTCCACCCCGGCAGCGGGTTCAACCCGATGCTCACCAACCTGCGGATGACCCCCGTCGACCAGGCCCTCGCCGACCTTGCGATCGTGCGCCTGACCGACAACTACACCGCCTTCTGCCGGACCCGCGCCGAGGCCGGGCACGCCTGGCAGCGCGTCGTCGACGCGCTCGCGGCACACGGGCTGCGTCCGGCCCCGGCCAAGTCGAAGATCTGGCGCCCCAACCCCGAAGACCTCTACGCCGCCGGCTGACCCAGGAGAACACCACCGTGCCACCCACCACCCCGGCCCTGCTGTACTGCGCCGTCAACGGCATCGACAACTGCACCAACGGCATCGGCCGCCAGAGCAAGACCCTGCTGGCCACCCTTGAAGACCACCACGCCCGGCTGACCGCCACCGTCGGCCCCTTCACCGTGTACCTGGCCGCACCCGCCCCCGGCCCCGCCACCTGGAACCACAACCCCGACGACCTCGCCCACGCCTTGCGCGTCGTCCAGCGCCTCGGCGGCCGGATCATCCCCCTGCCCTACGACACGGCACGGCCGTTCTGGCACCCCGACACCTGGAAGCAGCTCAGCACCCGGGCTGCCGAAGCCGCCGCCCGCCTCGCCGAACGCCACACCCAGGTCCTGACCATCGCCGTCGACACCCCCTTCGCCGCCGTGCCCGCCCTCACCACCCACGAGCGGATCGACACCGTCCTCGCCCTCTTCAGCACCTCGCGCATCACCGAACGCCCCATCCTCGACCCGGCCCACACCGCCTGGGAGCAGGAGGCGATCACCGCGATCAACCAGCACCCCCGAGCCCACGTCGCCGACATCGGCACCTTCCTCACCCGCCACCTCACCAACGACTACGACCTCGACCCGCGCCGGCTCACACCCTGGCCCTCCGGCCTGCACCTGGCCGACCCCGACCTGCTCCCCATGCCCGCCGACCAGGCAGCCGCCATCGCCAACCGCCACCACATCCCCAACGACCGGCCCATCGTCGCCGCGATCACCCGCACCGACGCCACCAAGGGCCTCGACCTGCTCATCGACGCCCTCGCCCCGCTGCGCGACGACATCCACCTGGCCGCCATCGCGGTACGCACCGACGACGAGCGCGCCACTCTCTTCGACACCTACCAGCAGCAGTGCCGCGCTGCCCGGCTGAACGCCACCCTCGTCGGCGACTTCGACCGCCAGCTCGCCCGCGCCCTCGCCGCGCTGCCCGCCACCCACGTCATGGCCTGCCCCAGCCGCGGCGAGACCCTGGCCAACGTTGTCTTCGAGACCGGCCTGTGGGCGCAGCACGGTGGCGCGATCGTCCTCGCCCCGGCCCGCGACGGATTCCCCGAACAGATCACCGACGGCCACAACGGCCTGCTGTATCCGCCGGACGAGGACGGCGCGCTCACCGAAGGGCTGCGCCGCGCCCTGGCTCTCCCGGAGGCGGAGCGGGAGCGGATGCGGCGGGCCGCGTACGCCCGCGTGATCGCCGAGCGGGACGCGGCCGGACACCTCTTCGCGCTGCTGGCCCGGTTCTTCCCATCCCCGGGTCGGGGCGCCGGTAGACTCCCCGGTCATCCGGTCCCGGATGCCCGTCAGCCGCGGTCACAGGCCACCCCCAGCCAGCTCGACCCCCTGGAGGCCATGCGATGACGCCCTCACCGCTGCTGCTCGTCGACGGCCACCACCTCCTGTACCGCGCCTGGTACGGGTTCGCCGCACGGATCTTCGATCGGGACAAGCAGCACGACCGCACCGGGGTGTTCGGCTTCGCCGCGCTGCTGCGCAAGGCCCAGCTCCAGCACGCGGCCGGCCACGAGATGTTCGTCGTCTTCGATTCCGAGGATGGCGCCCAGGGGCGTGTCGAGCAGGACGACGCCTACAAGGCCAACCGCGCCGTCGAGCCGGACCCCGGCCTGATGGGGTCCCTGGTTCACATCAAGGCGGCCCTGGACGGGAGCGGGGTGCGGTGGATCGAGCAGGACGGCTGCGAGGGCGACGACGTCATCGCGACCCTGACCACCCTGGCCCGGCGCCAGGGCCGGCCGGTGGACGTGATGAGCGGCGACAAGGATTTCCTGCAGCTGCTCGCCGACCCCGAGGTGCGCCTGCTGAACACCATGCTTGCCGAGCAGCGCCGCTACAGCACGGGCGCGGACGTCATCGACCGCTTCGGCGTCACCGCGGCCCAGTGGCCGGACTACCGGGCACTGACCGGCGACCCGGCCGACAACATCGCCGGCGTGCGCGGCATCGGCGCCAAGACCGCCACCCGCCTGCTGCGCGACACCCGCTCTCTCGAACAGATCCCCGCTGACGAGCTTCGACCCGCCTGGGCCGGTCAGTGGCAGGACGCACTGCGGTGGCGCGAGATGATCCGCCTGGACCACAAGGTGGAGCTGCCCGACGAGCTCCTCACCGGTACCCCGACCGAACCCCTCCCTCGCGCGGCCATCGTCCTGGAGAGGCTGGACCTGTGGTGACCGCCGGCACCGTGCTGTGGGACTTCGACGGCACCCTCGGCCACCGCCGCCACGGCACCTGGGCCGAGTGCCTGCTGGAGATCCTCGACCGCCAGCAGCCCGACCACTCCTGGCAGTTCACCGACCTCTTCGACGCCCTCGGCACCGGCTTCCCCTGGCACAACAGCGACCAGCCCCACCCCCACCTCGCCGACGCCGACCGCTGGTGGGCCCACATCACCACCGTGATCCGCGACGCCCTCACCAGGCTCGGCATGGACCCCGAGATGGCCGCCGCCGCCGCGCACGCGACCCGCGCCACCTACATCGACACCCGAGCCTGGTCCCTCTACCCGATCGCCCTGCACACCCTCGACCACCTTCGGGCCGAAGGCTGGCAGCACGTCGTCGTCTCGAACCACGTCCCCGAACTTCCGGCGATCCTCGACGCCCTCGGTGTCACCCCACGGCTGACGGCCGTCATCAACTCGGCCGCCACCGGCTACGAGAAGCCCCACCTGGAGGCATTCCGCCGCGCCCGCGCGGCGGCCGGCCCGGGCCTCCTGTGGATGGTCGGCGACAACCCCTACGCGGACGTCGCCGGCGCTCAGGCGGCCGGCATCAACGCCATCTGGGTCCAGCGCCCCTACACCGGCGGCATACCCGACCTGTCCGCCGCGGCCCGCGTGGTCCTCGAACACCATGGCGAGACGCACGCAGTTCGCTGGGAAATCCCGCCCGCCCGCGCCGAAATCTCCCACGCCACCAATCCGGTCGGCTAGTCTCACCACGTCTGCAACGCAGATGCCCGGCCAGCGCCCCGGACCCGGCGCGCGAGAGCCAGGCATGCACCAGAGCACCCCCGCAACAGTCCAGGCCGAGTGCCTCACCGCATTCGCGCGCCTGCGCGCCGGTTCCCCCAACGACGCATTCGAGATCGGCGAAGGCTGCAACTTCTACGCGCCTTCGCCCCATCTCGGCCGCCACCTCGCGATGCTGCTCCACAGCCTCGCCGCCCAAGGCGGTCTGTCCCGGTACTGCGACCCGTTCAACGGCGGAGCCAAGTCGGCCTTCGCTGAACTCACCTCCGCCCGGCTCGGCATCCCCCTGGCACCACAGGACATCACCTTCGTCCAAGGCGGCACCGAGGCGATCAGTCTGATCATCAGTCACCTGGCTGCCTCGGAGCACAGCCTCACTCTGCCCATCCCGAACTACTACGGATTCGACCAATCCGCCGCCCGCTGGGGCGCACCCGTCGCGGCCTACTACCGTCACGACGGAACCACCCACCCCAACAGCACCCGGACCGCCCACCGGACCGCCCTCGTCGAGGTCCTGCCTAACGGCGTGACCGGAACGCTCTTCACCCCGCCGGCCGGCAGCCCGGACTTCACCCTCCTCGACCTCGTGTTCCAGCACGGCGCCCACCACGAACCGCCCGCACTGGAGGCGGCGATCCAGTCCCGGCTGCACAAGCTCGACCTCGCCCACGGCGCGGTCATCATGACCGCCTCGAAAGACCTCGCGATGCCCGGCCTGCGCGCCGGCGCGATCATCACCCGCAACCGCGCCCTGCGGCAGCACCTGGCGGCGGACGCCTTCGACCGCGCCCCCGCCGGCTCCCCGCTGACCACGCTCCTCATGGTCCTCTACGCAGCCCTCCTCCACGCGGCCAACGGGCCCGTCGAACTCCTTGACAAACGCCACCGGATGGCACAGCAGATCGTCCACGACCATGGCCTGCCCGACCTCCCCGAGGCAGCCACCACCCACCAGGTGCACACCCACTTGAACGCCATGGCCCGGCGCTTCCGCACCAACAGCGAACTCCTCACCGGGCCGACCAGCCCCCTCGCCATCGCCGACGGCCTGGTCCCGATGGCGGGATACTCGGCGTTCCCACACCTGCGCCTCCAGAAGACGGACTTCCTCGACTGGGTGCGCCGGTGCGGAGTGAACGGACTGCGACTCAACCCCACCCTGCTGCACGCCGGAACGGCAGCCGCCTGGCACGCCCTTCACCCCGGCCAGCACCTGCGAGTCAACCTCTCCGAGTCCGAGGCCCGAACGGCGAGCGGCCTGCAACGCCTCCGGGCCGAGCTCCCACCGGCGCGGCCTTGAGGACCCAGTCCCAGCAGGCGCCGGCCTCCTCTCGTATCAGGCACCTGGACTCGGAACACGATCGGGAACCGGCGCGCGACGCCGCTCAGCGGTTGGCCGCGATCCGTGCCGGCGTGCGGGTCGTGGCCCGGGATGGGCTGCGCGCGATCGCCGCCTCGTTCACCGCCCGGCGCATCCCCGCGTCCTGGCTGCAACGCCTCGCCCCGGGCGGGCGGCTGCGCACCACCATCACCACCGGTGCGCCAGGCTGGCAGGCCACCGCCCTCGTCCACCGCGACGAGCACGGAGCTTCGAACCCAACCGCCTCTTCGTCGGCACCCCCGAACTCCTGACCGCGAAGCAGGCCGCCCTGGCCTGCTTCGCCTCCCAGCAGCAACTCGACATGGCCGCCTTCACCGGCCTCACCACCCTCGCCTACCGGAAGCACGTGCACCACCGCGTCGTCGAACGCTTCCCCGACAACGCCTACGGCGCGGAGATGTTTCGCACCGCACGCCAGATCGTCCACGCCACACGCCCAGGCATCGACCAACCATAGACGCGCAATCCTGTCAGCCAGCAGCACCGAAGCGGCCCTACCAGGCCCGGATCGTGCTCACGCCGTTCGGGCCGCCGTAGTCCTCCCAAAGCGGCGCCCGCCCGGCCCCGCGCCGGTGAGGGTCGCCGACGACGCCGATGATCCGGTGCTGCGCGACCGGCAGGGCACGGCTGCCGTCGACGGGCCGCAGGCGCAGGATGCCGCGCCGGGCGTCCCACGTGTCGAGGAAGCCGAACAGCGAACGTAGGCCGGCCGGCCCGCACTGCGCGTGCAGCCGCATCACCGTCGCGCTGTGGTGGCGCTCCAGCAGGGCGGCCAACTGCTGTCCGGCCGTCCCCTCGCCGTCGCTGTCCGGAACCCACGTCCACCGGCCGTCCCGGAAGGCGTCGTACCAGCGGGTAGCCGTCGTGCTGCCGTTCGCGTGCGCGCCGGGCGGCCGCGCGGCGCCGCGGGCGGCGCGTTCGGCGGCCCGCGCCTCACGAACCGCGGCCGACGGCCCTGGTGGCGCCCCGTCGGCGTGGTCGTCCTCGGGGAGGTAGGGGTAGACCGTTCGCAGCAGGTCCAGCGCCCGCGGGTTCGCGCCGCCGTCGGTGGCCGACCCGTCGGGCTCCGGGGCGCCGTGGGTGATCCGGTCGGGCTGGTGGCCGGAGTGCGCGAGGGCCTGTTCGGCGGCGTACCCGGGAACGGACAGGACGACCGCCTGGCGGCGGCCGCTGCGGTAGTACTCGTCGGGCGCCGAGTCGGGGACAGCCGCGCCGACCTGGGGGAACTGGGCGAGGTAGGCGAGGTCTTCGTCGCCCGGCCGGGTAAGCGGCCAGTCGCGCACCAGGAGCAGCACGCGCCGGCCGGAGGCGACCGGGCCGTGGGCAATGGCGGCTTCCAGCCGGGCGCACCATGCGGTGGCTGTGTCCCTCCACCAGCGCTGGAGGATCGCATCGGCCCAGGCGGAGGGCGTGGGGTAGGGGGCTGACGGGATCCCGGGCAGGTCGGGCAGGGCGGTGACGTCCTTCACGCGCAGGTCCGCCCACCTGCTGGCGGCCGTCTCCAGCGTGGAGGCGACGGCGTCCTCGGCGCTTCGGCCCTGGCGCTTGGCAAGTGCCCATGCCGTGCGGACCAGCCGCCACAGCGACAGGTGGCCGTAGCGGGGAAGGCCGGTGGGGGGCCGGTTCTCGCCGACCGCGGTGTCCAGGGCCTGGTCGGTGGCGCGGACGTCAGGGTCCTCGGCGACGGTGTCACACGCCCGGCTGACCGCGGCGGACGTGTCGGCCGGCGGCGCGTCGGCCTGGTAGGCGGCGAGGGCGAGGTGGGAGCGCTCGACCACCGCTGTCCACGCACGCAAGGCGCTCCACGCCTGCTGGCCGACCTCCCCGTCGTCCAGCAGCGGCTTGAGCAGGTCGCGCACCTGCTCGTCGCCGTGGTGGGCGGCCTCCGCCAGGGCCCTCGCGTAGCCGGGCCAGGTCCGCGGCCCGGTGCTCCCGGCCAGCGTGCGGGCCCGCCGGTCGGCGTCGGTAATCGTTCGGCAGGCGGCCCACAGGTCGCGCACGGGACCGGGAAGGGCCGCCTCCGGGGCGCACTTCGCGCACACGTCGTCCGGCAGGCCGAGGAACGGCACCGCGACGGCATCCGCGGCGTCGAACGCCCGGGCGTGGGTGCAACTGCCCCAGCGGTCTCTACCGTGACCGATGACGTGCCACTTGCCGGGGCCCCGCCGGGCCAGTGGAACCGTGGCGGACCGGAAAACGGCCAGGTCGACCCCCGCCTGCAGCAGCTCCTGCCGATCCGGCACCGCACCACTGCGCCCCCGACCCACCTGGTCCTCCCTCCGCCGGTACCGGCCTCAGGGTAGTCCGATCCGCTCGGCGCTCCTGCCGGAAGCCAGGCGAGCGGGCACGGGCACCGCCCGGACCGCTCCTGCCGGACAGGGAGCCGCCGCGTCGCGTCGGAGGTAAGCGCGGCAGATGCCGGGCGGTCACTTCGCGGTGCGCACCGGCGATCCGGTGCCGGACGTGGCGGTGCGAGGACGGGTCAGGCGCCACACCTGCTCCTCGCCGGTCTCGGCCGGGGCGAGGCGCTCGGCGGGGCGGCGCCCGTGCGGGGTGAAGCCGAGACGAGCCGCCACCGCGCCGCTGGCGCGGTTCGCCGGGTCGTGGACGATCTCGACGTAGTCGACGCCGGGCAGGCGGAACGCCTCGTCGGCCAGGGCGCGGGCGGCCCGGGCCGCGATCCCGCGTCCGGTGGCGGCGGGGTGCAGCCAGTACCCGATGCCGCGTCCGGCACCGCGTGTGACCTCGCCCCGGAACAGGGAGCAGGTGCCGACGATCGCTCCGTCCAGGGTGATCGCGTAGGTGAAGTCGCCGCCGGCCCACCGGCCCGGGCGACGGGCCAGGAATTCGGCGGTCGCGATGAGGCTGTGGTCGGCGGCCCACGGCATCCACGGGGACAGGTGCTCCAGCGATTCCCCGATCACCTGGAACAGCTCGGCGAGGTCCGCGTCGGTGAACCGACGCAGCGTGAGGTCGCCCAGGTCGATCACCGGCGGCAGAAGGTCCATACCGGGAAGGATCGCGGCCTGCCGCGTCGACCGGCAACCGGGTTCCGGCTTGCTCTCCCCGGACCCGCTGCCGGAGCGCGGTGGGATCCGCAGCCGTACTCACCGCACGCGGTCCGGACAACGGCGTGGCAGCGACCCGCACCTCGGCCGGGCCGGACCCGATCGGGTGAACACCCGAGGTGCGGCTTGTGCTGGCGGACCGTGCACGGCAACAATTCCAACCAGGCTCCGGCAGGGGGCCTTTCTCCGGGTGTCGGCCGGCCTCGCAGGCACCGGCGGAGTCAAAGCCGTACCACCGCAACGTGCCGTCCCACCCTTGTCGCACGTCCGCGGTGACCTCTCGCCCCGTCCGTCGCGCATCCCCGGGCCGGCCAGGAGACGCGACCGATCGGATCAGCGAACGTGAGCCCCGAACACCGCCGTGCCGTGGAAGTACGTACCTTCCGGCTGTACACCGGAGCGCCGCGCGGCGCCCGTATCCCCACCCAGGGACCTGGGCTGCTGCAGGCCGCCCATCCCGCCCAGGAACTCCTCGAACACCAGGTGCTCCTCCACCTGCGCGGTACCGGCGGCCTGTCCGCCGCCCACCCGCTGGGCATCGCCTGGACCATGCCGCTGCCCGACCGCACCCGGGTCCACCTCGACCATGTCGCCCTGGACTCCCCCGACCGCGCCTACAGCATCGCCCGGCTCGCGCTCGAGCGCCTGCTGCCGTTCCAGGGACCGGACGGCCTGCCCACCGACTGCCCGCCCCGCGTGCCGGGACTGCGAGTGGCACGCGTCGACAACGTGGGCCTGCACCTCACCCTCGCCGACCATCCCGACGCCCACGTCGTCCTCACCGGCCCCAGCCCGCAAGGCTGGCGCACCGAACTCGCGGAACACGAGGCAGGCTTGGTCGAATCCGGCCGGCAGCCCCTGTGGAACCGGCCCGAGCTCACCACGGCCGAGGCGAGGTGGCAGCAGCAGAACCCGCTGCGCCCGTGGACCTGGGCCGGCGCCGGATTGCTGCGCAGGGTGGGCCTCCTGGCCTCGGTCTCCACCGCCTACTCGGTGCATTTCTGGGACCGCGGCGACGACACCCTGTGCTTCGAGATGCGGCACCTGCACCCGGCGCTGCCCGCCCACGGTCGGCTCGCAGACCGCCTGCTCGACACCGGGTGGGGAATGCCCGTGCGTATCGAGGACGAGCACTGCGACTGCCGGCACAGCCGCGCGGACCGCCCCCACACCCATGACGACACCTACGAGCGTGCCTGCCACCTCACCCTGGTCCACCGCGACGGCCGGCCGGGCCGGATCCAGCTGCGCTTCACCTCCTCCTCTGCTCGCGCCCCCCACCTGGCCGGCGCACGCCTCACCGAGCTGCGCGACGAACTCACCCGCGCCGGAGCACCGCGCCGGTGGCTGCGACGCGTCCTGCCCGCCCCTCCCACTCCCGCCCGGCCCGCACCGAGCCTGCCCGCCCGCCGCGCCGCCTGCACCGGCGAGAGCCTCACCGAGGCCTCCGCCGCGATCACCGCCGCCGACAGCCGTGCCTACCCCGATGCCTCCTTCCCACAGATGCGCCTGGAGAGCGACATCGCCCTCGCCCTGCACGGCCTGTGGGGCCGCACCCGCAACCCCTTCGCCATCCGCACCGCGCGCCCCCAACCCGACCGCCTCACCCTCGACATCGAACCCGCCACGGGCCCGTACTGGGCCGCGCTCCTACCCCGCGACCACGGATCCAACGGCATCCCCGGCCTGCGGCACCGGACCCACCCCGACGGCATCCACCTGCTGCGCCACGAGGACGGCGAACCACCCGCCCGCATCGTCCTCACCGGACTGCCCCCCGCCCAGTGGCAACGCGCTCTTACGCAAGCCCCGCCGCCCCTGGACGCCGAAGCATGGAGCGCGACCGAGACCGCCCGGCACCAGGACGCCACCGACCGCGCCCAGGAGCACTACGTCGGCAGCGGCCTGCTGCGGATGGCCGCAGCCCAGCGCGGACCCGCCGCCACGACGTCGACCCGCCTCAGCTGCGCACCCACCATCGACGACCGCGGCCGCAAGCGCTGGCAGTGGCAGCTGGATTTGAGCTGGGGACCGGACCACGACAGCCTGCTGGATCTGCTCACCGACACCGCGCTCACCCTCGGCCTGGAGCTGTGGAACCGCACCTGCACCTGCCGGCAGGCACGACCGAAGGAGACCGGCTGCACGATGACCCTCCATGACTGCGGCCAGGTCCTCGTCGTCCGCGACCACCGCTTCGGGAGCACGCCGTCCCCCAACGCACCAGGTCGCCCGTGCCCGACCGCTGACCGCACACCCGGCTGACCGCGCAGCGCACCACCATATCGAGTCCGTCCTCCGCGGGCACGGTGTGAACGTGGCTGGCCGCCACAACCGTCTGCCCGATCCGTCAGCGCAGCAGGCGGCTACTCCCTCGCCCCCTTCCCAGGCCAACCGACCAAATGGAGCCGGTCAACGCGACGCAATGCCGCTTTGACCGGCTCTGTTGTTGTGCGCGTACGCGATCTGGCCCCCTGCGGTTCGAAAGGGGCCAGAGTCGTTGGTGCTGTTCAGGCGGGGATCCGAGGTGGGGGCGGATCAGTTTTCCGGGCTGGGGCCCGGGAGGTAGCCCTTGGCTGTCCAGTGTCCAACAGCCCGACCGCCACCGAAGCCGGCCAGCCCGGCCACACGCACGTATTCCAGCCCGCCAGCAGCAGCCTGTACATGCTCGCCTGCGCATGCGGCGGACTCCGCAAGCCCCTGCCCGACACGGAGGATGCCCACCTTGCCCGACACCGCGACCACCTCCAGGAGCTCCAAGCAGACGGCACTACGTGACACCGCTGACAGATCGCCCCGTAGACTCGCCCGCGACCGGCCCCCGGTGGTGTGTATCCCCCACAGGATGAACTCTCCCCCCAGTGCCGCCAACACAGGCGATGGGCCGGGCCGGTGTGACCGAGCTGGTGGAGTAAGCCGGGGCAGACGACCCCGGTGGACTGGTCAGGCAGGTATGCCGCGTACTCCGCAGGGGTGAGGTCACGTCCAACGGCTTTGCAGACCGTGCTGATCTCGGTGTCCGGCGCGATGGGGGACCACAACAGCGCGGTGCTGCCGTCGCCGCCGCCCGCGATGGTACGCCCGTCTGGACTGAAGACCACCGAGCTCAGGGCACTGGTGACGATGGTGAGGATCTTGCCAGTGGCCACATCCCACAACCGGAGGGTGTCGTCGGCGCCGGCGGTGGCGAGCGTGCGTCCGTCGGGACTGAACGCCACCGAGCTCACGGCACCGGTGTGGCCGGTGAGGGTGGTGAGGGTCTTGCCGGTGGCCGCATCCCACAACCGGACGGTGTGGTTGTAGCTGGCAGAGGCAAGGATGTGTCCGTCAGGGCTGAACGCCACCGAGCGGACGGCGCTGGTGTGGCCGGTGAGGGTGGTGAGGGTCTTGCCGGTCGCCGCATCCCACAACCGGACGGTCTGATCTTCGCTGGCAGAGGCAAGGGTGCGGCCGTCAGGGCTGAACGCCACCGAGCGCACATCTTTGGTGTGGCCGGTGAGGGTCTTGCCGGTGGCCACGTCCCACAACCGGACGGTCTGGTCGGCGCTGCCAGTTGCGAGGGTACGCCCGTCGGGACTGATCGCCGCCGAGAACACGGAGCCGGTGTGGCCGGTGAGGGTGGTGAGGGTCTTGCCGGTGGCCACATCCCACAGCCGCGCGGTCTGGTCGGCGCCTCCAGTGGCAACGGTACGCCCGTCGGGACTGAACGTCACCGAGAACTCGGAGCCGGTGGGGGTGAGAGTGGTGACTGTTTTGCCGGTGGCCACATCCCACGGCCGGGAGTGTCGTCGGCGCCGACGGTGGCGAGCATGCGGCCGTCGGGGCTGAACTTCACCGAGTACACGGAGTTGGTGTGGCCGGTGAAGGTAGTGAGGATCTTGCCGGTGACGACATCCCACAACCGCACCCTTCCGCTGTCACCGCCGGTGGCAAGCGTGCGTCCGTCGGGACTGAACGCCACCGAGCTCACGAAGCTGGTGTATTCAGTGAAGGGGGTGCGTTCCCTGCCGGTGGCCACATCCCACAGCCGCACGGTGGCGTCGACACTTGAGCTGGCCAGCGTGCGCCCGTCAGGGCTGAACGCCACCGAGCTCACGCCGGTCCTGTGGCCGGCGAAGCTGGTAAGGGTCTTGCCGGTGGCCACATCCCACAACCGCAGGGTGTGGTCGTCGCTGGCAGTGGCAAGGGTGCGCCCGTCGGGACTGAACACCACCTGGACCACATTGTCAGTGTGGCCGGCGAGGCGTCGGTCGGCCTCCCACACCGTGCCACGCAGGGGTTCGTGAGCACCCAGGCCGGTGTGCCGACAGGCAGCAGCGCGGTCGGTGGAATGCCGTACGCGAGGATGCGGTCCGCGTCCCGGGTGTGCTGGGTGTGAGCATCCAGCACACCCGGGAACACGGTGCGGGTGCCGGTGCGGCAGCGCACCGCCTCGACCCACTCCCACGCCAGCGTCACGCCGATGTAGGCGAGGCCGCACCCATCAGGCCACGTCGGATCCAACGCGGCCGCCTCGGCGTCGACACACCACGCATGGTGCACCACCCCCTCCTCGCGCAAGGCGAACCCCTCGGCGTACGCGAGCGCGCCCGCCGACGCCCGGGCGACGCGCAAGGCGTTGCGGAAAGAACGACCGCCGATGCTGCGCCGCGGCATGCCCGCCCTCCAACGCGCCGGGGTATGGGCCCGGCCCTGCGCGGCAACGACCGCTTCGGGTCGCAGAGGTGCCGAGGCGCGTAGCACCAGCGCGTCGAGGAGTCCGGTCAGTGGCGCGGGAGCGGGCACATGCCCAGGGTGCGCCCGCTGTCGGTGCGGCGCTACGGGCCGGGGCCGCAGGAGTGAGCGCTCGCGGCGGCCCGACTCGGGGGTGTAGCCCAGGGTGGGGAGCGCAGCCGGGGAATCCACACCTACGCGGGCATCCGTCCCTCGGCTCGCCCAGGACAGGGCGGCCCCCAATCCACCTGGGAGTGCTGGCGATCAGCTCAGTAACAGCAGGCTGTCCCACTGGGTCAGGGCGCGGACATCGATCTGATGCCCGTGGGTGGCCAGGGCCAGAGCTGTCCCGGTCCGGCCTGTCAAAAAGCCAAGCTCGGCCGCTTGCCCGTCGGTGTCCTGGAGGTCGAGGGTGCGCCGCGCGGCGGCGTCGGCGCGAGGCTGGTGACCGGTTCGGGCGGCGGCTTAGAGAACTCCGGCGGTGCCGTGGCAGAGCCCTGGGCCGGTAGTGTCCCAGGTTTCGGCCGGCCGTGCCGCGAGGGCGTCGAGGGTCTTGCGGGCTTGGCGGGTCAGCGAGGGGTCGCCCAGGGCCCGGCCGGCGTGGTGGAGGGCGGCGGCGACCCCAGGGGCGCCGTAGCACCAGGCGTCACGACGGCCGGGTGCTACGGCCAGTTGGGCCGGGTTCGGCGCCTGGAGGAGGTCGTCGCTGCTGACGTACGGCGGCCAGGACGGACCCGGCTCGGCCCAGGCGAGCAGCCAGTGGGCGGCGGCCGTAATGGCCTCGGGCTGGCCGGAGACCGGAGGGAATTCGAGGTGGGCGAGGGAGAGAAAGCCGAGAGGGCCGGCGATGCCGTGACCTGCGCCGGTGCTCGCGGCACCGGAGAGAGGCAGGACCCCGGGGACGGGCAGGATGTGGTCCCGGGCGGGCAGCCACCAGCCGGGCCGGCTGGTGGCGGTGGAGGTGGTGATCACGCCGGTCAGTGTGGTGAGTGCGGCCCTCAGACCCGACTCCGCTTCCTGGAGGCCGAGGCGGGAGGCGGCGAGGAGGACTCGGCTGGGTTGGTGCTCCCCAGGTGGTTGAGCAGCACGGTCGCGATCAGGTCCCGGACGTCGGAGTCGGGCACGATGGTCTCCCGGAAGACCACCTCGTCGATGTGATTGCGGAGGAGGCGGCGCAGGGAGAAGCCGTCGTCGTGGGAGGGGAGTTCTAGGCTCTCGCCCGCCCGGGCGGCCTCCACCGCATCGCGCAGCATGGGGTAGGTGGCGGTGATGTCGTCCCAGTCGTCGTCAGGATCGCGGTTATTTCCGTCGAACCAGGAGTCATCTACTGCGGCTGCTGGCTGAACGGCGGCGCCGGCCCGGTTCTTCGCCGCCTGTTGCTGCCGGGCGACTCCCTTGGCCTTGCTGCTCGTCGTACTGCGCTTCCTGCCCAACGGGTGTGCCCCCTGACTGATCGGGAGATGACTGCCGTGGGCCACGGTATCCGGTCGGGCATCACCGGTCCGGACCTTCCGACTGCCCCTGCATCGGCTGGACGCGAGGTGGTAGTCGGGGCCGGGCAGCTGGCCCACCGGCGCTCACCTGCCGGCCTCGGCGGCAGCCAGGGCCACCCCGACGGCCCGACGGCTGGGCGCTGGGGGCAGCGTCGGGCGCCCGCACTCGCGCAACTTCGCGATCGTCTCCAGTCGTCGGGCAAGGAGGTACTCGGCGGCACGTCGGACGGCGGCCTGGCCCTGTGCCACGGCCTCCTGCTTGGCGGCGGTGCGGCTATCGTACCGGTGAGCCGCTCGCATGACGGCGTCGTGCGCCATCTGCCCCTCCTCCCTGGCCTGCGGGTTGCGGGCCAGCTCCCGCAGAGCCCACGCCCGAGCGATGCTCGCGCAGTTCTGTGTAGTCACCATGTCGCTCAAGGCGCGACTCTCAGTGTCGGCATCCTCACCGAGGCCGTTGGTTGCCCGCTCCCGCAGGATCGCCGCGTCCAGGCGCCTTCCGGCCCGCGCCATCAACTCCCGCACGCTCGCACGGTCGGACAGGTCGGCCCCGCCGGCCAGCTCCAGGTCGACCGCCTCGGTGAGTGCCGCTCGGGCGGCCTGCTGGGCCGAGCACCCGGTGCACAGCCCGGCTGACCGCTCCGCACCGCACTGCGAGCACGGCAGCTCCTGGCGCTCCAGCTGCGCGGCCAGCCGCTGTGCCTCCCGCTGCGCCTGACGTTCCTCGGAGCGTTTCCGGTCTGTCTCGGCCCGCTGCAGGTCGGCAGCCAGTTCGGCCGCCCGCTGTTCGGCGTGCTGGCGCAGGTGCACGTCGATCGCCGGGCCGCGGTCCTCGAAGGCGGCGTCAGGGGTGGCGGCGACGACTTGGGCAATCAGGGCGCGGCGCAGGGAGCGTCGGTCGGCCAGCCTGCCGTCGCAGCTCGCGCAGTCACCTCCCCAGGTCAGGTCGATGCCGTCGTCGCAGGCGGCGGATCCGCAGACCTGCCGCTGGGTCAGGCCCTTGCGGATCAGCCAGCCGTACGGGTCGGTGACCAGCGCGGGACCGCCCTGCTGACGGAGCCGCTCGGTGAGTCGGCCTGCGAGCAGGGCGACGGCCAGCCGCGGGCCGGACCACAGCATGATCCGTCCGAGCGCCTTCCGGACCACGAACGCCACCTGGTCACGCAGGTACGGCCGGTCAAGGCGCTCCCACACCGAAAGGGCAGGGGCGAGGACCTGGGCGAGGTCGGCGGGAGGAGCGACGGCAGGGGTGACCGAGTGCAGGTGTCGGTCCCGTCGGCGGGTCTGCTTGCGCTGCTGGGGGTCTGCCGAGTTGGGGTTCGGCTGGTCCCCGCGAAGCGGGTGGGCAGGACTCGGCGCGGCGGTCAGCGGTGGTGTGACGTCACCGGGCCGGTCCTCGCGCGCGACTGTGCGCTCCGGCCTGACGTCCTCAGCCACAACGGCGCAGGCGCCGGAAAAGCCATCTACAGCGCACGCACGACCACCGACCTCAGCCACCGGAGAGTGCAGGGAGTGAAGGGGGGTAGCAGCTGCGAGGTCTGAAGCGGCAGGCCTTTCGGCCTCCCGCATGCCGGTGGCCTGGGCGTTTTCGTTGACGTCGGGTCCGGACTCGGGTGGGGTAGCAGCGGCGGGGCAGCCGACGAAGCCGAGGTCGGTGTCGAACCCGTCCTCCAGGGCAGGGTCGGCGACCGGCGGCTCCTCAAGCTCGGGCTCGCCGTAGAACCCCCACCAGTGATCCGCGGACGGCCACTCCCGGGCAACAGACGGCTGCGGGGACTTCGGGGAGGACGAAGCCTTCGTCCTCGCGGCGGCGGACTGCGGGACGGAACGCAGGACCGGCGCCGCCAGGCCGACCGGCGCGGTGGCGTTGTCGGCCTGGTACGCGGCGGCCACCGCAGGGATGACGATCCGGGCGCGCGAGCGCAGCCCGGACGCGCCACGACGCGGGCGGGTCAGCACGCCGGACTCCTCGAGGCGGACCAGGACGTGTGCAGCGCCGGCAGGGGAGCAGCTCAGCATCCGCGCCAGCGTCACCGCCGGTCGTCCGACGTGGGTGTCCACCCGGCCACCACACAGCCGGACCCGGCCCCTGGCCGACGCCGAGAGCACCATCAGCAGCAGGGCGAGCCGATCGGTGCTGGCTCCGCGACCGGTGCGGCCGGCCAGCAGGCCCAACACCGGATCGCGGCCGTCCCGGAAGGACCACCCCGGTGCGAAGAGGTGCTCGACCAAGTGGAAGAGCACCGCGAGCTCCCGCCGGTCCAGGGCCAGCGGATCCCACTCCCTCGTCTGCGGGCAGCGCCCTGCCGGGCCGAGGGCGGACGACATCGCGTGCCACAGTGGCAGGATCCTCAGCCGCAGGGAGTCCTCCGCTCCTTCGGCCGTCCCGGGCACGCTCACCGCCACCGGCTGGACGTCGCCACGCAGGCCGACTCCCCGCAAGGACCGCACCACGTGCTTGATGTTGTCGCGGCCCGTGCCGCACCAGCGGCCCAGCTCAGCCTTGCGGATCTCCACCACCCCGGTCGTGACCGGGGTGCGGGCCATCAGCACCACCGCCGCCAGCCGGACCGAGTCGGTCTGCTCCTTCAGTCCAGGAGACGCCAGCAGCGCGCGCACCGCTCCGCTTAACCGAGCCCGCATCACCGGCGACAGCACAAGCGGGTGCGGGGCTGCCGGCTCCAGGCTCTGATCGGACACCAACCGGAGACCCGGCCTGGCCGACCGCCGTGGCGGAACCGCAGCCGGCGGTCCTTCGTACACCTCCGCTGCCGTGCTCACCGCCCGTACCCCCGCCCGGCCGGACGGGCAACGTCGGACGGCACCGCCGTACAGGCGTACGGACGCGCGGGAAGGAAGTCCGAAATCCAGCGGCTCTGCGGACTCCTGGGCATGCCGAAGTGGAAAACGGCAGCGCGGTACTGCATGATGGCCTCGTTCATCGCCTCTTGGCGAGAGCACACAGAAGAGCCCTCACCGGGCTTGAAAGCGGTTCCTGGAGAGAAACCGAATGAAAGTGCGAGGCGACAGGCCCTGCCAGGGGCGGTCCCTCACGTGGACGATCTGGGCGCGAACCGGCTGCTAACCGGTTCAGCTCCCGGGCGGCGCTACGCGAGTCCTCCCTTGCCGGGGAGGAGCAGCGATTTTGGCGCCGCCCTCAGAGGGGCTAGGCCATCCGCCTCCCCGCACCGGGCTGGCCGCACTCGGCAGCCGCGGCGAGGCCCACGTTCCTGACGACTCGGAGCGCGAGCGGCTCCACGCGGACACAACCCGATCGGGTGTCACGCGCAGAGATGGACCCCGCCAACCGCAGAGCGGCGTTCAACAGGGAAGTCTTGAGGGCGTGCCGGATTCGGCTAGCCGGGCGCGGCGTATTGCTGCGCGACATCGGCCGGGTGCTGCTGCGCGCCAAGGCCGCAATCCGGGTACGCTGGTTCACAGCGCGGCACCATCCCTAGTAGGTGTTCCGCTAACGAGTCACCCGGAGCCGTCTGATCACGGCCCCAGACTCTGGCCCCAGGCAGCCGATCCAGTGGGACTTCCAATCCCGCTCGGCAGCCCAAGGGGCCTATTCTTTTTGTCCGACATTTCCACGCGGCAGCGATTCCAACTCCTGCCTGTGACTACAGTCAGCACCTGATCCGAAACCCACAGCGCGCGCCCAGTGCCACGCCTTCACGCAAGGCACCGTGTGTCGGAAGCTCGCTGTGGGATCGAAATCCGTCGATGCTGGCGAGACAGCGACTCCTCTTCGGGCACCCATCAACCATCGACAGTGGGCGCCCGAGACCAGGTGCAATCAGGCACCCCTGGCGCGGCTCCGCCGGGTGGAGGACCTCGGAGCGCCCCAGCGGTACCTGGGCGGTCAGACCTTCGATCTTCTCGGCGTCGAGCGTGCTGAGCATCGCTGTGTCCGCCAGACCGCGGGAGAGGAGGTTCACCCTGATTCGGCAGGGCGCGAGCTCCCGCCCCAGGGACCGGGCGAAGCCGATCAGGCCCGCCTCGGACGCGGCGTAGTTGGACTGCCCCGCCTGTCTGGAGAGCGCGGACACGGAGGAGACGAACAGGATCCAGCCCTCACGGCGTCGGATCACCCTGTGTGCCGCCAGCACGGCGACCCAGCAGGCACCGGTGGGGTAGGTGTCCAGCCCCGAGGCGAAGTCGTCCTCGGTCAACATGACCAGCCGCCTTTCGCGGGCGAATCCGGCCTTCGACACCAGAACCTCTTTCGAGCCGTGCTGCTCCTCGATCCTGAGGAGCGCCGGTCCGAGGTCGTCGGGTTGCGCGATGTCGCAGGGCGCCGGCAGAAAGCCGGCGGGCGCCAGCGTGGAGTGGTAGGTGATCGCGATGCGATCGTCAGCGGCTTGGCCTGCCTGGGCGATGTCGAGGCCAATGTCCCGGCTGAAACCGGTGATCAGGGCTGAGCAGCTCATCGACGTGTTCCCCGAGGACTCCTGCTCAGCAGGCTTGCAGCAGGACCGGCATGATCTGACGCTGGGTTCGTATGTGTTCCAGGTGACGAGACAGAGCCGCGGCGGTGTCCATCGTGGTGTCGGCGAGGCGCTCAGCGCGTCGCTGAAGGTAGGCGTCAGGAGCGAGGAGGCTGACAGAGCCGACGAGGACGGAGCCGCGCCACAGCGGCACGGAGAGCATCTCCCAGTTGGCGACAGGAGACGGGGTGCGCGCGAACCCTTGGATCTTGATGCGGCGCAGGACGGGGTTTCCTGCGTTCAGGTCGTCGAGGTTGGCGAGCATGACCAGGCCCGCGGCGTCCTGGTTCAAGGGCGCGCGGCGCAGGACAGGGCCCGCGTCAGAGGTTGCCAGCGCGGTCGCGAAGTCGTGACGCTTGCCATCCGCGATGTCGACGCAGATCCTGCTGGGGGCTCCCAGGAGGAGGTGACTGTGGAGGGCGACGACCTGGTTCGTGCGGCGCTGCAGGTGGGCGAGCTCTTCTGAGATTGCCGGGGAGCTGGCGGGAAGCGCGGTCAGCGCATCCTGGCTGTGTCCTGCGACGCTGGGGTGGGCGATGGAGTAGGTGCCGTAGGTCGGCTGGACGAAGGTGCGTGTGCGTACCCCGGACTGGAGGATGCGGTGGGCTGTGGAGCGTGTCAGCCCGCTGTGGGCCATCACGTCGGCGAGTGTGTGCTTGCCCGGTCCGAGTTCGATCAACGCCTGCAGCACTCGGTAGGCGCGCTCCGCGGAGCTGTTCCGTTCGTGCTCGTGGGCTTGAAGCTCGTGCGGCGGCTTCGGCATCATCAGGCCCCCCAGGTCTGTGAGCGTGTGCGGCTGGTGAGACGAATGACCAATTCAGATGCCAAGTCGTCCCGTGGCCTTAAAGATGTAGTCGAACTGGCCGCCGTTGGCCAGGAAGCACCCCTTCCGGAAGTTTCACTTCAGGAAGGCATACCTAACCGCCGACTCGGCCTGGCCGAGCGCAATGCTTGAGAGAGAAAGTGCCGGGAGCCGCTGCCGGGGAGTCACAACCTCGTGAGCGATTGGCCGGTGCCTGGACGAGGGGGATGCAAGTGACGACCGCACGTCAGGTGGCCAGCGGTGCACCGGACCAGAAGGAGCAGTTCCAGGCGTTGCTGGTACGGTGCCGGCTCGCCGTCGAGGCAGGACCGCCCGAGGCTGCCATCACGACCCGTGGACGGCGACGTACGGGCCTCTCGCAGGAGCGTACGGCGTCCATGCTGGGAGTGTCCGTCAGGTCCTACGGCGACTTCGAGCGCGGCCTGATCCGCAGGGAACCCGAGTTCCTGGACCGCGTTGCCTCCGTGCTGCACATGAGCGCCCACGAGCGACACGTGATGTTCCTGTTGTCCACCGGGCAGGAACCTCCCCAGCCGTTCACCCGCCAGCTCGACTCGGTGCCGGCCTACCAGCTGGCACTCGACTCCAGCGTCCTGCCGGGCTACCTGTCGAACCACTGCTGGGACATCGAACTCACAAATCAGGCGTTTCGCGAGGTATGGGCGGGCAGGGAACTGCCGACCAACGTGCTGCGGTACATCCTGATGAGTGAGGAGGCGCGTGAGGAGGTGCTGCTCGACTGGGAGACGGGGTGGGCGCTGCCGTTCCTGCGCCAGCAGCGTGCCGCGATGAACACCGCACCCTGGGCACAGGGCCTCATCGAGCTCCAGCGCGAACTCGAGGACACGGCCCGCAGCGACAAGCGGCTTCGCAAACTGATGAAGCGTTCGACTGATGACGAATACGTCCACCCGAACGGTGACACGCGGCTGATCAACCATCCCAAGTGGGGGCCGACCCGGATCACCCTCCTGATGACCCGGCCCCTCGACGCAGCCTCTGCATACCGGTTCGTCTGGCTTGTCCCGCCCAAGCCGGTGGACGAGATGCCCTGACCCACCGCGGTCCGCACAGGTGCTTCCCCGGCGCCCCATCATCTCCGTACGCAACCGCGGGCCCCTACCGCGCGTCATCACTGGAACAGCAACAACGCGCCGTACCTTCGCACTTGCGACGCCCCGCGCAGTTCCGATCGATGACGGACCATGACCAACGAGGAGAGAGCGACCCGTGCCCTCATCACCGGCAGTACTGATCGTCGGCCCGAGCCGGGATCATGCAGCTGACCTGCGGAGCGTTGCCGAGACCCGTCCGCTCGCGTTCCACGACCCCGAGTCGAACTGGGGCGCAACCGACATGACCGCACAGACCGCGAGCGTCGGCGGTGCCGCAGGCGCACCGCCGGCGGGACTGCTCGCGCTCACCGCCGAGGCCCTGCCGCAGGCCGCGGACCTGGCCGAAGCCCTTGGCGTCCGAGGCCCGTCCAAGGCATCGGCCGGCGCGTCCGCCGACCGCTCCATCGCGCGGCTCCTGCTCGCGGAAGCGGGACTGCCCACCCCGAAAGGCACCCGCGTCGACACCCACCAGGACGCGGCAGCCGCAGCGATTTGGACCGGGTACCCCGTGGTCCTTCGCCCGCTCGCGAACCTCGGCCACTACGGTGAGATCCGTGCCGACAAGGCCGAAGACCTCCAGGCCGCGTGGACGGTCGCGCACACCGCGTCCCTCGCGGCACAGACCAACCCCGGGGCGGTTCTTCTTGAGCGCGCTCACGGCGGCGAGCGGGTCACCCTCCAGACGATCACCAGCGGCGGACGGACCCGGGTGGTCGCCGCGGTCCGGACGGCATTCTCGAACTACCCCCTGTTCCAGCCCGCCTCCCACCTCGTCACCGCTGAGGAGATGGACCCGGACCTCGCGCAGCTCGCGGCCCGCGCGATGCAGGCCCTCGGCGTCGACCACGGTGTGGGCCACGTCCAGGTGGTGATGGCCGTACTCGGCCCGGTCATCACCGACGCAGCCGCCCACCTGCAGGGTGACAGTGTCCCCGAACTCGTGCGACTGGCGACCGGCGTTGACCTGCTCCTCGCTGCGATCCAGATCGCCACCGGCCAAAAGCCCGTCATCACGCCCAATCGCAGCGAGAGTGCGGCCGTCGCTCTGATCCGAGCGGGGTCCGACGGTACTGTCACCGGTCAGGGCGTCGACCTCGAGCTCTTCGACGCACCCTGGATGGCCAGACTGACCTGGGAGACCCCCCTGGGCGGTTGGGTTCGGACTCGCCCGGCCTCGCTGCTGGCCCGATGCGTCGTCACCGGTCCCGACCCGGACACCTGCCTGGCCAACCTCGCGCTGGCCTGCGGGTCCGTTCGGACGACCGTACACCCAGACCACCCGTAGCCCCACAGGCTCGGGGTACAAGCCGGCCGGCAGGCTCGCGCACACCAGATCGGCGACCTCGTCGCCTAGCACCCGGTCTCCCGGACCATCCGCCGGCGCCCGGTCTTGGAGCACGGCCCACGGTTCGGCATGATGGGTTCCCTGCCCGGGCCCGTCGGCAACCCGAGTGACTCGCCGCGACACCAGCCGGGCAACCGCCGGCGGGCACGGACCGACCGCCGACGCCTCCGCCATCGCCACCAACCTCCGCGACCTGCCCCGGGTCGCCGAGCTCGCAGCCGTCGGCAAAGCCCGCCGGCTCGGCCCAGCTCGAAATCGCACGGAAAGCCGACCGGGGCGACCTCGCACGCCTGCCTGGGCCTGAGCGGCTGGTCGCGAACCTCCACCGCGCCTACAGCGAATTCGACGGCGTGCCAGCCGGAGAGCTGCTGCCGGTAGGGCCCATCGCGGCGGAGCTGACCCAGTACAACCACGGCGCGCCCCTGACCTGCCTCGCCCGTGCACCGCCGCGGACCGCAGCGCCGGAGGCAACCCCGCTCAGCGCCGCCGGCTCTGTGCACGGCTCAAACGCTCTGCGGCAAGTCGCTGCGCCTCGGCCAGGCTTCGTTGCCGGGGCGCAGCGGCGGCCGGTTCCGGGGACTCTTGCGGCGCGGGCGCCCGGACGATCCCCTGCCGTTCCAGTCTCGTCCCAGCCAGCTGGTACACCTCGCTCGCGGCCCTGGCGCCCACCGCCACCACCTGTAACAGCATTCGCGCGTCCGGGCCAGGCAGCGCATCACGCAGACGGTAGACGATGCGCCATTGAGGCGCCTGCCCTCCTGCGACCCTGAATTCGTTCTGCGACAAGTCGAAGTAGAGCTTCCGGCAGTCGGACAGATCCGGATGCCGTGCCATCGCCTCCAGAGGAGCCCCGCGGATCTCGCCGCGGGTGAGCTGGCTGATCCTGATGAGCGCGATCCGCTGCAGCTGGGTCGAGGGCAGCGCCAGGATGTCGGCTCCGACCTGCGGGTGATGGTCCCCGCGGTACAGGTCAGGCCCTTCCACCGGCGTCCGGTCCCCTTCCGACACCTCCGGCGCGTCCCGGAGCGTCGCGCACAGCGGTGGCGTCGTCCTCGGCATCCGCGATCAGCTGTTCCAGGGCCGCGTTGCTCAGCCCTTGGCCCGCTTGGGGCGCGGAGGCCAGACGGTCCGAGACCATCGCGGCATCGGCTTCGCCTGCGGCCGCCAGCATTGTCTGGAAGGCGCTGAAGGAGAGCAGAACTGCCTGCGGCACGTCCTCCTCCCCGATCACGATCGCGGAGGACAGATCCTGCGTGAGCTGCTTTACCAGGCTTCGCAGGGTGCCGGCCGCTCTGCTCGGCGAGATCATCTCGGGAGGAGTCACGTTGCTGTCCATGACCCAACGGTAGCGAGCCGTCAGGCGGCCCTCTCAGGCGCACAACTGTGAGCTCACGACCGCGGACGTGCTTGGGACAGGGTCCCTCCCGGCCGGTCCCGGGAACGTGACCGCAAGTCCTCAGTGGACGTTAAGTCCGCTTTCTCTCGGTTCATGATCGCTCGTTCGTGTGAACGTCGGCCGTACTGGCGTGCCAGTCGGGGTTCGGGTGATGTTCTGCGGCGCATGGACAGACGGGCGTATCCGAGCGACTTATCGGAT
>NZ_JAQYWW010000792.1:0-42051 GCF_036322525.1 Streptomyces sp. BE20 | reverse complement strand
GCGGACCAGCAGACCGCCGCGCACCTCGAAGCTGATGTCGACCGTCGACGCGTACGCCTCGGACATCGGGATGCCCTTGAGCGGGATGTACACGCCGTCGTAGATCACCTCGCCCATGGAGGGCTTGAAGAACAGCGTCAGCCAGATGCCGGTCAGGATGATGATCACGAAGGTGTAGAGGCAGATCTCGCCCAGCATGAAGGACCAGTGGTCCGGGAAGATCTTGCGCAGGTTGGCCCGGGCCAGGGTGTAGATCCCCAGCCGGCCGTCCGCCCAGTCGGCGGCGCGCTGCCCCCGCCCGGCTCCGGGGCGGCTCTCATTCGGGGTCATGTCCACGCACCTCGGTCGAAGTGAAACGGGGATCTGTCCCCGTTTCGAAGCTGGACCCAGGATAAACGGGGGGTGATCCCCACTTCTAGTGGGGGGTGCGTTCCGGCGGCTTCGCGTCCGCCCCCGCGCCCCCCGCGCCCCCCGCGCCCTCGCGGCTCCGCCCGCCGCAGCCCTCGCGGCCCCGCCCGCCGCCGCCCCGGCCGGAGACGGCGAACGGCCCGTCCGGTGTCCTTTCGAACACCGGACGGGCCGCAGCGCACCGTCGCGTCACACCACGAGGGTCAGTGCACGAGCACCGGCACCTCGTTGGTGTTCGCCGCACCCTCGCCGGCCGTCGCGCCGTCGGGGCGCCCGGCGTTGATCAGCACGAAGGCGATCGCGGCGGCCAGCACCAGGATCCCGAAGGACCACCAGATCGCGGTCGAGAAGCCGTGCACCATGCCCTGGAACTGCACCGCCTTGGCGGCGTCCGGGGTGGTCGCGCCGCCCAGGTGGGCCGCCAGCCAGGTGGTCGTCGCGCTGGCCGCGATGGTGTTCAGCAGGGCGGTGCCGATGGCGCCGCCGACCTGCTGCGAGGTGTTGACCATGGCGGAGGCCACACCGGCGTCGCGCGGCTCGACGCCGTGCGTGGCGAGGCTCATCGCCGGCATGAACGCGGTGCCCATGCCGAGGCCCATCAGGACCAGACCGGGCAGGATCAGCGCCGGGTAGGAGGTGTCCAGGTCGATCTGGGTGAGGATCAGCATGCCGATCGAGGCGACCAGGAAGCCGGGCGCCATCAGGTACCGCGCCGGGACGCGGGTCATCAGGCGGGCGCCGATCTGGGTCGAACCGGCGATCATGCCGGCCACCATCGGCAGGAAGGCCACGCCGGTCAGGACCGGGCTGTAGTCGAGCACGATCTGCAGGTAGTAGGTCAGGAAGAGGAACAGACCGAACATGCCGATCACGGCCAGACCCAGCGACAGGTAGACCCCGCCGCGGTTGCGGTCCAGGATGACGCGCAGCGGCAGCAGCGGAGCCTTCACCCGCGCCTCGACCGCCACGAACGCGCCCAGCAGCAGGACGGCGGCCACGAACAGGCCGATCGTGATGCCGGAGGACCAGCCGTCCGACTCGGCCCGGGTGAAGCCGTAGACCAGGGCGACCAGGCCGGTGGTGACGAGGATGACGCCGGGGACGTCGAGGCGGTTGCGGTTGCGGCCCTCGGCCGGCTCGCGGATCACCATGACGGCGCCGATCGCGGCGGCCACGGCGAACGGGATGTTGACGAAGAAGGTCCAGCGCCAGTTCAGGTACTCGGTCAGCAGGCCGCCGAGGATCAGGCCGATCGCACCGCCGCCACCGGCGATGGCGCCGTAGATGCCGAACGCCTTGGCGCGCTCCTTGGCCTCGGTGAACATCACGGCCAGCAGCGAGAGCGCGGCGGGCGCGAGCAGTGCGCCGAAGACGCCCTGGAGGGCGCGGGCGCCGAGCAGCATGGCGGTGTTGGCGGCGGCGCCGCCGAGCGCGGAGGCGAACGCGAAGCCGGCCAGGCCGACCACGAAGGTCCGCTTGCGGCCCCAGAGGTCCGCCACCCGGCCGCCGAAGAGCAGCAGTCCGCCGAAGGCCAGCGCGTACGCGGTGATCACCCACTGGCGGTTGCCGTCGGTGATGCCCAGGTCCTCCTGGGCGGAGGGCAGCGCGATGTTCACGATGGTGGCGTCGAGGACGACCATCAGCTGCGCGAGCCCGATGAATATCAGGGCCTTCCATCGCCTCGGATCGGGCTGGACGGCGGGCAGGGAATCGGTTTTTGGCATGGCGGTACTCACTTCACGGTGCGAGGCGTGCGGAACGGTGCGGACGGAAACGGTGCGGATCGGAAGTACATCAGGACGAACCGCGCGAACGGGCACGCGGAGGTGGCCGCGCGGTGGTCCCGCGGTGACGGGTCGGTGACTCGGTGGGTCAGTGGTCGGTGTGGAAGTCCTCGAAGGTCGCGGCCCGGCCGGGCAGGACGGAGCGCGCGGGCGCCCGCATGCCGTCCAGGAACAGTTGCAGGTGCCGGTGGACGAACTCGTCCAGCACCACGCAGGAGGTGCCCGGCAGGGGGCGGGTGAGCTGGCTCATCGCGATGAACAGATCGCCGTGGTCGACGTCCGCGCGCAGTTCGCCGGCCGCCTTCGCACGCTCCAGCAGACCGCCGACGACGCTCATCAGGCGCTCCCGTGCCTCGACCAGGTCCGGATCGAACATGTCGACCCGGTTGGTCAGCATCGGGCAGAGCGCGCCGATCTTCTCGTCGACGGTCCGGTGCGCGAACCGCTGGAGGGCGTCGAACGGGCCGGCTCCCTCGGCGGCCGCCGACTCCGCGTTCGCCACGATGCGGTTCTTGACGAGCAGTGCCACCTCGCGGATCAGCGCGGCCCTGGTCGGGAAGTTCCGGTAGAGCGTAGCGTTTCCGACGCCGGCCCGCTTGGCGATTTCGTCCAGCGGCGCATCCGCGCCGTGCTCGACGAAGGCGTCGCGGGCTGCGAGCACGATCCGCTCACGGTTCCGGCTCGCGTCCGCACGCAGCTTCGGCGTGCGGACCGGCGGCTCCGCGGTGCGGGTCGGCTCGACGGCGGCGGTGCTCACTCGGTGCTCCTCCCGGATTCCGGGGAATCTCTCCCCGCTTAGTCCTACGAAGAGCCAAACGGGGAATCCCTCCCCGGAAATTTCACTTTCGAATGTGACCTGCGTCACATCTCGAAACTCCCTCGTTCACGGGTCCGCCGGTCAGCCGGTGGCGACCGTGTAGCGGCCGGTCCGCGGGTACCGGGCGTGGTCGCCGGCCGGCCGGTCCTTCAGTGCGTCGGTGAAAGCCGCCACCGTCCGCCCGGCCTCCGGACCGAACTCCTCCGCCAGGTGCGGGACATCCTCCCGGGCGATGCGGTCGAAGCGGTCCAGCCGGGCGTTCATCAGGTCGGTGACCGTGTCCACCGCGGTCTGCCGGGAGCAGCGCAGGAAGTGCCGGAAGACCGGGACGGCGTTGTCGAGATCTCCCTCCAGCTCCGTCTCCTTGCGGCAGGAGTAGAGGTCGTTGCGCAGGTCCACGTTGTCGGTGAACGCCTCGATCAGCGCGGTGACGGTCGGGTGGGCGAGTAGCTCCGGCGGCAGGTCCCGTCCCCGGACGTGCAGCGGCAGCACGGTGGACGGCGGCGTCCCGGCCGTGCGGCGGCGCATCTGGAGGTACTCGACCGGATCGGGGACGCGCCCGGCGAGGGTGTTGTCCAGCTCCCAGAGGTTGGCGGCGGCGACGTGCGGCGCGGCGTCCCGGAGCCGGTGCCGCGGGCCCGGCGCGGCCGGGGTGGCCTGTGGCAGGCAGGCAGGCAGGCAGGCGGGCGGGGGGTCGGCCGGGGGTTGAGCCGGCCGGGGGTTCACCCGATCGGGTGACCGCCCCCGCCGCGGGCCAGTGCCGCGGGCCGGCGGAGCGGGATCTCGAAGTGGACGGTGGCCACGCCGGGGCCGTGCTCGCCGGTCGGCCGGGCGTCGTAGACCTCCTCGGCGAGGCTGCGCCAGAACGCCTCGGCGCCCGGGACGGCGGTGTTGGTGTGCAGGTAGAGCCGCCGGTAGCCGCCCTCTTTTGAGGCGAACTCGCAGGCCCGGCCCACCAGTTCACGGGCCAGGCCGTGCCGTCGGTGCTCCGCCCGGACGTACACCCGGACCAGCTGTGCGGTGGTGCCCGAAGGGTAGCGCTCGGCGACCTCGCGCGGGTGCGGCGGGTGGGCCGGGCCGGTGGAGTGCAGTGCGGTGGTGGCGACCACCTCGCCGTCGCGCACGGCGACCAGCAGCGCGTGCCGGGGGTGGTCGAGGTAGTGCCCCTGGAGGTCGACCACGTCGGCGTGCCAGTCGGGCACGTAGCCGTAGCCGAACTCGCGGTAGAACGTGTCGAGGATCAGCCGGCGCGCACCCGGGACATCCGCGGGCAGTGCATGCCGTACCAGATAAGGGTATTGACGAGTCATCAGGAAACTCCGACGGGACGGACCGGGGTGGGTGACTGTTAGCGTACATGAAAACCACTTTCATCTAACACGGCAACGGAAGTGCGTGCCGGCGTGTTGAAAATGAAAACGAATCCCGTTACGTTCCTCTCGCGGCCTGCCGAAACCGGCCTGCCGCCGTGTCTGCGTGTCCGTCGAGAGGGAGAGTCGTGGCGCATCTGCTGGTGATCGAGAGCTGGGTCGGCTCCATGAGCAGGTTGCTGCCAAGGGCGCTGGGGGAGAGCGGCCACCGCTTCACCTTCCTCACCCGCGACCTCCACCACTACCTGCGGGCGGCCCCCGCCGACGGCCCGCACCCGCTGCTCGCCGCCGAGAACATCCTCACCGTCGACACCAACGACCCGGCCGTGCTGCTCCCGTACGCCGAACGGCTGCACGGGCTGCTCGGCTTCGACGGGGTGCTCTCCTCCTGTGACTACTACCTGCCACAGGTTGCCCGGGTGGCTCGCCGGCTCGGCCTGCCCGGGCCGGACCCGGAGGCGGTCACCGCCGCCTGCCGCAAGGACCTCACCCGCAGCACGCTCGCCGGGGCCGGCGTCCCCGGGCCCGCGTACGCGCTCTGCTCCGACCGCGACCAGGCCCGCGCCGCCGCCCGGGCGATCGGCTACCCGCTGGTCGTCAAGCCGGTCGACCTGTGCGCCGGGATGTTCGTCCGCGAGGTCGCCGACGAGGCCGGGCTCCTCGCGGCCGTCCGGGCCGTGGAATCCTTCCCGGTCAACGCGCGCGGCCAGCGGCGGGACCCGGTGGTGCTGATCGAGGAACTGCTCACCGGTCCCGAGGTCAGCGTCGAGACGGTCTCCTCCGACGGTGTCGCCCACGTCGTCGGGATCACGGACAAGAGCATCGGCGGCGCGCCCGCGTTCGTCGAGACCGGCCACATGTTCCCGGCCGCGCTCGATCCCGCCGACGCGGCCGCCGCCGCCGACACCGCCGTCGCCGCGCTGTCCGCGCTCGGCCTCGACCAGGTCGTGGCGCACACCGAGATCAAGCTGACCCCCGCGGGGCCCCGCGTGGTCGAGGTCAATCCACGCCCCGCCGGGAACCGGATCACCGAGCTGGTCCGGCGGGTCACCGGCGTGGACCTCGCCGCAGCGGCCGTCGACGTCGCCCTCGGGCGCCGGCCCGACCTGGCCGTCCATCCGACCGGCGTCGTCAGCGCGGCCATCGCCTTCCTGGTCCCGGGCGAGTTCCCGGTCGCGGGGGAGGGGCGGGCGGGTGCGGGGCTGCTGGACGGGTTCGACGGCGAGGCCGAGGTCCGCCGGGACCCCGCGGTGGTCGAGCTCAGCCTCGCCGGTCCCGGCCGCGAGGTGCGGCCGGCCACCAGCAACAACGAGTACCTCGGGCACGTCATGACCGCCGACACCGGCGGCCCCGGCGCCCGCGGCACGGCCGAGCGCCTGCTCACCGGGCTCACCCCCCGGTACGCGGCGGCGGACTGTCCTGCCGAGCCCGCGGCGGTGCCCGCGTGAGCCCGGCCGCCGCTCCTGTCGCCGCCCGCACGACGACCGCCACCGCCGCTCCTGCCACCGCCGCGACGGCCGCCACCGCGACGGCCGCCACCGCCACGACGGGCGCCGCCCCCCTCGCCGGGGCTGCGGAGCCCGCCGTCGCCGCCTCCGGAGCCCCGGTCGCCGCCCCGTCCGCGTTCGATCTGGTCGCCGACCGGGCCCGCGCCGGCTCGTACGGGCCGGACCCGGCCGGCCTGCGGATCGCGCTCGCCTTCACCACCGCGCAGGCCGTCCGGCACGCCGGCCGCGCCCAGGGGTACCGCAACGAGGTGCTCAGCCTCCGACTCGACGCCGCCGTCGGCTCCTGCGCCGTCGAACCGGGCGAACTGCCCGCCGGAGCGCTCGACGACTGCGTCGGTGCCCGCGTCGACGAGCTGCTCGACCACCCGCTCGCCGCCGTCCGGGTCGCCGCACTCGACGCCTACCTGGGCCACTGCCGCCCGCACACCTCCGCCGGCGGTGCCCGGACGCTCACCCTGCCGGCCGGATCCTCGCTGGAGAAGTCCCGCGCCCGGGCCGCCGCCGTGGTCCGTCTGCTGCCGCTCGCCGAGGTCCGCCGCGTGCTGGTCGTCGGCGTGGTCAACTCCCTGCTGGAACAGCTCCGTTCGATCGGTGCCGAGTACCTCCCCTGTGACCTCAAGGGCGGTGTCACCGAATGGGGCGAGCCCGTGCACACCGACGCCCTCGCCCGACTCGACGACTGCGACGCGATCCTCGCCTCCGGCATGACCCTCGGCAACGGCACCCTCGACCCGCTGCTCGCCCACGCACGCACCACCGGCAAGCCCCTGGTGCTGTTCGCCCAGACCGGCAGCGCCGTGCTGCCCCGGCTGCTCGGCGACGGGGTCAGCGCCGTCAGCGCCGAGCCCTACCCCTTCTTCTGGCTCGACGGCGGCCCCACCGACCTCCACCTGTACGGGGGCGGGGCCCGGTGACCGCACTGCTCGACTCCGGCGCCGTACTGGGCAACCCCGCGCTGCTGTCGCTGCTCGGCCACACCCCGCTGGCCCGGATCACCACCCCGCTGCCGCACCCGCACCCGGGCTTCTGGGCCAAGCTGGAGGGCCTCAGCGCGGGCGGCATGAAGGCCCGCTCCGCGGTCGCCATGCTCCGCGGCGCCCACGCCCGCGGCGAACTCCGCCCCGGCGCCACGGTGGTGGAATCCACCTCGGGCACCATGGGCGTCGGCCTGGCCTTCGCCGGGCAGGCGCTCGGCCACCCGGTCGTGCTGGTCGGCGACACCGAACTCGAACCGTCCATGCGGCAGTTGCTGCGCGCGTACGGCGCCCGCCTGGAGCTCGTCGAGCGGCCGGCCCGGCACGGCGGCTGGCAGGCCGCCCGGCTGGCCCGGCTGCGCGAGGTGCTCGACCGGCTGCCCGGCGCCTACTGGCCCGACCAGTACAACAACCCGGACAACGCCGCCGGTTACCTGGCCATGGCCCAGGAGATCACCGCCGACCTCGACCACCTCGACGTCCTGGTCTGCAGCGTCGGGACGGGCGGACACAGCGCCGGCCTCGCCGAGGCGCTGCGCCGCCGCTGGCCCCGGCTGCGGATCATCGGCGTCGACTCGGTGGGCTCGACCATCTTCGGACAGCCCGCCCGGCCCCGCCTGATGCGCGGCCTGGGCAGCTCCATCCACCCGCGCAACGTCGCCCACCAGACCTTCGACGAGGTCCACTGGGTCGGCCCGGCCGAGGCGGTCGACGCCTGCCGGCGGCTGGCCCGGGGCGCCTTCGTCAGCGGCGGCTGGTCCACCGGGGCGGTGGCCCTGGTCGCGGCCTGGGCGGCCCGGGTCCACCCCGGCGCCGCCGTGGCCACCGTCTTCCCCGACGGCCCGCACCGCTACCTCGGCACGGTCTACGACGACGCCTTCTGCCGGCGGCACGGCCTGGACGCGGAGCGGGCGGCGCTCCGCCCGATCGAGATCCCGCACCCGGCTGCCGTCGAGGTCAGCGGCTGGGCGCGCTGCCGCACGGGGGGTGCGGCACCCGCCACCGCGGTGGCGGCCGTCCCCGCCGCTCCGACGGCCCCGGCCGTACCGCCGGGCCTGGTGGTCCCGCCCCCGGCCGGCCCGCCGGACCGGGCGGGCGTCGGGGCCGCGACCGGCGGCGACACCGTCCGACCCGAGGAGGACCGATGAGGCTCGACGTCCGTACCGTACGGCTCCGGCTCGCCGAGCCGCTGCGGATCTCCCGCTCGGTCACCACCGAACGCGACGCCGTCCAGCTCGCGCTCGGCCACGGCGGACTGACCGGACACGGCGAAGCCGTCAGCAGCGTCTACCTGCACCTGCCCACCGACCGGATCCGGCGCGAACTCGAAGGACTGCGAACCGCGTTGGAGCGGTACCCGGACCCCGAGCAGGCGCTCGCCGAACTCCGCTTCGCCGCAGTCCCGTTCGTCTGCCTCGCGGCCGGCGTGCTGGCCGCCGTCGAGGCGGCCCTGCTCGACCTGGTCGGCAAGCGGGCCGGCGAACCCGTCCACCGGCTGCTCGGCCGGGCCGAACCGGTGGTCGTCGCGACCGCCCGCACCATCGGCATCGAACCGCCCGCGCGCGCCGCCGTGCAGGCCGCCCGGCTCGCCGACGCGGGGTTCACCATGCTGAAGGTCAAGGCCGGCTCCGCCGATCCGGGCCTCGACCTCGTCCGGGTCCAGGCCGTCCACGAGGCCGCCCCGGACGCCCGGTTGCTGCTGGACCCCAACGGTGCCTGGACGCCTGAGCAGGCCCTCCAACTGCTGCCCGCCTTCGCCGCCACGGGTGTCGAGGCCGTGGAGCAGCCGATCGCCCCCGGCAGCCCGGACGTGCTCGCCGCCGTCGCCGCGCGGTCGCCGATCCCGGTGATCGCCGACGAGGACGCCGTCACCTTCGAGGACGTCCGCCGGATCGCCGGGCGGGTCCACGGGGTCAACCTCAAGCTCGCCAAGTGCGGCGGCGTCCACCAGGCGCTGCGGATCGAGGAGGAGCTGCGCGGCAGCGGGACCGAGCTGATGTTCGGCTGCCTGGCCGCCAGTTCGCTCGGCATCGCGCCCGCCGTCCACCTCGCCGACCGGGCCCGCTGGATCGACCTGGACGGGCACCTGCTGCTCGCCCACGATCCCTGGCAGGGCATCGGCGGAACCGACGGCACCGTCCGCACACCGGACCGGGCGGGTCTCGGCGTGCTGCCTGTCCCGGATGCCGTCCCGGATGCCGTCCCGGATGCCGCCCTGGGCCCCGCCCCGGGGCCGGTGGCGGGGTCGGTGCCGGAGGCCGCCCGAGGGGCTGTCCGGGGCCGCGCCGGGGAAGCCCGCCCCCGCGCCGGCACCCGCCCGGTGGCCGGCCGGTGAGAATACTGCGCGCCGTACGGTCCTTCCCCGTGCCCGTACGGCTCCTTCTGGTCAACCAGCTCGGCGTCAACACCGGCTTCTACCTCCTCATCCCGTACCTGGCCGGCCACCTGGGCCACGACCTCGGCCTCTCCGCGCTCGCCGTCGGCGCCGTGCTCGGACTGCGCAACCTCAGCCAGCAGGGCCTGTTCATCCTCGGCGGCTCGGCCGCGGACCGGCTCGGCGCGCGCCGCGTCATCATCGCCGGGTGCGCGCTGCGCAGCGTCGGCTTCGGGCTCTTCGCGCTCGGTGACTCGCTCGGCATCCTGCTCGCCGCGTCGGCGCTCAGCGGGCTGGCCGGCGCGCTGTTCAACCCGGCCGTGCGCACCTACGTGGCGAACGAGGCCGCCGACCGCAAGGCCGAGGCGTTCGCGCTGTTCAACATGTTCGCCACCATCGGCGCGCTGGCCGGTCCGCTGCTCGGCACCGTCCTGCTGCTGGTCGACTTCCGGGCCGCCGCGCTCACCGCCGCCGGTATCTTCGCCGTCCTCACCGTCGCCCAGGCCCTCGCCCTGCCCGAGCGGGCCGTCCCGCCGCCGCCGCGCGGCGTGTTCGCCGACTGGCGCGAAGTCGCCTCCGACCGGAGGTTCCTGGCCTTCTCGCTGGCCATGGTCGGCCTGTTCGGGATGGAGAGCCAGCTCTACCTGCTGCTGCCCGACGCCGCCCGCCGCGCCACCGGGTGGGAGGGGGCGGTCAGCCTGGTCTTCCTGACCAGCACCCTGGCCAACCTCACCCTCCAACTCCGCATCACCACGAGGCTCCAGAGGGACGGGCCGGCCGCCCGGTGGATCCCGCTCGGCCTCGCCGTCGCCGCCACCGGCTTCCTGCTGCCGCTCGTCGTCCCCGGCCTGCCCGGCGTCCTCGGCGGCGTGCTGCTGCTCCAGACCGGCCTGATGACCGCCCAGCCGTTCGTCCTGGCGCTCATCCCGGCGTTCGGGCGCCCCGGCCTCACCGGCACCTACTACGGCCTCTACTACGTCGTCTCCGGCTTCGCCGCCGCCCTCGGCAACACGGCGGTCGGCCGGGCCATGGACAGTGCCGCCGCCGCCCCCTGGCTGCTCTGCGCCGCGCTCGGTCTCGGCTCCGCCGCCGCACTCACCCGGCTGCACCGCGCCGGACGGCTCCCCGCGCCCGCCCGTCCCCTTCCCACCCCCGCCCGCCCTCTCCCCAGCGAGGCCCGATGACGCCCCGGCCCCTCCCGACCGAGCCGGCCGCCCCTGCGGCCGGTCACCGCAACCTCCTCACCGACGATCCGGAGCTCTACGAACTCCGTTTCCCCGACCCGGGATTCACCGCCGCGCGGTGGGCCGAGTCGGTGCTCCGCGGCTACGGCGCCGGGCCCGACGTGCTCGACCTCGGCTGCGGCACCGGCCGGGACGCCGAATGGCTGCACCGCGCCGCCGGGCGGACCGTCACCGGTCTGGACAGCTCCGCGACGATGATCGAGTACGCCCGCGCCCACCACCCCGGGCCCGTCTACCACGTCGGCGACATGCGGACCTTCCCCTTCGCCGCCGGGCGGTTCGACGCGGCGCTCTGCCTGGACAGCGCGCTGCTCTACTGCCACACCAACGAGGACCTCGACGCCCTGCTCGGGCGGCTCGGCCGCCACCTGCGCCCCGGCGGCCTGCTGGTCGCCGAGATGCGCAACGGCGCGTTCTTCCTCGGCCGCACCGAACTCCTGGACGCCCCGCGGATCGACACCGTGACCCGGGACGGCGTGACCCACACCTCGCACACCACGCTGTGGATCGACCGGGCCGCCCAACTCCTGCGCCGCACCCGTACCTGGACCAGTGACGACGGCGCCGCGCCGGTGGCGCAGCACTCCGCCTGGCGGCTCCTCTTCCCGCAGGAACTGCGTCACCTGCTCGCCGCCCACGGCTTCACGGTGCTCGCCCTCTACGACCGCCCCGGCCCGCGCACCGAACCGCCCTGGACGGACGGCGACCTCCCCGCCGACACCGCCGACGAAGACCGCCTCCACCTGGTCGCCAGGCTGGACCACCGCACACGAAAGAGAAGTTGACCCATGGACCGTCCGCACGCCTCCCGGCCCGCCCCCGGCTCCCCGAACCCCGCCGCCCGCCCCACGGCGCGCCCGATAGCCCGCCGCACCCTGCTCGTCGCCTCCGCCGGAGCCGCCGTAGCCCTCGGGCCGGCCGCCTGCTCCCCGGGCCCGGCCGGCACCCCCGGAGACGCCGCCGCCGGCGCGTCCGGCACCCCCCGGCGCGGCGGCCGGCTGCGCGCCCTCTTCGCCGGCGGCGGGGCCAACGAGACCCTCGACCCGCACCTGGTCAACCTGTTCGCCGACGCGGCCCGGGCCAAGGCGCTCTACGAGAAGCTCGCGGACTCCGGCTCCGACCTCGCCGCCGTCCCCCGTCTCGCCGCCGGATGGGAGCCCAACGCCGGACTCGACACCTGGACCGTCCGCCTGCGCGAGGCCGTGTTCCACGACGGCCGGCCGGTCACCGCCGCCGACGTCCTGTACAGCTACCGCCGAATAGCCGACCCCAAGCGGGCGTTCCGGGCCCGGGCGTCCCTCGAACCGGTCGACCTCGCCGCCAGCCGCGCGATCGACGCCCGCACCGTCGAGTTCCGGCTCAAGCGCCCCTGCGCCGAGTTCCCCAACGTCCTGGCCGCGTTCGGCGCCTACATCGTCCCCGAGGGCACCGAGGACTTCCAGCACCCGGTCGGCTCCGGCCCGTTCTCCTTCGTCTCCTTCAGGCCCGGAACCTCGCTGCTGGTGCGGCGGTTCGACAGCTACTGGGACGGCGCACCGCACCTCGACGAACTGGAGATCCTCGCCGCCGCCGAGGAGTCCGCCCGGGCCAACGCCCTGCTCGCCGGACAGGCCGAGTACGCCCACGAGTTGACCCCCGCCACCGCCCGCGCGCACGAGCGCGGCGGACGGATCGGCATCGTCCGGCTGCGCAACAGCGCCATGCAGGGCTTCGTGATGAAGACCGACCGGCCGCCCTTCGACGACGTCCGGGTCCGGCAGGCGTTCTTCCTCATCGCCGACCGGCAGGAGCTGGTCGACGGCGCGCTCTCCGGCGCGGGCGAGATCGGCAACGACCTGTTCGGCAAGGGCGCCCAGTACTACCCTGCCGGTCTCCCGCAGCGCGCCCAGGACCTCGACCGGGCCCGCGCGCTGCTGCGCGAGGCGGGCGCCGAGGGCCTGAGGGTCACCCTGGACACCTCCCCGGTCGCCGCCGGCTTCGTGGAGGCGGCCGGGATCCTCAAGGACCAGGCCGCCAAGGCCGGCGTCACCGTGGAGGTCAAGGTCGGCAGCAAGGACACCTACTGGAAGGACATCCTGGACGGCGGCGTGTTCGCCTCCTACCGGTCCGGCGCGCTGCCCGTCGAGTCGCACATCTCCCAGCGGCTGCTGTCCGGCTCCACCACCAATGCGACCCACTGGCGCCGCCCCGACTTCGACGACCTGTACACCCAGGCCCAGTCCACGGCCGACCCGGCCGCGCGCGCCGCCCTCTACGAGCGGATGCAGCGCCGGCTGTACGACGAGGGCGGCTTCCTGATCTGGGGCTTCGCCGACTGGATCGTGGGCACGGCGCAGCGTCTGCGCGGCGTCTCCGCCGAGGCTCCGGCCAACACCCTGGACTGGGCCAGGTTCGACAAGGTCTGGCTGGCATGACGACGCCGCTGCGCGGCTGGGCCCGGCGCCGGCTGCTGCTCGGCGCCGGGCAGATCGCGGCCGTCCCGGTCCTGGTCTTCGTTCTGACCGAGGCGCTGCCCGGCGACGCCGCCGTGACCATCGCCGGGGACGACCCCGACCCGGCGAGGATCACGGCGATCCGGGCCGCGCTGCGGCTGGACCGGCCGGCGGTGGAGCGGTTCGCCGACTGGGCGGGGGAGCTGGTCCACGGCGAGCTCGGCCGCTCGCTGGTCAGCGGTCGCCCGGTCGCCGACTACCTCGCGGACGGCCTCGCCCCGACCGTCCTGCTGGCCTCGGTCACCCTCGTCCTGCTCGTGCCCGTGGCGGTCGGCCTCGGCATGCTCGCCGCCCGCCGGGAGGGCGGCCCGTTGGACCGCGCGATCAGTACCGCGACCCTCGGGGTGTACGCGGTACCGGAGTTCGCGCTGGGAGTGCTGCTCACCGCGGTCTTCGCGATCCGCCTCGGCTGGCTGCCGCCGACCGCCGTCGGCGGGGTCCGGGAGCAGCCGGCCGTCCTGGTCCTGCCGGTCGTGGTGCTGCTGGCCCGCCCGGTCTGCTCCGTCGCCCGCCTCGTCCGGGCCGGGCTGATCGAGGCGATGGCCGCGCCGTACGCCGTCCACGCGCTGCGCTGCGGCGTCCCGCCCGGCCGCGTCCGCTGGACGCACGCCCTCCCCAACGCGCTCGCCCCGGCCGCGCAGCAGCTCGCGCGTACGGCCGACTGGCTGCTCTGCGGCGTCATCGTGGCCGAGGCCCTCTTCGTCATCCCCGGCCTGGGCACCGTCCTGCTGGACGCCGTCGCCGCCCGCGACGTTCCCGTGGTGCAGGGCCTCGCCGTGCTGTTCGGCGTGGTGACGGTCGTCCTCAACCTGGCCGCCGACCTGGTCGCGCGCCGGCTCGCGCCGCGCGCGGAGGTGGTGGTGTGACCGGCCCCCGCCCGCCCGGGCCTTCGCCTGCCGGGCGCGCGCCCGACGGGCCTTCGCCCACCGCCGACCCCCGGGGTCTGGCCGCCACGCCGAGGGAGGCGACGGAGTGAGGAAGTACGCCTTCGGTACGGCGCTGATCGCCGTGCCGCTGCTGATCGCCCTGGCCGGACCGCTGGTCGCCGGGGAGCCGGGGCCGCGCGCGGTGTCGTTCACGGCGGGCGGCGGGCACTGGCTGGGCACCGACTTCACCGGCCGTGACGTCTGGCGCCAAGTCCTGCTCGGCGGCCGGTCGGTGGTGCTGGTGGCGATCGCGGCGACGGTGCTCGCGTACGCGCTGGCGCTGCCGCTCGCGCTGGCCGCCGCGCTGACCGGGCGGGCCTGGTGGGAGGAGGTGCTGCTGCGGCCGCTGGACGTGCTGATCGCGGTGCCCTCGCTGCTGCTGGTGCTGCTGGTCGCCACCGCGCTGGAACCCGGTCCGGGCGGGCTCGCCCTGCTGGTCGGGGTGGCGGCGGTGCCCGACGTCGCCCGGGTGGTGCACGCGGCGGCGGTGGAGGCGGCGGCCCGGCCGGTCGTGGAGGCGTTGCGGTTGCACGGCGAGTCGTGGTGGCGGATCGCGTTCGACCAGGTCACCCGGACGATCCGTCGTACGGTCGCCGCCGACGCCGGGACTCGACTGGTCGGCGCGCTCTACCTGGTCGCCACGGCGGCCTTCCTCGGCGTGGGCGTGCAACCGGACGCCGCCGACTGGGCGGTGATGGTCGACCGCAACCGGCCGGGACTCTTCCTCCAGCCCTGGGCGGTCGTCGTTCCGGCGCTGCTCGTGGCCGGGCTCTCCACCGGCACCAATCTGCTGTTCGACGCCGCCCTGCACCGGGCGGGCGGGAAGGAGGTCCGACGGTGACCGAACCGGAGCTGGTGAGGGTGGACCGCCTGGGTGTCGCGGTCGGCGGGCGGACGCTGGTGGACGGCGTCAGCCTTCGGGTCCGGCCCGGCCGGGTGACCGCGCTGGTCGGCCCGTCCGGCAGCGGCAAGACGACCACGGCGCTCGCCCTGCTCGGCGTGTACCCGGACGGCGCGCGGGTGACCGGCACGGTCACCGGCGGGATGCCGGGCACCGGGCGGCCCGGCGCCCCGGGCCCCGGCGCCGTGCGCGTCGGCCACGTGCCGCAGCACCCCGCCACGGTGCTCAACCCGGCCCGCCGGGTCGGCGTGCTGCTGCGCGACCTCGCCCGGGTGCACGGCGGCGGCCCGGAGGCCGTCCGACGTGCCCTGATGGACGCTGAACTGGCCGACGTGGAGGGGGTGTTGAGCCGGTACCCGCACCAACTGTCCGGCGGCCAGCAACAGCGCGTGGTACTCGCCCAGGCGCTGCTGACCGGCGCCCGGGTGATCGTCGCCGACGAGCCCACCACCGGCCAGGACCCGGGGACGGCGGCCCGGGTCGCCGCGTTGTTCGGCCGACTCGTCGCGCGCGGCACCGGACTGCTGCTCCTCAGCCACGACCTGCGCACCGTGCGGGAACTGGCGGACGAGGTGGTGGTCCTGGAGGCGGGCCGGACGGTGCGGACCGGTCCGCCCGCGGACGTCCTGCCGGCCGCCGAGGAGCAGGCCCCGTCGGCGCCGTCGCGGTCCGACCGACCGGAGCCGGGGCCGGTCCGCCTCTCCGTCACCGGACTCACCGCCCGGCACCCCGGGGGCGCGGCGGTCCTGCACGACGTCGGCCTGACGCTGCGGGCGGGGGAGTGCCTCGCTCTGGTCGGCCGCTCCGGCAGCGGCAAGACCACCCTGGGGCGCTGCCTGGCCGGGCTGCACCCGCGTCACGACGGTTCCGTCCGGCTCGACGGCGAGCCGTTGCCGCGCAGCGTCCGGCGCCGGGGGCGGCGGGGGCTGTCGGCCGTCCAGTACGTGTTCCAGGACGCCAGGAGCACGTTCGCGGACCACCGCCCGGTTCTCGACCAGGTGGCCCGGGCGGCCGTCCGCCTCCGCGGCCGCTCGTCCGCCGAGGCCGCCGACGAGGCCAGGACCCTGCTGGCCGCGCTGGGCCTGGACCCGGCGAAGGCGTCCCGACCGCCCGCCGGACTCTCCGGCGGCGAGTTGCAACGGGCCGCCCTGGCCAGGGCGCTGGTCGTCGACCCGGCTGTGCTGGTCTGCGACGAGATCACCTCGGGGCTGGACGCCGACACCCGGACGGCGATCCTCGCCCGTCTCGCCGAGCGGCGGGACCGCACCGGCCTCGCGCTGCTCTTCATCTCCCACGACCTGGCCGCCGTCGGCGCGCTGGCGGACGCGGTCGTCACGATGGCGGAGGGCCGGCTGGTCACCGGCCCGCCCGCCCGGGCGACGGAGTGTCAGACCCCTGGGCTAACGTCGCCGGCATGAGCACCGTGATCGCAGCCGTCCCCGCCCCCGAGGCACTCGCCGCACTGGTCGACGTCCTGGCCGCCCGGGCCGCGTCCGGCGCGGATGCCACCGGCCTCGCGGAGACGGCCCGCCGGGCGTTCGCCGCCGAGCGGCCGGGCCCGTTGCCGGACCACTGGTGGCTCGCGGTCCCCGGCGAGACGTACGAGGAGGCGTTCACGGTCCTCGGTCTGCACGACCGGATACCCGTCACCGTCCGGTACGGCCTGGCCGCGCAGGAGGACGACGAGAAGGACACCCCGGAGCCGGTGCACCGGGTGTTCGTCACGCCCGAGTACGCGGGGTGGCGTCTGATCTACGCGGAGTCTCCGCTGCGGGAGACGACCTGGTGGCCGTACGACGTCGTCGAACGCCTGAGCGCCGCCTGCGGCAAGGCCCAGGTCTTCTTCCAGGACCCGTTCGCCGACTCCGTCATCTGGGCGGCCGCCGAGCACGGCGCGCTGGTCCGGGGCTACTGGCGCGCCGACGATCCGGAGTGGACGGGGGAGCCGTTCCCGTGGGAGTCGCTGCCCGGCGCGGCCGGTTCCGAGGGGGAGGCGGACGACGATGACGACGATGACGACGACGCCGGGCCCAACGCCTCGCGGGTCACGTCGATCAGCGCGGCTGCGGCGGGCCTGTCCGTCGACCCTGCCGCCATCACCGCCGAGACCCCGGTCCGTGGCCACGGCTGGCTCGCCCTGACCGCACCGGGAGCGGGCCACGACGGCTTCGAGGGGGCGCCCGAGCTCTGACCCGCCCCCGCCCCGCGCCCGCCGGAACCGCCGACCGCCGCAGCGGCCACCCGCCCGGCCGTCAACCTCCGCGCTCCGCCGTGGCGGCGCCCGTGTGCGGCGCGCGCGGCGGCCCGCACCCGCGCCGCCCTGCGTGCCGTGCCGCGCCGGGGTCGCCTCGTCGGCCTAGGCTGAACTCGCCCGGGCGGCCGGTCGGCCGTGCGAGTCGGGAGGGGCCCGGCGGCCGGGACCAGGAGGTACGCGATGGGCAGCGGTGAGGCAACGGCCGCGGTGCGCTGTGTAGCGGCCGTTCCGTGCTGGGTGAGCCTGGTGGCGCGCGATCTCGACGCGGCCAAGGCGTTCTACGGACCGCTGTTGGGGTGGGAGTTCGAGCCGGCGCCGGATCGTTTCGGCCCGTACGTGCACGCGGTGGCCGGCGGGGAGGCGGTCGCCGGACTCGGTGTGGCGGGCGGCGACTGGGACATGTCCGTCGCGTGGACCAGCTTCTTCGGCACCGAGAGTGCCGATGCCGCCGCCGACGCGGTCCGCGAGCGCGGGGCGACGCTCGCCGTCGGCCCGCTCGCCTTCGACGCCGGCCGGGTGGCGTTCGCGGCGGACCCGGCGGGCGCGCTGTTCGGGATCTGGGAGGGCCCGCCGGGCCGGGCCCGGCAGCTGGACCTGCCGGGCGCCCCGGTCTGGATCGAGCTGCGCACGCCCGACCCGTTCGCGGCCGCGCTCTTCTACGGCGAGGTGTTCCGCTGGGACGGCCGGGACCCGGAGCGGTTCGAGGTGCGCTGGGAGCACGACCGGGTGGTGCTGCGGGCGGAGGGGCACAGCGTCGCCGCGCTCGCCAGTGAACAGGCGGGCGGTCCGACCGGAATGCGCCCGCACTGGGAGGTGTCGTTCTCGGTGCCGGACACCGATGCCGCGCTGCTCGGGGCGGAGGCGCTGGGCGGGACGGCGATCGGTCCGGCCTTCGACTCGCCCTACGGGCGGGTCGCGCGGCTCCAGGACCCGGAGGGCGGCCGGTTCGCGGTGATCAGCCCGAAGCGCTGACGCCGTCGGGCGAGGCCCCGCCGAGGTTCCGGGCGACCTCCTCCCGGGTGGCCCGCAGCCGTTCGGCGAGTGCGGCCCGGGCCCCGGGCGGCAGGGCCTTGCGGGCGGCCGGGTAGAGCTGCCTCTCCTCCGTCGCGAGGTGTCGGCGGAGCAGCTCGGTGAGTCCGTTCAGCAGAGTGCCGGAGGTCGGATCGCCGGGGGGAAGGGCCTGGAGGTCGGCGAGGTACTGGCCGATCGCGAGGTGGTCGTGGATGCACTGGAAGACCAGTGCGCCACCGTCCGGCACGTCGTGCTGGACCACCGGGAACAGGTGCTCCTCCTCCGCGGCGCAGTGGCTGAACAGCAGGTCGGTGAGGAGACCGACCGGCTCGTCGGGCAGGCCCGGGGGCGCCGCCGATCCGGCGGACCCCGATCCGGGGGCCGCCTCGGGCGCCTCCGCCGGCGCCCGGGCCGCCCCCGTCTCGTCCGTGGCACCTGCGGTCCCCGTCGTCGCCGGGGTCGGGGACGGTTCGGACGGCTGTCCGGGCCCGGCGGCCTCGATCCGGGCGAGCAGTTCTTCCACCGCTCGGTGCTCCGCGGTGAACTCGTCCAGGATGTCCGGCCTGCGGCTCATGGTGCGCCCGCCTCCTGTCCGGTCTTGTCCGGTCCAGTACGTTCTCGTCCGATGTGTCCGACATCTCCAGTATCCGGCGTCGCGGCAGGTGTCCGGACGCCCCTCGGCGGAAGTGCAGGTCAGGGGTGCGGGCCGGGGGCCCCGACACGGACGCGCAGGGCGGCGTTCCCGTGGCGACCCCTCGGGTCAGGGGTGGTCCCGGCGCCCGGTGAGGGCGAGCATGCGGGCCTGCGGGTCGGCGTCGTCCGGGACCGGGAGCGGGGGGTCGAAGAGGCCGCTGCCGGACAGGTCGCCGTAGCCGGTGTACTCGCCGAGCGCGAACTCCACCAGGCCGGCGGGCAGCCGGGTGCGGTGGCGGATGCCCTCGGCGAGGTCCCAGGTGTGCACGACGGCGTCGGCGGTGAGCTGATCCAGGTAGTACTGACCGGAGACGTCGCCGAAGGACAGGTGGACGGTGAGCTCCGTGGTCCCGGGAAGGGCGAACGCGTCCCGGGAGGCTTCGGCGGCGGCCGTCCACGTGGCGACGGGATCGGTTCCGAGCACGTCGCCGTCGAAGCGGCCGCCGACCTCCGAGGTCGTCGAGCCCATCAGCATCTCGGGCACCCAGAGCTGCTCGGCCGTGAGGTGGTTGACCAGGTCCCGGACGGACCAGTCGGCGCACGGTGTGGGCGCGTCCCACTGGTCGGGGGTGACCAGCCGCAGCCGGTCGCCGAACGCGGCCAGCGCCTCGGCGTAAGGGGTGTCCTGCCGTGCCGCCGCCCGGTGTTCCCTGCGATGAGCCATACCTCCACCCTGCCCTGTCGCGCCCGGGGACGCGCGCCGGTGGTCCGGTGGCAGGACCCTCGGCGGGGCCCGCCGGGCCCGCCCCGCCGGGCTGCTCCGGGTCGGCAGCCGGGTCCGCCCCGCCGGGCTGCTCCGGGTCCGCCCCGTCGCGCGCCACTGCGCGCCGGTCTGCACCACTCCTTGACCCGCCCCCGCCAAATTTCCCCGTCCCGCCGGTTGTTCAAATTCAAACTTCCAGGTACGGTCGAACAGCGCTGGTTCGAATTTGAACAACCAGCTTCCTCGACCGACCGACCGACCCCCCATCGATGGAGACGCGCATGCCGAGCAGCAGCCCGAGCACGACCGCCCCCACCACCACCTCCGCTTCCGCCCGGGCGATCCCCGAGTTCGGAGCGACCTCTCCGCACGCCTACGACGCCGGCCTGCTGCTGCTGCGCGTGGCGCTCGGCCTGACCATGGCCGCCCACGGCGTCCAGAAGCTGTTCGGCTGGTTCGGTGGCGGGGGTCTCGACGGCACCGGTCGGTTCTTCGAGGTGAGCGGCTACCCCGCGCCCAAGGCCATGGCCGTCGTGGCCGGCCTCACCGAGGTCGGCGGCGGACTCGCTCTCGTCGTCGGCCTGCTGACCCCGCTGGCCGCGGCGGCGATCCTCGGCACCATGCTCAACGCCCTCGCCGTCACCTGGAGCGGCAACTTCTTCGCGGCGAAGGGCGGCAGCGAGTACGAGCTGCTGCTGATCGCTGTCGCCGCCGCGCTCGCACTGACCGGCCCGGGCCGCTACGCCGTGGACCGCTACCTGCCCGTGGTGCGCTCGCACCGACTGCTGTACGGTGCCGCCGCCGTCGTGGTCGGCCTGGTGACGGCCGGCATCGTTCTGCTCGTGCGCAAGTGACGGACCCGCACCACCGCGGTTCGCGGCCGTGCACCGGAAAACCGGTTGCGAGGGCCTGAGCCGCCGGGCTTCAGTAGGGGCCGCCGGTCGACCGACCGGCGGCCCCTGCCGTGTCCGCGCGTGTCGCGACCGGCGACGGTCCCCTGTGACGTGATGAAAGTGGTGGGTTTGTGCCCAGGTCGACAGCGAGCGCTCTTCGTACGTCCCGGACGGAGCCCGCATCGCCCGGACCGGCCGCCACTCGGCCGGTCTGACCCGACCGCGGTTCCGCCTCCGGGGCGGACGGACGGCGCTCACCTCATCCTGGGCCGACCGTTCTGACCGCATCCCGCAGGGAGCCACCCGACGTGTCCCGACGACACCGTGACCGCCTCGAACACCGCACCGACCACCTCGAACTCTCCGCCGAGTACGCGGAGTTCCAAACCCACAGCCATGCCCGTTCCCGTGCCGACGCCCGCCCGGACCCGTCCGACCGCCGCGCCGGCCGGCGCTCCGGCGAGCCGGCCGGCCGCGCCGCCGAGTCGTTCCGCTGCCGGAACTGCCGGCTGGACGTACCGCTGCGCGCGCCGGGCACCGCACACCGGAACCACTGCCCGAACTGCCTGTTCAGCCTGCACCTCGACGACCGCGTCCCCGGCGACCGGGCGTCCGAGTGCCGGGCCCGGATGGAACCGATCTCGATCTCGGTGCGCGGTGCGGGGGAGTGGGTCATCATCCACCGCTGCACGGCCTGCGACGAGTTGAGCGCCAACCGGACCGCCGGGGACGACAGTCCGCTGCTCCTGCTCAGGATGGCCACCCGACCGCCGGCCCAACCGCCGTTCCCGCTGGAACGCCTGGCGGGACCGGCCGGACTCTAGGGCGGATGCCGGGCGCCGGGTCACCCGCCGGAACCGGTGCCCCGTCAATCCGGCGCCCCGCCAATCAGGTACCCCGGCGCCGGCCCGGGTGCCCTCGGCGGCCCGGTGCGACCCGGCCCGCCGTCGCCCAGGGCCGCGCCCCGGCCGGGCCAAGGCCGCGTCCGCGCACGGAACTCCACGCGGACGCGGCCGTTCGCTTTTCGTCCGTTCCGAGGCCTTCCCCTCGTCATGTGATGTGTGCCATTGTACATGTCACACTCCCCACCGGTGCTCGACGGGGCCGCCCCACGGCGCCGTCGCAACGGTCCTCACCCCCCCACCGGCCGCGCCCCCAACGCGGCTGACCAGGCCCGGAGGCCCCCACGTGAGAGCCGCACGCCCTCTGCACCAAATACCCCGTCTCGCCAGGCTGTTGACGCTGGCCCTGGCGCTGCTCCTGTCGGTCGGACTGTTCGCGCCGCGCAGCCAGGCCGCCCCCGCCCCGGCCTCGCCGCAGCCCGGCGGCGGCTCGCCCGCAGCCTCGGCCGCCCCCACCGACCCGGCCCCCCAGCCGGCCATCGGTGAGACGCCCGACGACCACGGCAAGAACCGGCCGGTGCCCGCGCGCGAGCGCGCCCCGTTCTCGACGACCGCGCCCGACAAGGCGGCCGACAGCGGGTCGAAGGCCGCCAAGAACAGCGCTCTCGCCAAGAGCTTCGGCGAGGGCGCGGCCGCGGCCGCCGAGCAGCCCTGCAACGTGTCCGACTTCACCGGCCGCACCGGCAGCGCCCTGGTCCAGACGATCAAGAGCGCCGAACTCGGCTGCATCAACGACCTGTTCGTCCTCACGGGAGGGGACGCGAGCGGGGCCTTCCGCGAGTCCCAGATGGTCACCGTGGCGAACGCCCTGCGCGACACCGCCGCCGCCTACCCGGGCGACAACTCCACCTCCACCGCCCAGCTGGTGCTCTACCTGCGCGCCGGCTACTTCGTGCAGTGGTACCACGCGTCCGACGTCGGCACCTACGGCACCGCCCTGCAGAACGCGATCCGGCCCGCGCTGGACGCCTTCTTCGGCAGCGCCCACTCGCGTGACGTCACCGCCGCCAACGCCGCGACGCTCGGCGAGGCGATCACCCTGATCGACAGCGCGCAGGAGAACGTCCGCTACCTCCCGGTCGTCAAGCGCCTGTTGGGCGCCTACGACGCCACCACCCACAACCCCGCGGGCATGGGCAACGCGCTCAACAGCGTCTTCACCGTGCTCTGGCGCGGCCACCAGACGGCCGGCTTCGCCGCTGCGGTCCAGGCGGACCCGAGCGTGCTCGACACGATGTACTCCTTCGTCACCGCCAACAACGCGCAACTCGGCGGCGACTACAGCTTCCTGGTGTACAACGCGACCCGCGAGCTCGGCCGCTTCCTGCAGTACGCGCCGCTCAAGGCCAAGGTCCGGCCGCTGGAGAAGGGCCTGGCCGACCAGTCCTCGCCGTCCGGCCGCACCGCCTACCAGTGGGCGGCAGCCGCGGAGATGGCCGAGGCCTTCGACCCGGGCAACTGCTCCTACTACGGCACCTGTGACTCGGCGAACCGGCTCAAGTCGGCCGTCCTGACGGTCAACTACACCTGCAGCCCGAGCATCCGCATCATCGCCCAGGCCCTGGACTCCGGCCAGCTCGGCACCGCCTGCTCCAGCCTGACCGCCCAGGACGCGTACTTCCACGCGGTGGCGAAGGACAACGGCCCGGTGGCCGACGACAGGAACACCACGATCGAGGTCGTGGTCTTCCACTCCCGGTTCGACTACGGGGTGTTCGCGGCCAGCGTCTACGGCATCGACACCAACAACGGCGGCATGTACCTGGAGGGCAAGCCCGCCGAGGCCGGCAACCAGCCGCGCTTCCTCGCCTACGAGGCCGACTGGGCCCGCCCGGAATTCCAGATCTGGAACCTCAACCACGAGTACACCCACTACCTCGACGGCCGGTTCGACATGTACGGCGACTTCAACGCCGGCATGACCACCCCGACCGTCTGGTGGGTCGAGGGCTTCGCCGAGTACGTCTCCTACTCCTACCGCAAGCTCTCGTACGACGCGGCGATCTCCGCCGCCGGCCTCCACACGTACAAGCTCTCCACCCTCTTCGACACCACCTACAACAACTCCGACAGCGAGCGGGTCTACCGCTGGGGCTACCTGGCCGTCCGCTACATGCTGGAGCAGCACCGCTCCGACATGGACGCCGTGCTCGCCAAGTACCGTTCCGGCGACTGGGCCGGCGCCCGTAGCTACCTGACCGGCACCATCGGCACCCGGTTCGACGCCGACTTCGACCGCTGGCTGACCGCCTGCGCCGCCGGCTCCTGCGGCACCACCAACCCGCCGGGCAACCAGCCGCCCACCGCCGCGTTCGGCACCGCGATCGGCGAGCTGGCCGTCACCTTCACCGACCGCTCGACCGACCCGGACGGGAGCATCACCGCCCGCGCCTGGGACTTCGGCGACGGCACCACGGCGACCACCACCAACCCGACCAAGTGGTACGCCAAGGCGGGCACCTACACCGTCACGCTCACGGTGACCGACAACAAGGGCGCCACCGCGAGCAGTCGGCAGAACGTCACCGTCGCGGGCCTGCCCGAGTGCTCCGGCGCCGACGTCCGGCAGCTCGACAAGAACTGCCGGCGCGGCAACCTCGCGGCGACCACCGGCAACTACACCCACTTCTACCTGTACCTCCCGGCCGGCGTGAAGCAGCTGAAGCTCACCAGCACCGGCGGTACCGGGAACGCCGACATGTACTTCAACACCGGCAGCTGGGCGTACACCAACGCCTACACCGCCCGGTCCGTCAACGCCTCCAACAACACCGAGACCCTCACCATCACCAACCCGCCGGCCGGCTACGTGTTCGTCAGCCTCTACGGCCAGCAGGGCTTCTCCGGCGCGAACATCAAGGCCGAGTACTGACCCGGCCCGACGTCCGGCCCCACGTCCGACCGCTGACGCCGACGCACTGACGTCGAACTGCTGAGGCCGAACCACCGGCCGGCCGGCTCCGGCCGGAGGGTCCACCGGGTGCCCCCGGCGGCGCGCGACGCGCACCGCCGGGGGCACCTCCGTGGTCGTCCCACCCCGCTCACGCCCCGACCCGTACCAGCGCCAGCGTGATGTTGTCCGGGCCGCCGGCCTCGATCGCCGCCTTCCAGAGTGCGAACGCGGCCCGTCCGTCGGCCCGTCCGGGATCGTCGGGCGGGAGGTCGAGCAGGGCGAAGAGCTCGTCCTCCGGGAGCGGGTCGGTCAGCCCGTCGCTGCACACCAGGTACCGGTCGCCGACCGCCAGCGGGGCGCGGCGCACGTGCGGTTCGACGAAGGTGAGGCCGAGCGAGCCACCGAGCGACTGGGTGACCAGCGAGGTGGTGCGCCGACCGGGTTGCAGCGGCGGACTGTCGTCCACGCTGACCCGGCGCAGCCCCGTCCCCTCGACCCGGTAGACCCGGCTGTCGCCGACGTTGAACACCACGGCCTCGTCGGGCAGCAGCACCAGGCCCGCGACCGTCGTCCCCATCGCGGCCAGCTCCGGATCGTCGGCCGCCGCCGCGTACACCGCCCGGTTGCAGTCCTGGAGCGCCTCGCGGACGGCCTCCTCGCTGACCAGGTCCGGGCCGGCCGCCGCCAGCCGCCGCGCGACCAGGGAGCTGGCCACCTCGCCGCCGGGGTGGCCGCCGAGGCCGTCGGCGACCGCCACCACGCATGGCGGGCCGACGGGGAAGAGCATGGTCTGCGGATTGGTGGTCACCGTCGCACAGAGGGTCCACGGCCCGACGGCCAGGCTGTCCTCGTTCTGTTCCCGCACCAGGCCCTCGTGGCTCAGCGCGCTCACCTCGATGTAGGCCGTCATCGGTTCGCCGTCCTTCCGGAGCTCCGGGCCGGCCGCGCCCGACTCCTCCCATTGTCGCGCGCGCCGTCCGCGCCGTCCGCGCCGTCCGCGCCGGGCGGGCTGGTGGGCCGGGCGGGCCCGCTCCCGGGTATTGCACCGACCGATCCAAAAAGCTACGGTGCTGCCATGGCGAGACCGCGCACCTTCGACGAGGACCGGGCGCTGGACGCGGCGATGCGCGCGTTCTGGGCGAACGGTTACGAGGCCACCTCCACACAGGACCTCTGTGCGGCGACCGGTCTCGGGCGGAGCAGCATCTACAACACGTTCAGCAGCAAGCGCGACCTGTTCAAGCGGGCGCTGGCCCGCTACATCGACCTGATGACCATCCCGCAGATCGCCCTTCTGGAGGACCCGGAGCTGCCCCCGGCAGCGCGGATCCGGGCCCTGTTCGAGCGGATCGTCGACGCCGAGTTCGCCCTGCGCCCGGAGGGGCGCAGCATCGGCTGCCTGACCGTGAACACCATCGTCGAACTGGCCGGGCGCGACCCCGAGGCGGCCGCGATGGTGGGCCGGGACCAGGAGATCCGGCTGGTCGCGCTCCGGGGGGTGCTGGCGGCGGGGCAGCGGTCGGGCGAGATCGCCTCCCGCCGGGATCCGGGCGACCTGGCCCGGTTCCTGAACGCGGTGATCGGCGGCATGCGGATCGCCGCCCAGGGCGGGGCCGACCGGGCCGCCCTCGAAGCCGTCGCCGCGACCGCGCTCGACGCCCTGGCCCCCTGAGGTCACCGCCCGACCGGACCTCCCCTCCGCCTTCCCGTGGCTTCGCCTGCCCTAATTTTGAACCGATCAATCCAAAACCACCTGGGAGCAACACCGTGCCACGTGCCGTGTACGTCCTCGCCCTCGGCATCTTCGCGATGGTCACCAGCGAGTTCGCGGTCGCCGGGCTCATGCCGCAACTGGCGGAGGGCCTCGACGTCACCGTCCCGCAGGTCGGCTACCTGATCACGGCCTTCGCGGTCGCGATGTCGTTCGGCGGCCCGTTCCTCACCGTCACGGTCCTGAGGATGCGTCAGAAGAACGCCTTGATCCTTCTCTTCGCGATATTCCTGGCAGGGAACCTGATCGCCGCGACCGCCTCCGGCTACCCGGTGATGCTGGTGGCCCGGGTGGTCACCGGCGTCGCGGCTCAGGCGTTCTTCGGCGTCTCGATCTCGCTCTGCGCGCAGCTCGCCCGCCCGGAGATCCGTGGGCGGGCCATCGCCGTCGCGATGAACGGCCTGATGCTCGGCACTCTGCTGGGACTGCCGCTGGCCACCGTGATCGGGGAGCGCCTGGGCTGGCGGGCCGCCTTCTGGACGGTCGCCGTGCTCACGGTGGTCGCCGCGCTCTGCACCCTCGCCGGCGTGTCCGACGTCGACCATGCCGAGGGCGGCGGTTCCGTCCGCTCCGAACTGGGCGTCTTCCGCAACCCCAGGCTCTGGCTGACCTTCTCCACCAGCACCCTGATCATCGGCGCGACCTTCGCCGCGTTCAGCTACGCCAACCCGATCCTCACCGAGGTCACCGGCTTCTCGGCCGGTTCCGTCCCGCTGCTGCTGGTCGCGTACGGCGCGGCCACCGTCGTCGGCAACACCGTGGTCGGGCGCTTCGCCGACCGCTTCGCGGTGCCCGTGCTCACCCTGGGCCTGGCGCTGAACGCCGTCTTCCTGGTGGGCTTCGCGCTCTTCGCGGACCTGCCGGTGCCGGCCGTCGCGTTCCTGCTGGGCATCGGTCTGGTCGGCGTCACGATGAACCCCGCAATGGTGTCCCGGGTCCAGCGCACCGGCAACGCCCGCCCGCTGGTGAACACCGTCCACTCCTCCTTCATCACCCTGGGGATCATCATCAGCACCTCGTTCGGCGGCCTCGCGATCGACGCGTGGGGCCTGCGCGCGCCCCTCTGGCTGGGCGCCGGCCTCGCCGTCGCGGGCCTGCTCACCCTCCTCCCCGAGGCGCTCGGTACCCGCCGCGCCCGACCCGCCCACCCCACCCCCGTCCCCACCGACCGCATCCCCGAGCCCGCCTACACCGACTGACCTCCCTTCCCGGCCCCCGCTCCCGCCCCCGGCGGCCCTCGACAGCCCGGGGAGGGGGTCGGTGGGCAGTCGGGGGCGAGGAGATGGGTGCTCGGGGAATATCGGCGGGACGGTCGATGCTAAGGTGGTTGAAACTTTGACGATCGGATCCCGACCGGGATTCATCAGGAGTGTGGTGAGCAGCATGCAGTTCGGAATCTTCACCGTCGGCGACGTCACCCCCGACCCGACCACGGGCCGCACCCCGAGCGAGCACGAGCGGATCAAGGCGATGGTCGCCATCGCACGCAAGGCCGAGGAGGTCGGCCTGGACGTCTTCGCGACCGGCGAGCACCACAACACGCCGTTCGTGCCGTCCTCGCCGACGACCATGCTCGGGTACATAGCCGCGCAGACCGACCGCATCATCCTCTCCACCTCGACCACCCTGATCACCACCAACGACCCGGTGAAGATCGCCGAGGACTTCGCGATGCTCCAGCACCTCGCGGACGGCCGGGTGGACCTCATGATGGGTCGCGGCAACACCGGCCCGGTCTACCCGTGGTTCGGCAAGGACATCCGCCAGGGCATCCCGCTCGCGATCGAGAACTACGCGCTGCTGCACCAGCTGTGGCGCGAGGACGTGGTGGACTGGCAGGGTCGCTTCCGCACCCCGCTGCAGTCCTTCACCTCCACCCCGCGCCCGCTGGACGGCGTCGCGCCGTTCGTCTGGCACGGCTCGATCCGCAGCCCGGAGATCGCCGAGCAGGCCGCCTACTACGGTGACGGCTTCTTCGCGAACAACATCTTCTGGCCCAAGGAGCACTTCCAGAAGCTGGTCAACCTCTACCGGGAGCGCTACGCCCACTACGGGCACGGCACCGCCGAACAGGCGTACGTCGGGCTCGGCGGCCAGGTGTTCATGCGGAAGAACTCGCAGGACGCGGTGCGCGAGTTCCGCCCGTACTTCGACAACGCGCCGGTGTACGGGCACGGCCCCTCGCTGGAGGAGTTCACCGACCAGACCCCGCTCACCGTGGGCAGCCCGCAGGAGGTCATCGAGAAGACGCTGACCTTCCGCGAGTCCTTCGGCGACTACCAGCGCCAGCTGTTCCTGATGGACCACGCGGGCCTGCCGCTGAAGACGGTGCTGGAGCAGCTGGACCTGCTCGGCGAGGAGGTCGTGCCGGTCCTGCGCGCCGAGTTCGCGAAGGGCCGCCCGGCCGAGGTCCCGGACGGGCCGACCCACGAGGCCCGGGTCGCGGCCGAGCTCGCCCGGCAGGGCGAGCAGCAGCAGGAGCAGCAGGAGACCACGGAGGTGACCAAGTGACCGCGTACCGACTGGTGGTGGTCAGCGCCGGCCTGAGCAAGCCGTCCTCGACGCGGCTGCTCGCCGACCGGCTCGCCGAGTCGACGAGCCGCCGGCTCGGCTCCGCCGGGCGGCCGGTGGAGGTGACGGTGGTCGAACTGCGCGACCTCGCCACCGACATCGCGAACAACTTCGTCACGGGCTTCCCCGGCGCCGCGCTGCGCGAGGCGATCGAGGAGGTCACCCGCGCCGACGGCCTGATCACGGTGACGCCGATCTTCGCGGCCTCGTACAGCGGGCTGTTCAAGTCGTTCTTCGACGTGATCGACCCGGACGCGCTCACCGGCAAGCCGGTGCTGATCGCGGCCACCGGAGGCACGCCCCGGCACTCGCTGGCGCTGGAGCACGCCGTCCGGCCGCTCTTCAGCTACCTGCGGGCGGTCGTCGTCCCGACCGCGGTGTACGCGGCCACCGACGACTGGGGCGCCGCGGGGGACCGGCTCACCGACGGCCTCCCCGGGCGGATCGATCGGGCGGCCGGCGAGCTCGCCGCGCTGCTGGCCGGCCGCGTCCCCTCGGCCCGGCCGGAGCAGACCGCCCCGGGCGCGCAAGCCCCGGCCGCCCAGGCCGTGGTCCCGTTCGCCGAGCAGCTCGCCGCCCTGCGGGTCTGACGGCGAGGCGGCGGGAGCGGCAGGGCGCCGGCGCCGCGCGGCGAACCCGCGGCAAGAAGGGGCGGACCCGACCCGGGCCCGCCCCTTCGCCGTGCTGTGCGGCGGGTGCTCAGACCGCGCGCGCGTCGTACGAGGCGCGGGCCGTCGCGATCTCCCGCTGATGCGACTCCGTCCACGTCACCAGCGACTGGATGGTGGTGTGCAGCGTCCGCCCCAGCGGTGTCAGTGCGTAGTCCACCCGGGGCGGCACCACCGGGTGGACCGTCCGTTCGACCAGGCCGTCACGCTCCAGCTGCCGCAGCGTGACGGTGAGCATCCGCTGGCTGACCCCGTCGATCTCGCGCCGCAGCTCGGTGAAGCGCAGCGAGCGGCGGTCGAGCAGGGCGATGACCAGCAGCGACCACTTGTCGGCGATCCGGTCGAGGATCTGCCGGACCTCGCAGTCCTCCCGGGTGTCCCACTGGAGCACGTCGTAGCCGTCCTCGGTACCCGCGCAGTGCGTCGGTAACTTCAAAGTGCCTTCTTCCACAGCTCCTGATGCTGCCTCAGGATGGCCAGTGGTTACAAGAGGGAACCGACCGGCCGAAGAGGAACCGGCTCGTTCTGTCGCCCTCGCCTCCCCGCGCACTCCCAGGAGACCTCCGTGTCCGTGTCATCAGCCGTGCCCGAAACCGGAAGCCCGGGCCCTGTCGGAAGCCCGGGCCCGTCCGGCGGCCGGGTCGACGCCGCCTCCGGGCCCCCGTCCCGCTTCGGCGGGCGGGAGGCAGCCGTGCTCCTCGTGCTCTGCGGCGCGATCTTCCTGGAGGGCATCGACGTCGCGATGCTCAACGTGGCGCTCCCGTCGATCCGCGCCGACCTGGGGATGAGCACCGGTTCACTCAGCTGGGTGCTGAGCGCCTACGTGCTCGGTTACGGCGGGTTCATGCTGCTCGGCGGCCGGACCGCCGACCTGCTGGGCCGGCGCCGGATGTTCCTGCTCTGGCTCACCGTCTTCGTCCTCTTCTCCGGCCTCGGCGGTCTCGCCACCGAGGGCTGGATGCTCATCCTGGCCCGCTTCGTCACCGGCCTCTCCGCGGCCTTCATGACCCCCGCAGGACTGGCCGTCATCACCACCGCCTTCGCCGAGGGGCCCCGCCGCAACCGCGCCCTGCTCGTCTACGCGGGCACGGCGGCGGCCGGCTTCTCGCTCGGCCTGGTGGCCGGCGGGCTGCTCACCGCCGTCAGCTGGCGCTGGGTCTTCTTCGCTCCCGTCCTGCTGGCCGGCGCCCTGCTGATCGCCGCACTGCCGCTGATCCCGCGCGACGAGGCGCCCACCCGTCGCGCCGGCGAACGCTTCGACCTGGCCGGCGCCGCGACCGCCACCGGCGCGATGCTGCTGTTGGTCTACGGGGTGGTCAGGCTCGGCGAGCCCGGCGCCGAGGCACTCTGGACGGTGGCCTCGCTGGCCGGCGGACTGGCCCTGCTGGCCGCCTTCGCGGCGATCGAACGGCGCTCCGCCGCACCGCTGGTCCGTCTCGGCCTGCTGCGCTCCGGGCCGCTCCTGCGGGCCAACCTGGGCGCGCTGCTCTTCGCCGGCTCGTTCTTCGGCTTCCAGTTCGTCGTCACCCTGTACCTCCAGGACCTGCGCGGCTGGAGCTCCCTCCAGACCGGGCTCGCGCTGCTCGCCGTCGGCGTGGACGCGGTACTGGCCCCGACGCTCACGCCCCGGCTGGTCGAGCGGTTCGGCAACGCCCGGGTGATCCTCGGCGGCTTCTGCCTGGCGGCCGTCTCGTACGCACTGTTCCTGCCGGTCGGGCTGGACTGGACGTACCCGATGATGTTCCCGACCATGATCCTCACCGGACTGGCGTTCGCGCTCGCCTACGGGCCGCTGACCATCGCCGCCACCGACGGCGTGGCCGAGGAGGAGCAGGGGCTGGCCGGCGGGCTGCTCAACACCTCCTTCCAGTTCGGCGCGGCACTCGGCCTCTCGGTGGTGACCACCGTCAACCTGGCGGCGACCGGCACGGACGGCACCGCGCAGGCCGGGCTGGACGGCTTCCGTGCCGCGCTGGTGGTGCCGGTGGCGGCGGTCGTGCTCGGCGCCCTGGTCACCGCGACCGGCCTGCGCCGCCGCACCCGCGGCTGACCCCCGCGCCACTGCGCCGCACCGTCGCGCCCGGCCCCGCGCCGGCCCCGCCCCAGGACCTGCCCCGGGGACCGTGTCACCTGCCGGCCCGTACCGGACGGATCCTCCGTCCGGTACGGGCCTTCCCGCGTTCGGGGCGGCGACCGCGCCGTAATGTCCGCTCTGGGGTGTAATCGTACGGACGATCAGACCCCGGAGACCGGAGTCCGCCATGCCTTCCGTGCCGCCCCCGTCCGCCGCCCGACTCCCGGCCGCCGACCCGGCGCCGCCCGCCGACCCGCCCGACGCGCAACCCGTCCTCGCCCCGCTCACCAGCGCCGCGATCTTCCTGGTGCTCACCGTCGACCCCGGTGGCGAGCAGACCGTCCGCGCGCTGCTCCCCGACCTCGCCGGACTGCGCCGCTCCGTCGGCTTCCGCGCCCCCGACGCGGGCCTGACCTGCGTCACCGGCATCGGTTCCGACGCCTGGGACCGCCTCTTCGCCGGCCCCCGTCCGGCGGCGCTGCACCCCTTCCGGGAGGTGGCCGGAGCCCGTCACCGCGCCCCGGCCACCCCGGGCGACCTGCTGTTCCACCTGCGGGCCGCCCGCATGGACCTCTGCTTCGAACTGGCCGGCCAGCTCACCCGGCGGCTCGCCGGGGCGGCCACCGTCGTGGACGCCGTCCACGGCTTCCGCTACTTCGACGACCGTGACCTGCTCGGCTTCGTCGACGGCACCGAGAACCCCGAGGGCCGGGCCGCGGACGCCGCCGTCCGGGTCGGCCCCGAGGACCCGGAGTTCGCGGGCGGCAGCTACGTCATCGTGCAGAAGTACCTGCACGACCTGGACGCCTGGAACAGGCTGCCGGTCGAGGCACAGGAGCGGGCGGTCGGCCGTACCAAGCTCACCGACATCGAACTCGACGACGACTCCCAACCCGCCGACTCGCATGTCTCCCTGACCACGATCACCGGCCCGGACGGCGAGGAACGGCAGATCATGCGGTTCAACATGGCCTTCGGATCGTTCGAGGACGGTGGCGAGTTCGGCACCTACTTCATCGGCTACGCGCGCGACCCGGAGGTGACGGAGGAGATGCTGCGGAACATGTTCGTGGGCCGCCCGCCGGGCGCGTACGACCGGCTGCTGGACGTCTCCACCGCCGTCACCGGGACCCTCTTCCACGTGCCGACCGCGGACTTCCTCGACGACCCGCCGCCCGCACCCGCCGCGGACACCGCCGACGCCCCGCCCGTCCCCGCAGCGCCGCCCCGCGCCCCGTCCCTCGCCTCCTTCGATGGCTCGCTCGCCATCGGCAGCCTGAAAGAGACCCCGTCACGATGAACAACCTGCACCGCGACCTCGCCCCCGTCTCGGCCGCCGCCTGGGAGGAGATCGAGGAGGAGGCCCGGCAGACCTTCAAGCTGCACGTCGCCGGCCGCCGGGTGGTCGACCTGAGCGGCCCCGAGGGCCTCGCGCTCGCCGCCGTCGGAACCGGCCACCTGACCTCCATCGACCCGCCCGCGGACGGTGTCGTGGCCCACGCCAGGGAGGCCCGGCCGGTCGTCGAACTGCGCGTCCCGTTCACCGTCTCGCGCGCGGCCGTCGACGACGTCGAGCGCGGCTCCCGCGACTCCGACTGGCAGCCCGTCAAGGACGCCGCCCGGGCGCTCGCCCTGGCCGAGGACCGCACCGTCTTCGAGGGCTACCGGGCCGCGGGGATCGAGGGCATCCGCGCCGGCGCGTCCAACCCGGCGGTGCCGCTCCCGGCCGACGTCCGGGACTATCCCACCGCCGTCAGCCAGGCCCTCACCGTCCTCCGCCTCGCCGGCGTCGGCGGCCCGTACGCCCTGCTCCTCGGCGCCGGGGCCTATACCGCCGTGAGCGAGACCTCGGACCACGGCTACCCGGTGGCCGCACACATCGCCCGCCTGCTCGACGGCGAGATCATCTGGGCCCCGGCCGTCGAGGGCGCCTTCCTGCTCTCCGCCCGTGGCGGAGACTTCGAACTGGTCCTCGGCCAGGACGTCTCCGTCGGGTACCTCTCCCACACCCCTGACACCGTGGACCTCTACCTCCAGGAGTCCCTGACCTTCCGTCTCCTCACCGCGGAGGCCGCCGTAGCCCTGGGCGGCTGAGAAGTCGGGCGGGGTCATCTCCGAGGGCGTGATCGGAGCCCCGATCACGCCCTCGGAGATGGCGCGGCGCCTCAGTACCAGATGGGCATCCGCCAGAAGAACCCCGGTGCCGCCGGTTCCGCGGAATTATTGGCCGGCTCGGTGGCTCGGATCCGAGGGCATTCGACTATCGGGGCGTGAAGGTCGCTCATTTTCTGTGTCTCTCTGCGTGTAGCGATGGTTCGGGGCGCGAAGATCTGCTGCGCTCCGAGCCATGTGTAGCAGAGTCGTCAGGGGCAACACAAAGCGGTGTCTGACACATTGGCATGTGTTCGGTACCGTGCAATCGTTGGATCCATGTAGCGACTGCTTAGTATCTCTACGATCAAATTCGATCAGAAGTGCATAGAGTCGACGAGCAGTCAATCGGAACGCGGCACTCCATCTGCGCTTCGTGGATGGATCTTGGTAAGCGCCTCTTCGGCCAGGTCGGCCTGGTCGGCGGCGCCGATCTGCCGGGCGATCGAGATCGCCGCAGTGAGGTGGCCGATCGCGGCGACGCTCTGTCCGAGCATGACCTCGGAGCAGCCGAGCCCCCGTAGGGCGGCCACTTCTTCGCGGGTCGTTCCGATGGATCGGGCCAGCGCGAGGGCGATGGTGTACTGATCATGAGCTTCCGCCGGACGGTCGGCCGATCGAAGTGTGTCACCGAGGCTGTTGAGCGTGTCCGCCTCGTGTCGGATGCCGCCGACTGAGCGGAACACGGACAGGGCTGACCGGTAGAGAGTCAGGGCGCGATCGAGTTCCTCCGGGATCCTGAGCGAGGATGCCAGGTTGATCTTCACGACCGCCAGGTCGAAATGAGACATGAAGTCCACCCCGCGTTCGAGTATGCGTTCGAATGCGATGCGGGCCGCCGGAAGGTCGCCGGCGCTCAGGTGGAGGTCGCCGATATTGTTGAGAATTATCAGTTCGAAAGTTCTGTCATTGAATTGCCGAGCCAACGGAAGGGCGCTCCGATAGGCCATGAGGGCCATTTCCTGATTTCCTAGTGAGCTCTGCACGATTCCGACGCTGGCGAGGCACCGGGCGGTGTTCCAGCGGTCGCCGCTCTCTCTTCGGATTCGCAGCGCCTCCTCTTGCATGGCAAGAGCCTGGGGCAGGGAGCTCTGGTGCCAGAGCAGCTCGCCGAGCAGGCTCAGTGCCTCTGCGATGGCATCTGTGTCCTCCTCGGCCCGAGCCAGGGCGAGCCCGCGCTCCAGGGCCTCGAACGCCGCCGGGTAGCGCGAGGCGTTCGCGAGGGTCGCGCCGAGGTTGATCAGCGCCCGTGCCTCGCAGCGGTCGTTCGCTGCCGAACGCCAGTACGTGACCGAGGCTTGATGCAGGTCGTGGGCCTCACTCCAGTAGGCCTGGGCGTCAAGGTGGCCGGCCAGTACGTGAGCCAGCCAGGCGGCGGCCTCGGGGTGCTCGGTGTTCTGTGCATGGGCTGCGAGCGCGATCAGTCCCGCTTGCTCGGTGTCAAGCCAGTCCCGCGCGGATTCGGTTGAGTTGAGGTCAATGTCGTACAGGAGTGTTTCCAGTCCGGGTAATTGACGGAGCGGTGGCAACGCGAGACGTGACCGCCGCGGATACAGCAGCCGGTCGGCTTGGTCGGCCGCCCCGAGCATGAAGCCGAGCAGCCGGCGGATGGCTCCATCGACCTCTTCCGGGCCCCCCTCCTCGCGAGCTAGCAGAATCGCGTACTCGCGGAGGAGGTCATGGAGTTGGAAGCGCTCCGGCACGTCCTCGCCAAGGAGGTGGCAGTGGTGCAGGGCCTCCAGAATCTGGTCCGTCTCGTCGACCGATCGCCCCAGCAGCGCCGCCGCCGCGTGCAGGCCGATGTCCGGCCCCGGGTAGAGGCCCAGTAGCCGGAATGCCTCCCGCTGCTCGCGGGGCAGGGAGCGGTAGGAGACCTCGAAGGCGCGGGCGATGCTCTCGGAGCCGTGCCGGATCTCCGCGAGCCGGCCGGTCTTGCGGGACAGTCGCTGGGCCAGATGATCCAGGGTCCACGAGGGGCGCGCCTTGAACCGGCTCGCGGCCAGTTCGATGGCCAGCGGCAGAAGGCCGCAGCGGTCGACGATTTCGACGATCCGGCTGCGGTCGCCCGCCCGTTCGCGACCGACCACCGAGGTGAACAGGGCGACCGCGTCATCGACGGGCAGGATGTCCAGGAAGATCGGTCTGGAGCCGGGTAGCTCGGCGAGCCGGTGGCGGCTGGTGACGAAGACCAGGGAGGCAGGGGCGGTCGGTAGCAGGGGGCGGATCTGGGCTGCGCTGGAGGCGTCGTCGAGCACCACGACGGCCCGGCGCGAGGCCAGGACCTCGGCGCAGAGCCCGAAGAGCTCCTCGGTGTCGAGCGGGATGGTCGCGGCCGGAACACCGAGTCGCCGGAGCAGTGCGGTGGCTGTGGCCTCGGTGGTGAGCGGTTGCTGGTTGCCCGCGTGGGCACCTAGGTTGAGGTGAACGTAGCCACCGGGGAAGCGCGACCGCATCAGGTGTGCCGCATGCAGGGCGAGCGTGGTCTTGCCGACGCCGGCCATGCCGAGGATCGCGGACACGGTCACCACGCCGCCCTGCTCGTTCCCGTCCTCGGGCTCGCCGAGCAGTCGTCGGAGATCGTCGTGGCGGCCGATCATGTGTCGAGCCGGTGGGCCGACCGGGACTGGCCGCTGGGCGGGCGTCGTGCGCGCAGGGTGCGGCCGAGCCGTCGTCCGCCGGTCGGTGCGTCCATCCGTCCGGTCCTCGGGCGGCGGCTCCGCCCGCCCGTCCGGTCCCGAGAGCGGGGCGCCCCGCAGCATCCGCTCGTGGAGGCGGGTGAGGGCGGCGCCGGGGGCGGTGCCGAGGTCGGCGCGGAGGCGGCGGACGACGGCGGGGTAGACGGCGAGCGCCTCGGCCTGGCGGCCGGCGCCGTGGAGGGCGACCAGCAGGTGGGCGGCGACGCGTTCGTCGGTGGGGCGCTCCTCGCGGAGCGCGGTGAGTTCGGGGATGAGTTCGCTGTGGCGGCCGAGCCGGAGGTCGATCTCGACCCGCAGGAGGGTGGTGGCGAGGCGCTGGTCGGCCATGGTGGCGCGGGTGGACTGGGCCCAGCCGCCGGGGAGTCCGGCGAGCGGTTCGCCGCGCCACAGCTCCTCGGCCCGGCTCAGGACGGTCCGCGCCTGGACGTCGTCCCCGTTGTCGGCGAGTTGGCGGGCTCGCCGCGAAAGGTCGACATAGCGATGCCAGTCGATCAATTGGGGGTCGGTGCGCAGCGCATACGTGTGCGATCGGGTGTCGATGGTGGGGACGTCCCGGGGCGCGCTGAGGCCTTCCGCGTCGGCGGCCTTTCGCAACTCGCTCCGAATGCGGGAGACGTGACTGTAGATGCTGGCCAGCGCGCTGGGCGGCGGTTCCTCGTCCCAGATCCTGTTGGCCAGCCACTCGTGCGAGAGCGGTCGCCCCACCTCCAGGGCCAGGGCGGCGAGCAGGCGGCGACGCTTGTCCGAGCGAATCGCCAACAACTCGCCGTTCACCGAAAGTTCAACCGAGCCCAGAAGATGGAACTCCATTCGACGCCCCCCGCCGGTTGGCTACCAGCTTGCCGTGTCGGAGGTGAGCATCCCACGCCTTCGGGCGCCGCTGCTATACCGTCTGCCTTCTTCAGGGATCGAGGTTATTGGCATATTCTCCATATGACCATGCGTCATGTGGTATCGGCTGCACGGTATTTGATCACCTCTGATCACCGTCGGGGTCCTGCCACTCGGATACGTCGTTCTGCGGGTAGGGGGACCAGTGGAGCCTGTGACGTTCACGGAGCCGGATGTGCAGCCGGGTGCACGGCCGGCCGGCGGGAGCGGCCGGTGAGTGAGGCGGATCAGCAGTCGACGGGCGGGAGTTACTCGGTCTCCGGTACCCGGGTGGGCGGTTCGGTGGTCCAGGCCGGGTCGATCCGGAGCGTGCACATCCACGGCGGGCCCGCCCCGGCCCCGGCGCTTCCGGTGCCACGCCAACTCCCCCCTGTGCCACGGCGCTTGGTCGGACGTGAGGACGATCTCGCGGCGCTGGACCGGTCGTTGGGCGACGCGACCGACGCCGCCGACGTCACGGTGGTGGTGACCGGGCCGGCCGGGGTGGGCAAGACGGTGCTCGCCACCCAGTGGCTGCGCGGCCTGTCCGGCAGGTTCCCCGACGGCCAGCTCTACGCCGACCTGCGCGGTCACGCCCCGGGCGGGCCGGCCGACCCGGCCGAGGCGCTGGGCGCCTTCCTGCGGGCCTTCGGGATCACGCCGGTGCCCGGCAGCCTGGCGGAGGGGGCCGCGCTGTGGCGCTCGCTGGCCGCCGAGCGCCGGATCGCCGTGCTGCTCGACAACGCCTCCACGGCGGCGCAGGTCCGCCCGCTGCTGCCCGGTTCGGAGCACGCCGTCGTCGTGGTCACCAGCCGGCGGCGCCTCACCGGCCTCGGCATAGACGGGGCGGTGTTCCGCAAGGTCGACCTGCTCTCGGACGACGCGGCGGCGCAACTGCTCACCCAGCGGGTCGGCGAGGACCGGGTGGCCCGCGAACGCGCCGCCGCCGCCGAGGTGGTGGAGCGCTGCGCGGGCCTGCCGCTCGCGGTCTGTCTGGCCGCCGCCCGGATCGCGGCCCGCCCGGTCCAGTCGCTCGCCGCCACCGCCGAGGCGCTCGGCCACGAATCCGACCGGCTCGCCGCATTCGACGTGGAGGGAGAGGCCGTGCACCAGGTGCTGGACGCGTCCTTCGAGGTGCTGGACGCGGACGCGGCGCGCTTCTACCGGCTTCTCGGTCTGTTGCCCTTCCCCGTCTTCACGCTCGATGTCGCCTGCGCCGTGGGCGACTTGGCGCCCGGCGTGGCGGACCGGCTGCTCGACGGCCTGATCGACGTCCACCTCCTGGAGGAGATGGAGGGCGGATTCCGTTTTCACGATCTGGTGAAGTTGCACGCCCGGGCGCTTGCCGTCGAGGTCCGTGACGCGCCGGAGGGCCGGGCCGCCGTCGACCGTGTCCTCGACTGGTACCTGGCCTCCGCGACCGCTGCCGAGGCGCTGCTCAGCCCGAGCCACCGCACCCTGGGCCGTGACTACACGCGGCAACCGGTGCCCCGCGCACGAGAGTTCACCGAGGAGGCGGAGGCCCTCGGCTGGCTGGACGCCGAGGCCGACCGGCTCGCGGACGCGCTGCGCTGGGCCGCCGCCACCGACCGGACCGCCGTCGCCTGGCAACTCGTCGACGCCATGTGGCCGTTGTTCCTCCGGCGGCGTCCGGCCCGGCTCTGGATCGAGGCGCACCGGATCGGCCGGGCCGCCGCCCGCGCGGCCGGCGACCGGGCCGGGGAGCTGCGGATGCTCACCTCCGGCGGCACCGGCCTGCGCAACGCCGGGGAGGGGGAGGAGGCGGCCGCCTGGTTCGAGGAGGCGTTCGCGCTGGCCCGGACGGTCGGCGACCCGCTCGTCGAGGCCGACGCGCTCTACGGCCTGAGCCAGACCCACCGGACGGCGGGCCGGCTCACCGAGGCGGCCGAGTGCCTCCGCGGGGCGGTCACCCTGCGTGAGGCCCGGGGCTACGCCCGTGGCACCGCCCTCGCCCGTCTGGCGCTGGGTGACGTCCTGCTCGCCGCCGGGCGGGCCGCCGAGGCCGTCCCGGTGATTACCGGCGCCCACCGTGAGCTGGTCGCCGTGCCCGCCGCGTACGAGGCCGCGCGGGCGCTCGCCTTCCTCGGTCAGGCGCACGCGGCGCTCGGTGCGGACGGGGAGGCGGAGCGTTGCTACGCGGAGGCGCTGGCCGAGTTCCGTACCGGTCAGGCCCGCCACTGGGAGGCCCGCGTCCTCGAACTCACCGGCGACCTGGCCCGTGACCGCGGGCGCCTCACCGAGGCGGCGGCCCGGTACCGGGAGTCGCTGGCCCACTACCGGGCGCTGGCCGCCCCCGACGCAGCCCGCCTGGCCGCCGGCCTCGACGCCCTGGGGGCCGCCGCCTCCCCGCCGGACGACGGGGAGGCGGGCCCGGAGTAGTGGTGCCGCCGGGCGCAGGTCGGTTCGGCTCACCGGCCGTCGGGCCGTCCGGGTGGGCGCCCGGTCGGCGGGGCGGCCGGCGGGGAGGGTGTGCCGGGTCGCCGTCCGCGGCCGAACCCGCCGCCGAGCGACCCGTGCGGGGAGGACGCCGAGGCGGCCAACGTGGTGATCTCGGCCAGTGCCCGCCCGGCGGCCAACCAGGCGTGGGCGAGCGAACCGACGGCCGACCGCGGCCAGGAGGACGGCGGACCGCCGGTGCCGGGCCGGAGCCGGAGGGCCAGCCGTCCTCCCGTCCGGGCGAGGACGAGGAACGAGCCGCCGCCGCACTCGGCCGAGGCGACCGCGCAACCGGGGTGCGCCCGAAGGACGGCGGCGAGCCGGGCGAGTGCCTGTCGGGGATCGGGCGCGCGGAGGTGGAGGACGTCGGCATGGTGGCGCCACCGGCCGGCGTCGGGGTCGGTGAGGTCGAGCGCCAGGTGCTCGTCGACGAAGGTGCGGGCGAGCGGGTCGCCGTCCGGATCGTTCCGCAGGCAGCTGGTGAGCAGACCGTGGCAGAAACCGGCGGGGGAGTGGACGCGGGCCTCGAAGAGCGAGGCGGGCGCCCCGGCCGACGGCGCGAGGCCGTCGGCCGGGGCGAGCCGCACCGTGTGCAGTGCGGCCACGGTCACCCCCACCCGCCGTGTCCGCCGTGTCCGGCAGATCCGCCGTCTTCGCCGGGCCCGGCGAACCCCGCGCCCCCCGAGGACGACACGAGCGACAGGGGCAGGGGAAGGGGCAGCGCCGGTGGTTCCGGCGCGTGGGCGGGTTCGCCCAGACCGAGGACGCGGTAGAGCAGCCGCCGCATCCGCCGGTCGAACCGGCCCGGCTCGGAGCTGATCCGCGCGGCGATGGCGGCGTACTCCTCGGGCCGGTACTGCTCCGCCGCGTACGCGAGCTGGGCGGTCAGCGGGTGGGCGGGGGTGAGTGACGGCGCCGTGCGGGCGAGCAGCGCGCCGGGCGACCGCGGATTGACGTCCCGGTGCGGGTACTCGGCGAGCAGGATCGGCGCCCGGGTCATCGTGCCGTACAGGGTGACGGAGCCGTGGTCGCCGATGATGAAGTCGGCCGAGACGAGCAGCGGCCGCCAGTCCTCCTCGGGCGAGAGCACGGTGACGGCCCCGCGCGAGGTCGCCGTCGCCCAGGAGCGCACGGCCCAGGGGCTGTGTTGGGCGGCGACGTTGGGGTGGACCAGCAGCGCGGTCCGGTAGCCGTGCCGGGGCAGTTCGGCGGCCAGCCGCGGCAGGACCGCGTCCAGCCTGGTGAACAGCGAGCCGCTGCCCCAGGTGGAGCAGACCACCACCAGCCGCTCGTCGGGCCGCAGCCCGAGCGCCGCCCGGTACCGTTCGCGGGCGGGGAGCGCGGCGGCGATCCGGTCGTAGCAGCCGTCGCCGACCACCTCGGCGATCGGCAGCGCCTCCGGGCAGCCGCGGCCGAGTTCGGTGAGGTCGTCCTGGTGGGCGAGCGCGTACGCGGTGGGCACCAGCTGCCCGTTCCAGGTGACGTACTCGGGCCCGAGCCCGGCGACCGTTCGAGCGGACCGCCCGGACTCGGCGCCCACCGGTTCCGCCCCCGCCGCACCCCGGCCCGTCGGGTCTCCTCCTGCCGCGCGCTCGCCGGCCGAGCCCCCGCCCGTCGCCTCCGCCGGGCCGGTCGCGCCTGCCACCCCTGCCACCCCAGCCTGCCCGGGTGACAGCTTGATGTGCCCGGCCCCGTGCGGCAGCCGGACGAGCGGGCCGCGCAACTGCTCCAGCCCCTGCGAGCCGGCTGCCAGCACCAGGTCGAACTCCCGCCGGACGGCCTCCGCCCACGGCAGCACCGTGCCACCGAGCCGCCGGACGTGTGCCGCCGCACCCCCGTTGAAGGCGTGCGGCGCCACCGTGAACTGGACGTGGACCCGCAGGTCCGCGCCGAGCAGCGGGTAGATGTCGTGCAGCCGCTGGCCGTACACCATGGAGTGCACGACCACCAGCACCTCCTTGCAGTCGGTCAGCGTGGCCCACGACCGCCGGTTGCCCGGCCGTTCCCCGCCCTGCTGTCCGTTCCGCCGTTCCCCGTGGCGGACTTCCCCGTGCACCAAGGTCATGTCGGTCCCCCTCCTTGATCCCGGTCCGGGGCCCCGGGTCTCGGCGGCCCCGACGAGGGTCTGCCCGGGCGGTCTGGCGGATTCCATGACGGGTCCTGGCAGGTGCTTGCGCAAACCTTGCGCGCAGTCTTTCCCCGGTCCACCGCCCGGCCCGTTCCCGCGGCTCGCCGGCTCGCGGGCGCCGTTCGCGGCCCCTCTGCCGGACCCGCCGGAGGGCCGAAGGGTACTGAGTTCCTTTACGAGGGGTACTGAGTGCCGTATTCTCTCGGGAGAGCCTCTGACGCCAGTCGAAGAGAGCCGACAGGGCATGCCGGTCCAGGTGGCGCGCGCCGCACGCAGGGCGCGGTGCGCCGGACTTGGCACTCAGTACCCTCGGCATGACCTGAGGCCGTGGACCAGTGCACCCGTACCAAGTGCACCCGTACCAGGAGAATCGCTCATGAGCTTGAGGATCGTTGTCTGTGTGAAGCACGTGCCGGACGCGACGGGTGACCGTCGTTTCTCGGACGATCACACCACCGACCGGGAGGGCGTGGACGGCCTTCTGTCGGAGCTGGACGAGTACGGCGTGGAGCAGGCGT
>NZ_JAQYWW010000791.1:0-392 GCF_036322525.1 Streptomyces sp. BE20 | reverse complement strand
TGGGGACGACCTTGTCGTCTGCGTCCTGGGAGTCTGAGGCGGCGATCGGGTGGTCGGAGGCGTGCTCCAGCTCAACGGCGAGGCGCAGGACCTCGGTCTCGGTGACGCCCTCCGCGGTGCGGACGGCGAGCAGGGTCATGGGGCCGGTGGAGACGGTGCCGGTCTTGTCGAGGACGACGGTGTCAAGCTTGCGCGTGGTCTCCTGCACCTCAGAGCGCTTGATCAGGATGCCGAGCGGGGCGCCGCGTCCGGTGCCGACCATCAGCGCGGGCGGGGTGGCCAGGCCGAGGGCGCACGGGCAGGCGCTGATCGGCTCGGCCAGCGCGGCGGTGCACGCCGCGGGCGCGGTGGAGGCGGCGCGGTTGCGGCGGGGCTGCGGGGCGGCGGATGGC
>NZ_JAQYWW010000790.1:0-1505 GCF_036322525.1 Streptomyces sp. BE20 | reverse complement strand
TTGGTGTCCGATCTGGTGGTCTCGGCGTTCGACATGGTTCTCGACCGATCTGGGTGGGGGCCGGGGAGCGCCGCATGGCGGGCGGCGCGAGGTCGAGGCGGCGGCTGCCGCCGGTACCGTGGCCGCCCCCCGGAAGGGGTGGCCGCGGCGTGTCAGTGTGCGTGAGCGGTACCGCTCTCCTGCTGGGCGACGAGTGTGGTGGCCACCCAGAAGGCGTCGTAGTTGTGGATGACGGCGGGGTCGCCGTAGGGCTCGTCGAGGGGTTCGGGTTCCGGGAGTCGACGGTTGATCAGGAACGGGATCTGGAGCTCGCCCAGTGCGCCGTGGGAGCGGAGCGGGGCGTCCAGTCCGCTGAGGTCGTGCCAGGCGGGGAAGCGGCCGAGGGCGGTGCCGGCTTCGGCGAGGACCACGATGTCGCCGATGCGGTCGGAGGGCTGCGCGAAGCGTGTGGCGGCCTCCTCGCGGCCGTGCACTTCCTGGATGCCTCCGATGGCGCGCAGGGCGTCGATCGTGGCGTCGCGGTCGGTGCCCTCGGGGAGGTACACGCTCGCGAAGGAGCCGAGTGCGCCGTGGTGCACGGTGTACGGGTCGGTGATGGGCAGGATGACCCGCAGGCCCTCGGCGCCGGTGTCCGCGGGGACGCCGAGGATGCGTCGGACCTCCTCCTCGACGAAGACGACCTGGGCGCGGCCCTGGGCGTCGGTCTTGGCGCTCATGCCGTGGTCGGCGGTGAGCACGACGGTCGCGCCGAGGTCGGCCAGCCGGCCCGCGTAGTGGTCGATCTTCTCGTAGAGGTCGTTGGCGGCCTCGGTTCCCGGCGCGTTCTTGTGCTGGATGTAGTCCGTCAGCGACAGGTACATCAGGTCGGCGCCGCGGGTTTCGAGAATTCGTACACCGGCGGCGAGTGCGAATTCGCTGAGGTCGGCCGAGTATACGGTCGGGAGTGGCTTTCCGACCAGGTCGAGAACGTCGCCGATTCCGTTCTCCTCGACGGTGGCCAGATCGGCTTTCTCTGCGGAGAAGCAGATGCCCCGGCGCGAGGGCGGGACGAACTCGCCGGAGCCGTCGAGTGCGGGGCCCTCCTCGACGAGGCCGGCGCCGAGCAGTCGGCGCAGTTTGTCCTTCGCGGTGACCACGACGACGTCCAGGCCGGCCTCGTTGGCCGCCGCCAGGAGGGTGGGCGCGCGCAGGAACCGCTTGTCGTTCATCAGGACTTCTTCACCGAGTCCGGTGTCGAAGATGTAGTTCCCGCTGATGCCGTGGACGGCGGGCGGCCGGCCGGTGGCGATGGACACGTTGTTGGGGTTGGTGAGGGCGGGCATCGCGCAGTGTGCCGGCCACGAGGTCCCCTCGTGTTCGAGGACCTTGCTCAGCCAGGGCATCCGACCGGCCGCCATCGCCTCGATGTGGTAGTCCGGCTCGCTGCCGTCGATGCAGATGACGACGACCGGGTTTGCGGGCCTGGCGTACGTCCTGCCGTTGACGGTGAAATTCCCGGTGGTCAC
>NZ_JAQYWW010000789.1:0-300 GCF_036322525.1 Streptomyces sp. BE20 | reverse complement strand
GACGAGAAGGTGACGGTGGTGGGCGCGGCGGAGTCGGAGGACCGGGCGCCGGTGGCGCTGGCCGTGGCGGCGAGGGCGACGGCGGAGGCCAGTGAGACGGCGGCGGCGAGTCTACGTCGGAGTGGTGACATGGGTGGGTCTCCTTGTGAGTCTGTCAGCGGCCGGGCCGGCAGTCCCGGAACGTGCGGGGGCAGGGAGTGGCCGTGGTGATCCTGCCCAGAGAGCGGCCCCAGAGCGGTGCGGCGTAACGTCGAAGCAGCATTCTTGAGCCTTGACCGAAAATTATGCGATATACGAAAT
>NZ_JAQYWW010000788.1:0-347 GCF_036322525.1 Streptomyces sp. BE20 | reverse complement strand
TTTTCTTTTTTGGTATATTTATGTTTTATGAAATATTTACTAGGGGATGGTGTTGTTGTTTGTTTGTTGTCGGTGTGGTGGGTGGTGTTTTTGGGGCGGCCTTTTTAGTGTTTTTTTGAGGTTGTTTTTGGTGGGGGGGGGCGGCCCCCACCCACACCAAAGCTGGAGCGGTCGGCACACAAACACAACCCCCCACCGAAAAAACAAAACCGCGGGGGGGGGGATGACTGCAACGAGTACCACAACCACCCCACCCAACACCCCCGCCTGACGCACCATCACGCCGAACGACAGCTCCTGCACCACTTCCACCCTCTCGAGCTAGGAGGCACCCTGCACCTCTTTCT
>NZ_JAQYWW010000787.1:0-366 GCF_036322525.1 Streptomyces sp. BE20 | reverse complement strand
GTGCCCCAAACACCAACCACCCCCCACAACACCAAAACCCCCCACCCCCCCCCCCCCCCCCCCCCCAAACAGCCACCCCACCCGCCGGGGGCCCCCCCCCCCGCGCCCCCCCCCAACAAAAACACACCCCCCCCGCGCCCGCCCACAAGCACTCACCACAGCCGCCGGGGGGCCCCCCCCCCCCCCGCCCCCCCCGCCCACCCACGCCCGCACCCCAGCCCACACGCACCCGCCCCCCCCCCGGCACCCAGCCCCGACCGCAATCCCCCCAGCAAGGGCACCCCGCACCCCAACCGCCCCCCGGCAAACGCGAACCGCAACGTTTGGCTAATCAGGGCCCCCCCCCCGCCCCCCCGGGCGGTGGAG
>NZ_JAQYWW010000786.1:0-399 GCF_036322525.1 Streptomyces sp. BE20 | reverse complement strand
GAAGGTGATGTTGAGGTAGTTGGTGAGGATCTGGTCCTTGGTCAGGTCCTCCTCCAGCTTGATCGCGACCTTCAGCTCCTGGATCTTGCGGCCCAGGGACTTGCGCTGGGCCTCCAGTACGGCCGCCAGGTCGTCGCCGGCCTACTCGACGTTGACGTTCTTCACGAACTGCTGGGTCAGCGACGAGGCGCCCTGGGAGGAGCTGCAGCACTCCGCGAACTTGCTGATCGCGCTGAGAACCCCCTTGAGGTCGACGCCGCCGTGCTCGAAGAAGCGGGCGTCCTCGATGTCGACCTGGGCCTGCCGCATGTACGGCGACATCTGGTCGGCGGCGAGGACGGTGCGGTCGCGCTCGTACACCTTGGCGATCAGCCCGCCCTAGGCGTCGAAGATCTGGGT
>NZ_JAQYWW010000785.1:0-325 GCF_036322525.1 Streptomyces sp. BE20 | reverse complement strand
TTTTGGGGGTGGTTGTGGGTGGGGGGGGGGTGGGTGTGTGGGGTGTGGTTGTTTTTTGGGGTGGTGGGTTGTTTTTGGGGGCTGGGGTGGGGGGGGTGGGGGGGTGGGGGGGGTGTGGTTTGTGGGGGGGGGGGGGGGGGGGGTGGGTTTTTTTGGTTTTTTTTTGTTTTTTTGTTTTGTTTTTGGTGTGTGGGGGGGGGGTAGCCCCGGGGGGGGGGAGTGGGGGGGGAGGGGGGGGGCGGGGTGGGGGGGTGGCGACCGCCCGTGTTGGGGTGTTTTTGGGTGTGGGCGGGGGGCAGCGGTGGGGTGGGTGGGGGCGCGCCCC
>NZ_JAQYWW010000784.1:0-380 GCF_036322525.1 Streptomyces sp. BE20 | reverse complement strand
GGGGGGGGGGGGGCAGGCACCCAACCCCCCGGCCACCCCCTCACACGTCGGCCCACCCCAGCTACCGGAGCGAGACCCGGGGGCGGGGGGGACGCCGCCGCCCCCCGGGGCCGCCAAGCGCCGGGGGTGGGGGGGGCGGGCTTCGGGTTTTGGGGGGTATTGGGGATGTCCCGGGGGTTTTTCTGCACCCTGGTCTCCTCGGGGGGGGGGGGGGGCTGGCGGGCCTTGTGGGGGGGTTGGTTTTACACAGAAAACAACCACCTATTAAAACCCCACGGGGGAGCCCAGAAAAAAACAAAACAAAAACAAACAACCAACCACAAAAAACAGCCCCCCACCCCCCAAAAACAAACCCACCCACCCCCCCCCCCCACCCAAAG
>NZ_JAQYWW010000782.1:0-205 GCF_036322525.1 Streptomyces sp. BE20 | reverse complement strand
GGAAGCCTGCTTCGAGATGAGCACTCCCACCTCCTTGAGAGGGTAAGGCTCCCAGTAGACGACTGGGTTGATAGGCCGGATATGGAAGCCCTGTGAGGGGTGGAGTTGACCGGTACTAATAGGCCGAGGGCTTGTCCTCAGTTGCTCGCGTCCACTGTGTTGTTCTGAAACAACGACCCCCACACGTCTGGTCACGGTGTGGGTG
>NZ_JAQYWW010000781.1:0-345 GCF_036322525.1 Streptomyces sp. BE20 | reverse complement strand
TTTTGGTTTGGTGTACGCTCGTTTTTTCTTGTTTTTTGCAGTTTTGTTAAATTCCCGTCGGTCGTGGGTTGATTGCTGTAGCAGGTGGCGAGGTTGGGGGGGCGCTTTGGAACTGCCCCGCTGGCGGGGGGTGCTGCACCTCGGCCCGGCCGCGTCGCGCGGGGGGGCGGGAACAGCCCCGCAGGCGCGGGGAGCAGGCGGCGTCGGGGCCGCGGGTGTGGCGGTTGGTGGGAACAGCCCCGCAGGCGCGGGGAGCAGAGTTGGTGAGGTGGGTGGTCGTCAGGGGGTGAGGGCGATCTGAGCAACTAGCTGGGTAACGGGCACATCGGGTGTTCCGGTTGAGTT
>NZ_JAQYWW010000780.1:0-353 GCF_036322525.1 Streptomyces sp. BE20 | reverse complement strand
GTTTGGTTTTTGTGTGGGTTTTTTTGTTGGTGGGGTCGGTGGTTTTGGTTGTTGTCGGCTGTTTGGTTTTTGTTATGGCGGCGATTTTTTATTTTTTTAACACTTTCGGGTTGCGGGTTGGGTGGGCGGGGGGGGGGGGTGGGGGGGGGGGGGGTTGGTGGGGGTGGTTGGTTGTGGGTTTGGGTGGTTGGGTGGTTTTGTTTGGTGGGGGGGGGGGGTGGGCCGCTGTCCTGGGCCGCAAATCTGGGTATGGTTTGGGGGTGCTGATCGACACTTTGGGCCGCCGCGCGGTCGACGTGGGGGTCTCCATCACCGACGGGTGAAACCTGCGCTGCACATAGTGCTTGCGGGAG
>NZ_JAQYWW010000779.1:0-366 GCF_036322525.1 Streptomyces sp. BE20 | reverse complement strand
TAGGGTGGTGGCTGTTCGAACCGCTTAGCGACACCTCGGTGGAGGACCTCCGGATGGCCGTCCGACTCGACGCACTCGACCGACTCGCCGTGCCCGTGATCGCCGCGCCGATGGCGGGCGGGGCGTCCACACCGGAGCTGTCGGCGACCTCGCGGTAGGCGGCGACGTCGGCGTGGCCCATCTTCTTGGCCCTGGCGTCCGCCTTGGCGCGGTCCCGCTGCTCCTGCATCAGGCGGCGGAAGCCGTGCCCGTCGGGCAGGTCGAGTTCGGGCAGGTGCCACTTGCCCCCGTAGCCGCAGTCGTAGCCGGCGTCGGCGAACAGCCGGCCGAGCACCGGCTGCGCGCCGCCCTCGTTCCCGGTGACCC
>NZ_JAQYWW010000778.1:0-344 GCF_036322525.1 Streptomyces sp. BE20 | reverse complement strand
GTTTGTGGTTTAGTTGATGGTGGGGGTTTTGGTTTTGGTGTTTGGGGTGGGGTGGGGGTGTTTGTTGGTGGGGGGGGTGGGTGTGTGGTTTTTTGGGTGGGTGGTGGGTTGTGTGTGGTGTGGTTACGTTATGAGGCGCTCACCCGCCGCCGCGCGGCCCACGCCACCTCCCGGGCGAGCGTGACGGCCCCAGCCGCGACCCCGTCCCGCGTGAACAGCAGGTCGTTCACCTTCGCGACGGCGGCGCGGTCGGACAGCTCCCCGGCCAGCGCCAGGTCGTCGTCCTCGTAGGGATGGTCCACCACCGTCCGGTAGAAGGCGGCGACACCGACCGGTGAGCCCCG
>NZ_JAQYWW010000777.1:0-395 GCF_036322525.1 Streptomyces sp. BE20 | reverse complement strand
GTAGGTGCCGGGTGTGGTGGTGCCCGCCGTGGTGATGTTGAGCGTGGCGGGGGATCCGGCGGTGACGCTGCCGGGGGTGGCGGTGGCGTTGACGCCGGCCGGGGCACCGGAGACGGTGAGGCTGACGCTCTGCGCCGAACCCGACGTCACGGCGGTGGTGATGTTCGCGCTGGTGCCCGCACCGGCCGTGACCGTGCCGGAGACCGGGTTCACGCCGACCGAGAAGTCGTTCCCGGGCTGGGTGCTCGTCACCTTCAGCGTGTAGGTGCTGGTGTGGGTGCCGGAGGGGGCGGTGCCGGTGACGGTGAGCGGGTAGGTGCCGGGTGTGGTGGTGCCCGCCGTGGTGATGTTGAGCGTGGCGGGGGATCCGGCGGTGACGCTGCCGGGGGTGGCGG
>NZ_JAQYWW010000776.1:0-410 GCF_036322525.1 Streptomyces sp. BE20 | reverse complement strand
GTTTGTGGTTTGTTTTTTTTTGTTGGTTTTTTGGGGGGGGGGGTGGGGGGGTGGTTGGGGGGGGTTTTTGGGGGGTTTTTTGTGGGGGTGGGGGTGGTGGGGGGGGGGGGGGGGGGGGGGGGGGGGGGGGGGTGGTGGTGGGTGGTGGGGGTGGGGTGGGGGGGGGGGGGTGGGGTGGGGGGGGGGGGGGGGGGGGGGGGTGTGGTGGTTTTTGTTTTGTTTTTTTTTTTGTTTTTGGGTTTGTTTGGTGGGGTTGGGGGGGGGGGGGGGGGGGGGGGGGCCCCCCCCCCCCCCCCACCGCGCCGGCCCCCCCCCCCCGGCGCGGCGGCCCCCCCCCCCCCCCCGCCCCCGGGCGCGGCGCGGGGGGGCGGGGGGGCGGGCCGCCCCCCCCCCCCCCCCCCCCCGCCGTT
>NZ_JAQYWW010000775.1:0-477 GCF_036322525.1 Streptomyces sp. BE20 | reverse complement strand
GTGATGACCGGGGCGCCCTGCGACACCCTGGACTTCACCTGGAACGACGCGGCGAACACCGACTGGGTGGCGACCGGACCGTCGGCGCCGGCCTCCAGGTCGACGGCGTCGGTGATGAGGCCGGAGCCGAGGCGCAGGGCAACGCGGGCGGCGACCTCCTTGCCCTCGCCGGAGGAGGTGACCAGCACCGCGGCGGCCTCGCTCGCCTTCGCGATCTGGGTCAGCGCGGCCACCTACGGGACGACCAGCTGGTCGGTGAACTCGGCGCCGTCGGCCACGTAGACCTTCGCCGCGCCGTACTCGGCCGCCTTCGCAGCGATCGCGGCGGCGGTGCCGGTGACCGCGACGCTGACGTGCTCGAGGGTGCCCGCGGCCGCGGCGGCCTCCGGCGCTACGGCGTTCGGCTTGACGGTGATGACCGGGGCGCCCTGCGACACCCTGGACTTCACCTGGAACGACGCGGCGAACACCGACTGG
>NZ_JAQYWW010000774.1:0-354 GCF_036322525.1 Streptomyces sp. BE20 | reverse complement strand
GGGCTGTTCCCGGTTGCCAGCACGGGACGGACGTCCTGGAGCGCTGCTCCCCGCGCCTGCGGGGCTGTTCCCGCTGCGGGCCGAGGTCGCGCAGGCACCGCTGACTGCTCCCCGCGCCTGCGGGGCTGTTCCTCTCGTTGTTCTGGCCCGTGGCGAGCTGGGCCCCTGCTCCCCGCGCCTGCGGGGCTGTTCCCCGGGTGACCGGCGCGTTGCGGGAGCCGACGCCCTGCTCCCCGCGCCTGCGGGGCTGTTCCCTCGCTGTCCGCCAGCGAGCCGACGTGGCCGACTCTGCTCCCCGCGCATGCGGGGATGTTCCCTACTTTTCCGAGGGCTACGGCCCGTCGGTGCCCTGCT
>NZ_JAQYWW010000773.1:0-971 GCF_036322525.1 Streptomyces sp. BE20 | reverse complement strand
GGCTCCGGTGCTGTTGTCCGGTACGGACGAGGCGTCCCTGCGTGCTCAGGCTCAACAGCTGATCGACAGCGCCGGGGTGGACATCGCTCGCCCGGTGGATCTCGGCGCCGCCTCGATCCGCCGTGCCGCGCTCGCTCACCGGGCGGTGGTGCTCGCCGGTGACACCGAGGGGTTGACGGCCGGGCTGGGCGCGGTAGCTTCCGGGGCGGGTAGCTTGACCGGTACGGCGGGTGCCGGGCGGGTGGCGTTCCTGTTCACGGGTCAGGGTGCGCAGCGTGCGTCGATGGGCCGGGGGTTGTACGAGGCGTTCCCGGTCTTTGCGGACGCGTTCGACCAGGTGGTGTTGCACCTGGATGCTCACTTGGACCGGCCGTTGGCGGAGGTGCTGGCGGACGAGGAGCTGATCCACCGCACCGGGTACGCGCAGCCGGCGTTGTTCGCTGTCGAGGTCGCCTTGCATGCGCTGCTCGCGCACTGGGGTGTGCGGGCGGACGTGCTGGTGGGGCATTCGATCGGTGAGGTTGCTGCCGCGCATGTGGCCGGGGTGCTGTCTCTGCCGGACGCGGCGGCGCTGGTCGCGGCGCGTGGCAGGTTGATGCAGGCTCTTCCGTCGGGTGGGGCGATGCTCGCGGTGGGTGCTTCCGAGGCGGAGGTGCTGGCGGCGTTCCCGGACGTGGATGTCGCGGTGGTGAACGGTTCTGGGGCCGTGGTGGTCGCGGGGCTGGAAGCCGTGATCGACGCCGTCGCGGAGGCGGCGGGCGGGCGGGGCTGGAAGTCCAGCCGCCTGCGGACCAGTCACGCCTTCCACTCCCGGCTGATGGAGCCGATGTTGGAGGACTTCCGCGCCGTGGTGCGTGGGTTGTCCTTCGCCGAGCCTTCGGTCCCGGCGGTGTCCTCCGTGACAGGCCGCCCGGTCGGGCTAGGGCAGTGGTCGGACCCGGAGTACTGGGTGGACCAGGTCCGCAAGCCCG
>NZ_JAQYWW010000772.1:0-344 GCF_036322525.1 Streptomyces sp. BE20 | reverse complement strand
GTGGGGGGGGGGGGGGTGGCGGCGGCTTGGGGGTTGGCCGGGCGCGGGGGCTTGGGTTGGGCCTCGGTGGTGGTGTGGGGGTTGGATGGGTTGGTCTGGGGGGGGGGGGGGGGGGGGGGCGCGCGGGGGGGGGGGGGGGGCGCTACCCCCCCCCCGCGAGGGCGGGGGGGGGGCGCGCGGGCCCCCAACCACCCCCCCCCCCCCCCGGGCGGGGGGGGGGCCGGGGGCGGGGGGGCGGGGGGGGGGCGGGGGGGGCGCCGCCCCCCCCGCCGGTCGCCGGCCCCTCCGACCGCGGCCGCGCCCCCCCCCCCCGCGCGCCCCCCCCCCCCCCCCCCCCCCCCCCC
>NZ_JAQYWW010000771.1:0-313 GCF_036322525.1 Streptomyces sp. BE20 | reverse complement strand
GTGGGGGGGGGGGGGGTGGTGGGGGGGGGGGGTGGGGGGGTGTGTGTGTGGGGGGGGGGGATTTGTGGTTTTGGGGGGGGGGGGGGGGGGGGTGTTTTTTTGGCTTTCTAGGGTGGGGGGGGGGGTGTGGGGGGGGGGGGGGGTGGTGGGGGGGGGGGGTGGGGGGGGGGGGGGCCCCCGGGGGGGCGGCGCGGGGCGGGGAGGGGGGGGGGGGGGTGGGGGGGGGGGCTGGGGTTGGTGTGGGGGGTGGGGGGTGGGTTGTGGTGGTTGGGGTTGTGGGGGGGGTTGTGCTATGGGGTGGCGGGGGTGGGGG
>NZ_JAQYWW010000770.1:0-303 GCF_036322525.1 Streptomyces sp. BE20 | reverse complement strand
TTTTTTGGGTTTTGGTGTTTTTTTTTTTGTTTTGTTGTGTGGGTTGTGTGTTTTGTTGTTTTTTTTTTTTTGGTGGGTGTTTGGGGTTTGTGCGCGCCCGGGGGGGGGTGGGGGGGGGTGGGTGGGGGGGGGGGGGGGGGGTGGGGTTGTGTTTTTTTTTGTCGGCGTGGGGGGCTGCTCGTGGTTGGGCGTGTTGTGTGTTTGTTGTTGGTGTTTGTGCTTCTTCGGGGGGGGTTTGTGGGGCTGTGTGACGGTGGTGTGCTGAGGTTGCGTCGGTTACCCTCGCCGGCCGCACCCCCCCCC
>NZ_JAQYWW010000769.1:0-330 GCF_036322525.1 Streptomyces sp. BE20 | reverse complement strand
GTTTTTGTGGGGGTGGGGGGGGTGGGGTGTTTTGTCCTGCGGGGGGGTTTGGTTGGGGGGGGGTGTGGCCCCGGGGGGGGGGGGGGGGGGGGGGGGTTTTGGGGGGGGGGCGGGGGGGGTTGATGGGCGGGGGGGGGGGGGGGGGCGGGTGGTGGGGGGGGGGGGGGGGGGCCCCCGGCGCGCGGCGCGCCCCGGGCGCCCCCCCGGGCCGGGCGGCGAGCGGGGGGGGGTGGGGGGGGGGGGGGGCGCGGTTTATTGTCGTCTGTCTTGGCGGGGGTGGCCTCGACATGGGCTGGCGCGTTGTTGCTTTGGCGGGCCCCGGCGCCCCCC
>NZ_JAQYWW010000768.1:0-380 GCF_036322525.1 Streptomyces sp. BE20 | reverse complement strand
GTGGGGGGTGTGGTGTTGGGTGTTTTTTTTTGTGGTGTGTTTTTTTTTTTTTTGTTGTGTTTGGTGTTGTTGGTTTGGGTGGTGTGGGTTGTGGGGGGGGGGGGTGGGGGGGGGGGGGGGGTTGGGGGGGCGTGGCCGGGGCGGGGGGGTGGGCGCGCTGGGGTGGCCTGCGGCGCCCCCCGAGAACTACACTGCAGTGCACACTCTTCCCCACCACGCCGCTCTTCCGATCTGGATCACCGACGACCGCGTCAAGGCTTTCCAGGTCCTCGCCGTCGGCGGCCGTGCGGTGAAGGCGGCGGCCGAGGCGGCCCTCAGGACCGGCAGCCCCGAGGCGGTCCGCAAGTTCCTCGCCGAGGGCCAGCACACGGCCCGCGCCG
>NZ_JAQYWW010000767.1:0-323 GCF_036322525.1 Streptomyces sp. BE20 | reverse complement strand
TTTTGTGTGGGGGGGGGGGGGTGTGGGGGTGGTTGCCGTGTTGGCGTTTTGTTTTTTTTGGGTTTTGGGTTTGGGGGGGGGGGGGGGGGGGGTGGGGGGGTGGGGGGCACGGGGGCGGCCGGCGGCGCGCGGGGGGGGTGGGGCGGCGCGCTCCCGGCGGACGGGCCCCGCCCCACGCCAGCCCCCCCCCGCCAAGGCCCCCACCAACACCAACAAAACCCCCCATCCGAAAAAAAACACCCCCAAATACGCCCCCCAACCCCCCCCCCCCAACCAAACCCCCAACCCAAATAAAAAAAAAAAAAAAAACAAAAACAAAAACA
>NZ_JAQYWW010000766.1:0-381 GCF_036322525.1 Streptomyces sp. BE20 | reverse complement strand
GGGGGGGGGGGGGGGGGGGGGGGGGGGGGGGGGGGGGGGGGGGGGGGGGGGGGGGGGGGGGGGGGGGGGGGGGGGGGGGGGGGCGCGCGCGGCGGCGGCCCGCCGCCCCCCCGCCGGGCGGGCGCGCGGCGCCGCGCGCGGGGCCGGGGGGGCGGCGCGGCGCGGGGCCGGCGGGCCCGACCGGGGGGGGTCAGGGGGTGGGGTCGGATTCGGAATCGGGACCGGGGTCGGGGTCGTGGTGGGTGTCGGGTGAGAGCCAGGAGAAGCAGGCGGGCAGGCCGGCGCTGATGCCGGTGGCGAGGACGAGGCCGAAGATCAGGAGGCGGGGTCCGAGCGGTCCGTCGTGGATCGGCCGGCAGACGAGGGCGGCGGTGAGGGTGC
>NZ_JAQYWW010000765.1:0-340 GCF_036322525.1 Streptomyces sp. BE20 | reverse complement strand
GCTGGCGACGTACGGGCAGGACCGGGACGGCGGCGAGCCGTTGTGGCTGGGGTCGGTGAAGTCGAACATCGGGCACACGCAGGCCGCGGCCGGTGTCGAGCGCATCATCCAGATGGTTCTCGCGATGCGGCTGGGGGTGCTGGCCGCGACGCTGTCGGCAGACGAGCGGTCCCCGGTCGGGGACTGGGCGTCCGCAGACGGCTGGACTTCCAACCCCGCCCGCCCGCAGCCTACGCGACGGCGTCGATCTCTTATGCCATCACGGCCACGACGACCGAGGACAGGCCGTTCACCACCGCGACGTCCACGTCCGGGAACGCGGCGAGGACGTCCGCCTCGG
>NZ_JAQYWW010000764.1:0-418 GCF_036322525.1 Streptomyces sp. BE20 | reverse complement strand
GTTTTTTATGTGTTTTTTTTGGTGTTGTTTTGGTGGGAGGGTGTGGGGTTTTTGGGGTGGGTGGTGTGGGGGGGGTGGTGGGGGGGGGGGGGGGGGGGGGGTGTTTGTTGGGGTGGGGGGTTTTTTTTTTTTTTTTTTTTGGGTGGTTTGGGGTGTGTGCGTGTTTTTTTTTTTTTTTGTTTTTTTTTGTGTTTGGGGGTTTTGGGTTGGTGTGGGGGGGTGGGTGTGTTTTGGTTTTTTTTTTGGTTGGGGTGGTGGGGGGGGGGGGGGGGGGGGGGTGTGGGGGCCGGGGGGCGGCGGGGGGGTGGGGGCGGGGGGCGGGGGCGGCCGGGCGGCGGGGGCCGGGGGGCGCCCCCCCCCCCCCCCCCCCCCCCCCCCCCCCCCACCACCCAACGCGGAACGCCCCCGCCCCCCACAC
>NZ_JAQYWW010000763.1:0-509 GCF_036322525.1 Streptomyces sp. BE20 | reverse complement strand
CGCCCGGTCGTGCCGGGCGGAGCCGTCGGGGAGCGGTTGTCAGGCGGTGCCGAACTCACTGGACCGGACGGCGTCGACGAACGCGGCGAAGGCGTCGGCCTCGAAGACGAGCGCGGGGCCTTGGGGGTCTTTGGAGTCGCGCACGGGAACGGTACCGGGGAAGCTCGCGGAGACCTCTACACACTGACCGCCGTTGTCGGAGTATGACGATGTGAACCAGGATGCGCCGGACAGCTCGGGGTTCATGGGGCTAGCTCCTTTCGAGCCTTCTGGGTGGAGGCCAGGGAGGCTTTCTCGGACAGCACTTCAACCACTTGCGCAGGTCGGGGCCGGCGGGGGAGCGGTTGTCAGGCGGTGCCGAACTCGCCGGACCGGACGGCGTCGACGAACGCGGCGAAGGCGTCGGCCTCGAAGACGAGCGCGGGGCCTTGGGGGTCTTTGGAGTCGCGGACCGGGACGGCGCCGGAGAATCCTGCGGCGACTTCAACGCAGTTCCCGCCGTTCTGGCT
>NZ_JAQYWW010000761.1:0-407 GCF_036322525.1 Streptomyces sp. BE20 | reverse complement strand
GTTTTTTATTTGGTGTGATTTTTTTATAATGTCATCTTTTTCGGTATTGGGTGTTTTGGTGTTGTTGTTGGTGTTTTTGTTTTTGTTGTTGGGGTGGTTCCGGGGTTATTGGCCCTCCGTGTTGGTTTTTGTTGGTGTGTTTTTTTGTGTGGTGGCATATACCCCAAATTGGCTCCGGCAACATTTGGTTGAAACCCCGGGGCCCCGCCCATATATTACATGGCGGCGTTTGTTTCTGGGGCGGGGGGGGGCTTTTTCCTTGGGGGGGGGGGGGGCCGGGGGGAGGGCCGGGGAGGAGTGCGGTGAACCGCCGGGGGGGGGGCCCCCCCCCGGCGCCACCCCGGGGGCCGCGCGGGGCGCGCGCGCAGACCCGCGGCACCAAACCCCCACCAACCCCACCCCAGCCC
>NZ_JAQYWW010000760.1:0-351 GCF_036322525.1 Streptomyces sp. BE20 | reverse complement strand
GACCAGCGGGTCACCGCCGTCCGCGAGCCGGACGGCGGTGACCTCGCCGACCAGGATCAGGTGGTCGCCGGCGGGGTGCCGGTCGTACACCGCGCAGTCGAGCTGGCAGAGGGCGTCGACGTCGATCTCGACGGCGTCGTCGAGGAAGCGGTCGAGGAGGACGGGGTGTTCGGAGACGAGACCGGCGTGGCGTTCCAGGTAGGAGGCGAGGGACGTCTCGTCGTAGACGATCTCCATGCCGCGTCCGCCCTGCACGTAGGAGGGACGGGCCAGGACCGGGTAGCCGATCTCGTCGGCGATGGCCTTCGCGTCCTCGAAGGAGAACGCGGTGCCGTGCTTGGGGGCGGGCAG
>NZ_JAQYWW010000759.1:0-306 GCF_036322525.1 Streptomyces sp. BE20 | reverse complement strand
GTGGGGGTGGTGTGTTTTTTGTTTGGTGTTGTTGTTGGTGGGGGGGGGGGGTGCGTGGTGGGTGGGGGGGGGGCGCGGGGCCGGGGGGGGGGGGGGGGGGTGGGGGGGGGGGGGGGGGGGGGGGGGGGCGTCCGGGGGGGGTGGGGGTGGGGTTGGGGGGCGCCCCCCCCCCCGCGGCCGCGGGGGCCCCCCCCCCCCCCCAGCCACAACCCCCCCCCCACCCCCCCACCGCGCCCCCCCCCCCCCCCACCCCCCCCCCCAACCCACCCACCCCACCCACCCCAACAGCCCCCCCGCCCCCGCGCC
>NZ_JAQYWW010000758.1:0-354 GCF_036322525.1 Streptomyces sp. BE20 | reverse complement strand
GGGGGGGGGGGGGGGGGGGGGGGGGGGGGGGGGGGGGGGGGGGGGGGGGGGGGGGGGGGGGGGGGGGGGGGGGGGGGGGGGGGGCGCCGCGGCCGGCGGGCGGGGCGGGCGCCCCGCGCCCCCGGGCCCGCCCCCCGGCCCGCCCCGCCCGCGCGCCGGCGGCGGGCGCGGCGCCCGCGCCCGCGGCGCGGGCGCCGGCGGCCGCGCCCGCCCGCCCGGCGCCCCCCCCCCCCCCCCCCCCCCCCCCCCCCCCCCCCCCCCCCCCCCCCCCCCCCCCCCCCCCCCCCCCCCCCCCCCCCCCCCCCCCCCCCCCCCCCCCCCCCCCCCACGCCACCACCCCCCCCCCCCCCCCGC
>NZ_JAQYWW010000757.1:0-345 GCF_036322525.1 Streptomyces sp. BE20 | reverse complement strand
GTTTGTTGGGTGGGGGTTGGGGGTGTGTGTGGGTTTTTTGTGTGGGGGGGGGTTGGTGTGGTGGGGGTGTGGGGGGGGGGCGGGTGGGGTGGGTTTTGTTGGGGGGGGGGGGGGGGGGTGGGGGGGGGTGGGGTGGGGGGGGGGGGGGGTGGGGGTGGTGTGTGTGTTATTGGGGGGGTTGGTGTTTTGGGTGGGTTTTTTTTTGTTGGGGGGGTGTTTTTTTTTTTGTGTGTGGGTTGTTTTGGGTGTTGTTTTGTTGGGGGGGTTTGGTGGTGTTGTTTTGTGTTGTTTTGTTGGGTGGGTTTTGTGGGGGGGGGGGGTGGTGGGGGGGGGGGGGGGGGCCCC
>NZ_JAQYWW010000756.1:0-447 GCF_036322525.1 Streptomyces sp. BE20 | reverse complement strand
TTTTTTTCCAATATATTTTGTTTGTGGTGGGTTTGGTTTTGGGGTTGGGGGGTGGGGTTTGTTTTTGGGGGGGGGTGTTTTTGTGGGGGGGGGGGGGGGGGTTGGTGGGGGGTGGGGGGGGGGGTTGGTGGGGGGGGGGGGGGGGGGGGTGGGGGGGGGGGGGGGGCGGTCGGGGGGGGGGGGGGGGGGGGGGGGGGGGGGGGGGGCGGGGGCGGTGGCGGGTGAGTTCTTCGAGGTGGGGGGTGTCGGTGTGGTGGGCTGCTTGGAGGGCGAGGTCGAGGAAGGCGGTGCCGGGGAGGAGGACGGTGTGGTTGACGGCGTCCTTCGTGGTTCGCACGCCGGCAAGAGCCATCACGCGCTCCGATGCCTCTTCATCGATGTCGATCTGCGTCACGGACATTCACGCCTCCGCTGTATCGATGTTGGTTATGTACATGGGACTATGCG
>NZ_JAQYWW010000755.1:0-397 GCF_036322525.1 Streptomyces sp. BE20 | reverse complement strand
GGGGGGGGGGGGGGGGGGGGGGGGGGGGGGGGGGGGGGGGGGGGGGGGGGGGGGGGGGGGGGGGGGGGGGGGGGGGGGGGGGGGGCGGGCTGGGGCGGGGGGGGGGTGGGCGGCCGGGCGGGAGGCGGCCTGCGGTCCGGACGCGCAAGCGACAAGCGGCTCGGACGCGCCCCCGCGCTCGGTGGCGGGGGGGGCGGGGGCGTGCGTCTGGGGGGGCCGGGCGCGGGGCCGGCGGGGCGGGGGGGGGGCCCCCCGCCCTCCATGCTGGGTGGGGTGCGGTGGTGGGGTTTTTTGTTTTCTTTGGGGGCGCCCTTCTTTACATACGGGTGAGTGACGGGGGTCGCGGGGGGGGGGGGGGGGGGGGGGTTGTGGGTTTGGGGGGGGGCCCCCCCCCCCC
>NZ_JAQYWW010000754.1:0-330 GCF_036322525.1 Streptomyces sp. BE20 | reverse complement strand
TGGCCGCCGCGGTGTGCCTGGCGGCCGTCGTGGCGGCGGGCTGCGGCGGGCCGACCGGGGGTTCGGCGGCGCCGGAGCCCGCGGTGGCCGGGGCGGGCCGGGCTTGTCCTGGCGGCGCGGCTGACGTGGGAGTGTGGGGGGAGGGAGGTGGGCGCGGCGGTCGCCGAGGGCCGTCCGTGCGGACGCGCCGCCGCTCGCTGCCCCCCGCCCCCCCCCCACCCCCCCCCCCCCCCCACCCCAAACCCCCCACCACCACAACCCCCCCCACAAACCCCAAACACACCAAAAAAAAACAGAGACTAGGCGCCCGGCACCACAAAAAAAACAAAC
>NZ_JAQYWW010000752.1:0-468 GCF_036322525.1 Streptomyces sp. BE20 | reverse complement strand
TGGCCGCGTCCGCGAGCGACAGCACCCCGGCCACGTGCGCGGCAGCGATCTCACCGATCGAGTGCCCGACCAGGACGTCCGCCCGCACCCCCCAGTGCGTGAGCAGCGCGTGCAACGCCACCTCGACGGCGAACAGCGCCGGCTGCGCGTACCCGGTCCGGTGGCCGAGGTCCTCGTCGTGGAGCGCGACGGCCAGCGGCACGCCCAGGTGCGGGTCCAGCGCGGCGGTGACGGTGGCCAGCGCGTCCGCGAAAACCGGGAACTCGGCGGCGAGTGCCGCCCCCATGGCCGCCCGCGGCGCGCCCTGGCCGGTGAAGAGGCACGCCCGCTTCCCGCGGACCGCGACCCCGTCGACCATGCCCTCGCCCCGGCCTCCGGAGGCCCAGGCGGTCAGCGCGTCGGCCGCCCGTGCCAGGCCGTCGTCGGTCCGCTGCGCGAGGAACACGGCCCGGTGCGGCAGCGCGGCCC
>NZ_JAQYWW010000751.1:0-307 GCF_036322525.1 Streptomyces sp. BE20 | reverse complement strand
CACCCAGCGCAACACCAGCGTGCCCGTCCCCGGCGTGTCCGGCGTGGTCGGCATCGCCTCCGGCTCCGCCCACAACCTGGCGGTGCTGTCCGACGGCACCGTCCAGGCCTGGGGCCTCCACGACAAGGGCCAGCTCGGCGACGGCACCACCCCGCGCCGCCGCGCCCCGGTGCGGGTGGTGGCCCTTTTGGTTGTTGCCCCTGGTTTTCACGGTGCGGTCCATCAGCTGGGCCATGATTAAGTTGTCACGGGCGGCGAGGGCCTTGAGGTCCTCATTTCGGGCTACCTTCACGGTTTGTGTGGGGGT
>NZ_JAQYWW010000750.1:0-59928 GCF_036322525.1 Streptomyces sp. BE20 | reverse complement strand
GGCGCTCTTGGCTTTGATCACCGATGGAGGCACGTGCAGGACGACCGTTCCGTTGAGGGATCGCCGGTTCCGCCGGTCCGTTCCGGACGGCCTTCTTGTTCTGCGGTTCGTGCCGGCGATCGAGATCTCATAGCCGAGGAACACCGAGGCCGCCGCGCTGATCGTCCCCAGCCTCGCCACCTCGCTGACCGCGGTCACGGCGAGCAGGCTGGGAAGTTGCGGCACAGTTACCTCCTGGAGCAGTGGGGGTGTCGACGGCCGACGCGGGCCGGGCGCCGGTGCGGGGCGGGGTTACAGGACGGGCGGGCGTCCGGCGGCGGTCAGGCGCCACGCGGTGTGCCAGCTCATCGGCTGCCGGTCCTGGTCGAGGCGGCCGGCCCACCCTTCACGAAAGCCCTGCCAGGACTCCCAGGCGCCTCCGCCGCGCACGGCTCGCAGCGCGGTGGCTGCGGTCCACACCGCCAGGTACACAGGGATCAGCGGGGCGGGCAGGTTGCGGTAGGCCACCCACACGCGGTTGCGGGCGGCCAGCCGGTGGAAGAGGGCGTGCCGGGACGGGCTGCTGAGCGGGTGGTGCATGTGGAGCCCTGCCGCGTACCAGCCGGAGTAGCCCTGGGACCAGATCCGGTACGCGAGGTCGAACCCCTCGTGGTAGAGGAACAGGTCCGCGCACCACCCGCCGACCTGGTCGAAGACGGCGCGGCGGACGAGAACGACACCCTCGGTCATGGACGTGATCGTGCCGGGGCGGCCCGGGTCGGCGGCCCGCAGGCGGGGTACCCAGCGCCCCGGGGTGGTGGTGTCGTCCGGGCCGGTCAGGCGCGGCTGCACGTAGCCGGCTTCGGGGTGCTGCCCGGCCTCGGCGACCAGGAGGGCGAGGACGTCCGGGCGAGGGAAGGAGGCGTCGTTGTCCATGAAGAACAGGTAGTCGGGGGGCGGGTCGAGCTCGGCGAGGGCGCGAGCTCCCTCGTTGCGGCCGCCGGGGATGCCGAGGTTCTCGGGCAGGACGACGGTCACGGCGCCGGCCGGGACGACGTCCGGTGTGCAGCCGTTGCCGACGACGCAGATCCGCACCTCGACGCCGCGTTGGGCCAGGAGCGTGGCCTGCGAGGCGCGCTCCTCCTCAGGGCGGTCGTTCATGGTCAGCAGAACGACGCCGACGAGCGGACGCTGGGCCCGGTCCTGCCTTCCTGCCGGGTCGGTGGCCGCGGGCGCCGCCGAGGGGCGCCGGGAGCCGCTCACCCTGCGCTCCGCGTGACCAGCTCGCCGGCCGCCGCGGCGAGGGGTTCGTCAGGGCCGGCCCACTGGAACACCAACCGGCTGAGCACCTTGTCGACGACGTGGCCGGCCGGGAGGTCGCTGTCCGGGGTCGTGGCGGGGTGGACGGTCATCCGGGGGTAGCCGTGGCCGCGAGCGTGCCCGTCCCACCGGCGCACCGCGGCGGCGAGCCGGGCGGAGAGCGCCGGGCCGCTCTCGCCGAAGGCGTGGGCGACGAACTCGGCCCGCTGCTGGGCCGGCGTCTCGCCGTCGTTCACCCAGACGTAGGTGAGGTAGGCCAGGCTGCCGTCACCGAGCAGGGCGGGCGCGTTCTCGCTGCGGGCGAAGGCGGCGATCCCGCTGTCTTTGGCCCGATCGCCGGCGAGGCGGCAGAAGCCCGGCACCGTGGTGGCGAGGTAGAGCTGCAGCGTCTCGAAGGACTCCCCGCCCGCGATGGTCACACCGGTGCGCTCCTCGGTCCGCGGGCCGCGCAGTGCCTCCTCGAGGCCCGTGGTGTCGCTAGCCGGGACGTCCTCGAAGCGCAGCCGCAGCTCACCGCCGGCCAGGTCGACGACCGGGGTGGTGCGGCCGTTCTGCCCGAGGTCGCGGACGAATCCGCAGTACGTCCAGGCCGTCGCGTGCAGCACGTCACCGCGGCGTTCGAGGGCGATCGCCCGGGTGTAGCCGTGCACCTCCAGCGGAACCACCAGCGTGGCACCCTCCCGGAGTTGCTGGCGCCAGGCGGGGGCGATGTCCCAGGCGTTGTGGGTGATCACGATCCCGTCGAACCCGCCGCGGGGCACGTGTCGCGAGGGTGCGCCGAGCGCCCCGTCGCCCTGCACCGCAAGGACGCGCCCGCTGCCGGCCTCCGCGGTGAACCGCTGGGTGCGGTGCACGACGTACGGGTCGATGTCGACGGTGACCACCTGCCCGCCCTCGCCGACGACGTGCGCGATCAGCTCGGCGTTGTAGCCGCCGGATCCGACCTCGAGCACGGCCGCGCCGGGCTCCAGCCGGAGCTTTGTGATCATGTCGGCCTGCAGCCACGCCGCCGACACCGAACTGGTCGCCCGCCCGTTCTCGTCCCAGCGGGTGACGACGGCCAAGTCGTCGTCGTAGGCGGTCGCCAGGTTCTTTTCCGGCGCGAACCGGTGCCGGGGCACCGTACGCAGCGCGTTCTGTACTGCGGCGGAGGGCGCCCAGCCGGCCGCGATGACGGCGTCGGTCATCCGCCGGCGCAGCCGGAGGGCCTGGGCGGGCTCCCCGGGCACGGGCGGCTGGTCGGCGGCGGTCGGGTAGGCGTGGACCGCCGGCAGGTCGGGGATGACGCCGGGCCAGATCGCGTTCAGGGCCTGCGCGGCCGGGGTGAAGACATCGCCGAGGCAGGCCAGGGCGTGGAGGCTGTGCCATTCCCACCGGTCGAGGAGCTGCTTCTCCGGGTTCGCCGGCATCCCGCTCCAGGCGCTGACGCGCACGACGGCGGTCAGCCGCGGAACACCGTGGGAGTCGTCGGTGAGCATGGTCACCACGGTGGCGTCGGCGGTGGTGGCGACAAGTCCGGTCTCCTCGGCGAGCTCCCGCACCGCCGCGTCCTCGAAGCTCTCCGACGTGCTCGTCTTTCCGGCGGGCAGCTCCCACATGTTCCGGCGGGAGCGGCCCAGCAGGACCCGACCGGCATCGTCGGTGACGACCACCACGGCTCCGGTGAGGGCGTGGCCGACCGTTGGGCTCTTCTCGACGGCCTTCGTGTGGGTGTGGCAGGGGCCGCGCAGGACGAGGACCGCGAGGTCGTCCGCAGCCAAGTGTCGCGTCTCCTCCCACCCGGCGGTGAGCAGGCTGATCTCGTCCTCGTCGAGGGCGATCGCCCGCTTGTCGGCCGGGGTGTGCTCGACCACGGGGGTGATCACCACGAGGGCGCCGCCGGGCCGCAGCCGCTCACCGAGGGCGCGCAGCACCCGGGTACGGTCGCCCAGGAACGGGTACATCAGGCGCAGCGTGATGAGGTCGTAGCCGTCCCCGTTCAGCTGCGCCGGGTCGTCGCGCTCGATGTCCAGTCGCAGCCACCGCACCCCCTCGACCCCGTCGTGTTCGGCCCGGGCCCGCTCCACCGCGCTGGCGGCGAAGTCCACGGCGTCCACCGTGTAGCCAAGACCCGCGAGATGGGCGGCCAACTCCCCGGTGCCGCAGCCGAGATCGAGCGCTCGCCCACCGGCCTCGGGCGCGGGGGTGTGCTCGGCCAGCAGCGCCCGCTCGCTGTCGCCCAGCGGCCGAAACCCCCGGCCGCCTGCGTAGTGCTCCTCCCACTCCTCACGGACATATGCCACGCGCTGCTCCTTCGGGTTGTTGGTGGTGCGGGTGGTCACGGGCGGTGGGTGGCGCGCAGCCGGGCCAGGGTGCGGCGGCCTCGTTCGACGAGCTCGGGGTCCGCATTGGCAGCTCCGTACTGGATCCCGGAGACGGCGTCGAGGACCTGGTGGACGGCCAGGTGTTCCTCCTCGGCCGCCGAGAGCTGCCTGCCGTTGCCGGCCATCACGGCCTCGTGGAGGTCCGGTCGGCCGGTCCAGGCGTCGGACAGGCGCACGAAGTCCCTGATGGCCGGGCCCGGTTCGGCGCGCTCGAAGTCGATCACGTACAGGCTTCCGGCGGCCCCGTCCCACCGGAGGTTGCGCAGCTGGAAGTCTCCGTGGGTCGGCACCCAGTCGAGGGCGGTGAGCTGTTCGGCCCTCTTGGCCACGGCGCGGATGTAGTCCTCGTCGCCGGGTGCGAGGTGGTCGCCGGCGCCGGCCAGGTGGCGCTCCAGCTTCTCCAGAGCCGTCGGTGGCCCGCCGCCCAGCTGTGCGGGGGCGCTGCGGTGGATCGCGGCCGCGAGCGCCCCGATCCGGTGGAAGACGTGCAGCTGCTCGTCGGGGGAGTGGACGGCGCCGTGCAGGGAGCGGCCGGGCAGCGCGGTGAGGATGGCGGTCCGCAGCGTCGGGTCGACGGCTACCAGGCGGGGCGCGGCGGGGCCCAGGGCCGGTACCCAGGTTCGGTACGCGGTCACCTCCCGGGTGTGGAAGCGGGCGCCCCGGTGGAGCTTCACGAACCACTCGCCGCCCTTGGTGCCGCGAACATGCCACACGCGGCTGCCCTCCCGGACCCAGGAGGCGTCCGTCCAGGCGCTGACGCGCCCGATCGCCTGCTCGGTGAACTCCCGCACCTCCCGGTCTGGTGCGTCCGGGTCCGCGCCGGTGGAGGGCACCGGGTGTAGGCGGTCCGCCGCGGGGTCGAAGGCGATCGGGTCGCCGGGCTGCTGGAAGTGGACGGCGAACCGCTGGCCGTCCCGGTAGGCGTCCAGTCCGGCCCGGCAGTAGGCCACCATCGGGGACGGCAGGTCGGCCAGCGGGTGCCAGTCCATCGCGTCGCACACGGCCGGTTCCATGATGCGGGGTTCGCTCTGCCATTGCCGGACTTCGAAGAAGAAGCCGATCCGGGCGGCGCCCGCCGGGTTTCGGTGGTGCACGGTGACGGCGTGGCGGACATCGGCCGGGTCGATGTCGACGTCGGTCTCCTCCTTCGCTTCGCGGATCAGCGCCTGAACGGCGTCCTCGTGCGGTCCGTCGTGGTGCCCGCTTGGGAGGTGCACAAGGCCTGACGCGTAGACCTGTCCGGTGCGGCGTGAGAGCAGCACCTCGGGTCCCGCGGCGCCGTCCCGGCGCAGGATGAGGTGGACGTCGACGGGTTCCTGGTGGCGGGGCGGGACTGACGCGGACTGCTCCGTGGGCATCGGGGCGGGCTCCTCGCCGGGGGGACCTGCGTGTTATCCCGCTCCCGACGAGAGTGCGGCCCGCAGCTGCGCGGCGATCCGGGTGCTCTCCTCGGCAGGCACCTCGAGCAGGCCGGCGCTCTCCCAGAGCAGGGCGGCCGTCTGCTGCCGGTCGTACGGCACGCCGGGCGGCAGCGCGGCCACGTGGATGTGGACGTGGCTGTTGCCGCTCTTGGAGCCGAGGCTCTGCAGGTAGATCCGCTCGGTCGGCACGACCCGCTGGAGCGCCGCCCCGGCGCGGTGGACGACCTGCCAGGGCTCGGCGGACTCCTCCGCGGTGAAGTCGCCGATGACGTCCTCCCGGTGCCGGACCGGGGCGACCAGCAGCTTGCCGAGCAGGGTCGGGTACCGGTCCAGGAACACCACGTGGCGCTCGTCCCGGTGGACGATCTCGTGCCGGAACTCCGGGTCCCCGGCCAGCATGCGGCAGATGAAGCAGGGCCCGGTCCGGGACCGCTGTGCGTATGCCTGCTCGTCGAACTCGACCCGCCTCACCGCGTCGCCTCCTGGTCCAGTTCGCCGGAGATGGACTCCTCCAGGTGCCGCATGGTCGTGGTGAAGGCGGCCTCGAGGTCGACGCCGTACAGGTCGGCGATCACGACGACGGACCACAGGCAGTCCGCCAGCTCGTGCCCGAGGTCGCGGGCGCCTGGCGGCGCCGACCGGACACCGTCGGCGGCCTGGGTGAGCTTGGCGAGGTCGCCGACGTCACCGACGAAGCCGAGCACGAAGTCCTGCCTGTCCCAAGTGCGGCCGCGCCGGGCCTCGTTGAGCTCGTCGTATAGGCCGTGAACGCGCATCGCCCGCGCGGTGATCTCGCTGAGGTCCACGCTCAGCCTCCGATCAGCTGGAGGCGGTGGCCGACGTACGGCGGGACGGGAGCGGCCGGCTTGTCGATGTCGCCGTACGGGACGAACCGGTTGGCTTTCCCCTCGCAGGTGCCGTGCAGGACCACGGCGTGCGGGGAGACCGGCTCGTGCCGGGGCCCGAGGACGACCCGCAGCAGCGTGGCCCGGCTCGTGGGTGCGGGGTCGGTGTCCGGCAACTCGACCAGTGGCGCGAGGCGGGCGCGTTCGCCGGGGTGGCGCTCAAGGCAGGCCTGAACGAGGTCGTGGATGTGGGTGGGAGCGGGGGCACCGCGAAACCTCTCTCGGAGCGGGGGCATCGGTGGGCAGTCAGCGGCTCGGGGCGGCTGCGAGTTCTCTGCGGCCCGCGCCGCCCTCCGCGGCGGTCCGCGACGACGGCCGGGCGGTGTTGCACACCCCCATCCATCACGATTCGTATCCGTGCAAGTTCATTGGGTGACAATGCCAGGGGGGACTGACAGTCGCCCCGGTGACCGCCCGGTACTGCTGCCGGACGGTCACCGGCCGCTCCGCTCAGCCGCTTCGGTGGCCGGGCGCGGGCCGGGCAGCTGGGTGGCGTACTGCCGGGCCTGGAGGAGGTAGGCGGTGCGGTAGCTGCCCGCGCCCGCCTGGTCGACGCCGGCCGCCATCAGCTCCTCGTGCGTGCCCTGTTCGACGAGACGGCCGTCCTTGAGGACGTAGATGAGGTCGGCGGAGGCACTGGCGGCCAGGCGGTGGGTGATCAGCAGCACGGTCGCCCCCTGGCCGGCCAGGCGCCGCAGGTTGTCGAAGGCCCGCACCTCCGCGGCCGGGTCCAGCGCGCTGGTCGGCTCGTCGGCGATGACCAGGAACGGACGCCGGCCGCCGGCGTCGGCCGTGGTCGCGCGCAGGTAGGTGCGGGCCGTACCGATCCGCTGCCACTGCCCGCCGGAGAAGTCGACCCCGCCCTCGAAGCCCTTCGCCGCCAGCGTGTCCCATCCTCGGTCCTGTAACTGCAGCAGGGCCTCCATCCCGGCGAACTCGGCGGCCTCCGCGAGTGCGCGGGCGTCGTCGTGATGGCCGGGCCGGCCGGTGGTGACGACCGCCCGCAGCGTGAGAGGCCAGTGGAAGAAGTCCTGAGGGAGCAGGACGGTGGAGGCGAAGAGCTGCGCGCGGTCCGCTGTCGCGGTGTCGACGGCGTCCCAGCGGATGGTGCCGCTGTCGGGCTGGTACAGCCCGCACAGGAGCCGGGCCAAGGTGGACTTGCCGGCGCCGTTCTCCCCGACCAGGGCCACGATCCGGCCCGTCGGCACCGTCAGGGTGACTCTGTCGAGCGAGGGCGTGCTGCGGCCGGCGTAGGTGAACGAGACGTTCTCCACCTTGATGGCGTCGGGGCGCTCGGGCAGGTCGGTGCCGCCGGTGGGGATGGCCCGGGCGTCGGCCTCGGTGGTGAGGGTCTGCAGGTCCCCGACGTACAGTGCTTCCTCGAAGAGCGCGTTGACGCTGCTCAGGAGACCGCCGATGTCCGCGGCGCCGGTGCGCACCGCAACGACGGCGGTGCCCGCGGCGGCGAGCGCCAGGTGCCCGGTGGAGACCAGCAGGCCCAGCAGGCCGAAGGTCGCGGCGAAGGCGAGACCGGAGGCGGCCGAGGCGGCGATCCTGGTGCGTGCGGCGGCCGCGGCCAGGCGGGCCTGCTCCGCGTCCGAAGCGAGGGCCATCTGTTCGAAGTGGTGCAGCAGGAAGCCGCCGGCGGCGTGCACCCGGATCTCGGCGGCCGTGTAGGTCTGGGTGAGCAGCTGCGCGATGAGCTGGGAGGCCCGCAGGTGCTGGAGCCAGGCCATCACCGAGGTGCGCCGGCGCCTGGCCGTGATGGCCGCGCCCCATCCGCGGGGTGCCGCGATCAGCACGAGCAGTGGCAGCAGCAGCGGGGACAGGGTGAACAGCACGCCGCCGGTGGCGGCCATGGAGAGCACAGTGCTGAGGATGGAGACCGACTCGCTGGTCAGCCGGTGGACCGAGTTGATGCCGAAGCGGGCCGACTCCAGCAGGCGGTTGAATGTCGGGTCCTCCATCGCGGCCATCTCCACCCGCTGGGCCCGGTCCAGCAGGGTGACGGTCGCCGTGTGCTGGATCCGGGGGCTGAGCCGGTCCGCCCCCCCCGGAGGACACGGCCGCGAGCACGGCGGCCGCGGCCGCGGCGGCGCCGGCCACCAGTACGGCGGGCAGCACCGCACGGAGCGCACCGCGTGCGCCGGCGGAGGCGAACAGGTGTCCGAGGGTGGCGTTGACGGCGACCAGGGAGACCGCCGCCGCCACCGCGCGGCCGACCTCGGCGAGCACCACACCCACCAGGGCCGCCCGGTCGGCCCGCCAGGCGAGCACCCACGCCAGGCGCAGCATGCCGGGGATCTGCCGGGCCACCGTCCACAGGCCTGCCTGCGCGCTGGCGTCCTCGTGGCGCACGAACCCGCCGTCGTAGCGCATCGGTCCGCCGAACAGCAGTTGCTCGCTCGGGGACGACCCGCCGGCCGCCGCCGTCCCGCGTCGGGGCCGCTTCACGCCGCCCCTCCCGCCGTCCCGGGCCGAGCGGTGCGGGCCTCCGCCAGGGGCCGGCGCAGCGTCAGGTAGTGGGCGGCGGGGTCGAAGCCGAGCCGGTCGTACAGCGGCAGGCCCTCGGGGGTGGCGATCAGCTCGACCGAGGAACAGCCGCGCTCCTGGAGCGCGGTGACCAGGGCCCGGGTGACGGCCTCCGCCAGCCCCTGGCGGCGTTGGAGCGGATCCGTCACGACGGTGTGGACGCGGCCCCACAGGCCGCCGGGGTAGGCGGGGCCGTCGTAGCCCCGGTAGAGGATGCCGATCGCGCACGCCGCCAGGCTCCCGGCTTCGCCGTCGGCCACGAAGGCGAGCAGGTGCGGGTCGGTGCCGAGCCGGGCCCGCATGTCGGCCAGGAAGGTGTCGCGCCAGGCGTCGGTGGCGGGCCGGCCGGTCAGGACGTCCACCCGCAGTCGCAGCAGTTCCTCGGCGTCGTCGGAGGTGGCCGGGCGGACGGGGGCCGGTGGTGTCGGAGGGGCCGGCGCGGGGCTGCGTTCGGTGCCCACGGTGGGCGGGGCGGTCCCGGCGGCGGCGCGCTGCGCGGCGAGCAGGACGGCTGTGAGGGTGCCGGCCTCGGTGATCCGGCCGTCGCCGCACATCGCCACCGCCTCCTCCAGGGCGACCCAGCGCAGTTCCATGTCGGCCTCGCTCGCGTCCCGGTGGTGCCTGCCGATGCTCAGGTCCCTGGCGAGGTACAGGTGCTCGCGGGTGCGCGTGCCGGCGGGCATCCGCCACATCGTCGTCAGCAGCTCGACCTCGGCCGCACGGATGCCGGCCTCCTCGGCCAGTTCCCGGCGAGCGGCCGCCATCGGGTCCTCGCCGGGGAGGCATCCGCCACCGGGACACATCAGCAGCCGCTGGCCGCACACGTAGACGTTCTCCCACACCAGGGCGATCCGGCCCCGGTCGTCGAGGGCCACCACGCGCACGCCGTCGACGGACTCGGTGTACTCGTACGTCCCCAGGCTCCGGTCGGAGCGCCGGACCTCGTCGCGGCGCACCACCAGACTGACTCCCGTGTACTCGACGGTCGACGAGAGCGTGGTCCAGCCGTCGATCATGCCGACTCCTCCTTCCGGCCTTGCTGCGCCGGCGGGCGGCCCAGGGTCGCCCGGTGCGTGAGGTGAGTGCCAAGCAGCGCAGGGTCGTCCTCGGCGCCGGCGGGGGCGCCGTCCAGCCAGGTCATCAGCTGGAGGCCGAGGAGTCGGCTGTCCTCGGAGACGGTGGGGGCGGAGGTGAGACGGCTGTGGGTGAACCAGGTGAGCTGGTGGTCGGCCTGCCGCTCGGTGTCCGCGCCCGTGGTGTCGACGACGGCCAGGTAGATGTGGTCGACGTGGGTGTGTGGGGTGCTGGTGTGGCCGTCGGGGCTCGCGCCTCCCTCGCAGATCCACCACGGGGCGGGAACAGGGCGGTGGGGGAAACCGGTGGGGGTGGGTGCGGTGGGTCCGGGGATCAGGCGGGCCCTGAGGCCGGTCTCCTCCAGGACTTCGCGGACAGCGGCGTCGTGCACTCCCTCCCCGACCTCGCCGTGGCCGCCGGCAGGCATGTGGCTCTCGAGCCGGTCGTGCCAGATCAGTCCCACGCTCCACTGGCCCGCGTCACGGCGCAGGAGGAACGTGCTCGCGGTAACCTCCCGCACCGTGCTGTTTGCCGCCGTCTGTTGGTCGGTCACTGCATCACCTCGAGTTCTTTCGGACGTTGAGGGTCGGGTCCAGCTGGGTGCTTCGCTTGCTCGTCGTACGCGACCACCGGGTTTCCAGGGCGAGGAACCGGCCATCGGCCTGTCGGCGACCTGCTGACGCGCAGCGGTACCGGACGGCGAAACCGGTGCGCGCCGCACGGTCGGCCATGCGCTCGCCCGGTCGGGGTCTCGGGTTACGAGCCGGCGGTGTGCCGACCGCGGCGCGCCGCTTTCGCGCGAGGCGCCCTCGGGCCGGCCGAGTCCTTGGTCCCTTCCCCACTACGAAAAGGGGCCGCTGGTCGTGCGCCCTGGGGGCAAAGGCGCCTGCCGGCGGGGGCGCCGGCAGGCGCCTTCCGCCCGATCCGGCTGTGTCCCGCGGCCGTCGAGGAGCGCGGGTCACCGGCCGTCCCCCCGCTCGGGGTCGTCGAGCGAGGCGGTGGCGGTGTGGTCCAGGACCTCGACGTCGCCGTGGCGCAGAGCGCGGAACGCGGCTTCGATCCGGTTGCCGAGCACCGTGGGCAGCTGCGCGATCGCGTCCTTCGGGGCCAGCCATCGTGCGGCCCGTACCTCGCCGTCGGCGAACACCAGGCTGCGGGCCTGCGCGGCGTTCAGCACAGGTGCGTCGAAGACGTGGGCGGTGAGTGCGCGGCCGTGGCGGGTGAGCCGTGCCGGGAGGCTGTCCACGACCAGCAGCCGCCCGATGGGCACGTGCAGGCCGACTTCCTCCCCGATCTCACGGGCGGCGGCCTCGCTGGGTGTCTCCGTCGCCTCGACCATGCCACCCGTCTTATGAACAGTTCGCATGTCTCAGCGACCCTCCTGTCTCAGCGAATGACCTGGTGCGCAGGGCCGCCCAGACTCTGGCGGCGAAGGCGGTGGTGTCTCAGTCGGGGCGCAAGATTTTGCCGTTCCGTGATCGGCGGGGTGGCCTCCGCCGCGCCTGACCCGCACTCGGTCAGCCAAACGAGCGACGCTCCGACTCCGATCGGTTCGGTGACCTAGCCTTGGCTCATGACGGACATCGAGACAACGTTCAAGTCCCTTGACGGCACGGCTCTTTACGGAACACTCGCCCGATCCGGCGGCCCGACGTCTGGCGTGGCAGTACTGGTCCACGGCTCGGGAGTCACCCGCGAGGAGGGCGGCTTCTTCACCAGGCTGGCGGCCGACTTGGCAGTCACCGGTGTGCCGAACCTGCGCTTCGACCTGCGCGCGCACGGTGCGAGCGAGGGCAAGGAGTCCGAGCTGACGATCGCCTCGGTGGTGAACGATGTCCGCGCGGCATCCGATCACGTCCGAAGCGAGACGGGCTGGACGGGCCCGGTGCACGTGATCTCGGCGTCCTTCTCCGGCGGCGCCTGCGCGCTGCTCGCCGGCAACCGGCCGCAGGACGTCGACCGGCTGGTGCTGCTGAACCCCCGCCTGGACTACCGCGAGCGGTACACCACCTCGCGCCCCGGCTGGAGCGGCGACTACCTTTCGCCCGATGTGGCCCGGGAGCTGGACTCGCAGGGCTTCACCGAGCGCTCCCCGTTCGAGTTGGGCCGCGCACTGCTGAACGAGGTGCTGCTGTGGGATCTGCCGGCGGTGCTGGCCGCGGTCTCCGCTCCGGTGCTGATGGTGCACGGCACCGCGGACACCTTCGTGCCGGTGGAGCTGTCGCGCCGCTTCCGACCGCTGTTCGGCGGCGGGGCCGAACTGGTGGAGATCGAGGGTTCGCAGCACGGGTTCGCAGTCCACGAAGATCCCCAGTACCTGGATCCCCAGACGCAGGCATGGCAGCACGAGGTCATCAAACTGGTCAGCACCTTCGTGGCCGACTGACTGCCGAGGTAACGAGTCGCCCATTCAGGCCGCCAAGGTGGCGAGGCGCTGGTGGAGCTCCTGCACGGCGGGACGGTTGCGGTAGGTCTGCAACTGGGTCGCGGTGCGGTGAAGTTCCGCCAGGGCCTGGCCGAAGCGAGCGCCTGCGGCCAGGTTGAGGGCGAGAAGGGCCGCGGCTGCGGCTTCGTCTGGTTCGCCGACGGCGGCCAAGGATCCGGCGAGGTGCGCGGTGAAGAAGGCCCGGTCTCTGGGGGCGAAGGTGCCGGTGGCCAGGTGGTGCTGGAAGAGGTCGGCGGCGCGTCCGGGCTGGCCGGCTTCGCGGTAGCAGATGGCGGACTGCACCATGAGGCGCTCGGTGGTGTAGCTGTCGCCGAGCGGTCCGGTGCAGGTGGCAGGTCCGGTAACCGGGGCGGCCTGACCGAGTGCGTACTGGGCGCGCTCCAGGACGCGGTCGATCTCCCCGATGGGGGCGCCGGTCATGGCGAGCGCGCGGGCTTCCTGCTGGAGGGCTTCGGCGCGTGGGCGCGGCGGCAGGGTCCAGGGGCCGCCTGTGGCGGCGCGGGCGAGGTCGAGCATCCGGGCCGGGTCGCGGCGGTCGGTGGCTTGGGCCTGCCGCAGCAGGACGTAAGCGTGCATGGCGCCGTCGCCGGTCAACGTCGCCCCTTCCTTCGACTGCTGGTGCCAGTAGGCGGTGTCGCGGTCCGGGGCGCCGCCGTCCTTGTGGAGCCAAGCCGCGAGCTCCGCGCCGCGGGCGCCGAGGTTCAGCAGGCTGCGGCGGACCTCGGGGCGGGCCTCTCGGGCGGCGCCGTTGATCGCGGCCAGGACGCCCAAGGTGGCTGGCAGAGCCTGGTGGGGGCCTATGCGGCCGTCCGAGCGGGCGGCTTCGTCCAGGGCGCCGCTCAGGTGGGTGACCAACTCGTGGTCGCTGTAGCGGCCGGCGTCGCGCGCGGCGGCGGTGAGGTGTTCGAGGGCGTCCAGGTCGAACAGCGGGACCGAGGCGGCCAGGGCGCCGCCCAGGAACGTACGACGACGCACGTCGTCCTCCAACTCCAGTGGTTCGCCGGGTTCCGCCGTGCGCCGGCCGCTGGGGTGCGGGGGACGGATGAACCCGAGGTCTTCCAGGGGTAGGCCGAACAGGGCCGGCAGGACGCGGCGGGCATCGCGGTTGGGCCAGGTGGTGACCCCGGACTCCCACCGGCGGACCTGTCGGACCGAGATCCGGGCCTGCTCGTGCATCTGCTGGGCCTTGGCGTAGTAGGCCTCGGCGAAGTCTTGCTGGGTGTGCCATCCGCGCGCGATGCGGGCGGAGACCAACGTCTCGTTGGCTAGAGGATGTTGGGCCACGAGGTTCCCCCGACTTCCGATCTCCACGCTACCCATAAACGCGCACCGCAAGGAACAGGACACTACCCGTGACCGGATGTGTCCGGTGGTGTGTCCGCCGATCTGACCTCGACCTGATGCGTGATCAGCGGTGCACTGGTGGTAGCCGCCGCCGGGGCCGTGGCCGGACCTCCACTCTTCCGTCCCCGGCGGCGGCATCCACCCGCTTCGCCCTGGCTACCCCGCTGGGCGACGACCTTCGAGGGCGACGAACAGGGACGGCTCATGACCACCTTCACCAAGCGTTGGTTCCTGGCATCGACTCCAGCCTCTGTCGGCTATGCCCGACACCGGGCCGTCGACCAACTGCGCGCCTGGGGATACCAGTTCGACCAGGACGTGGCTGGGACGTTCGCCCTCCTGGTCAGCGAGGTGGTCACCAACGCCGTCCTCCACGGCAAGGGCGACCTGCTGACCGTCGCTCTGGTCGCCCGCGGACAGGAGGTCTTCGTCGAAGTCCTGGACGCCTCCAACGTCGCACCCAACCGCCGAGAGGCCGATCCGCAGGACGAAGGCGGCCGCGGCATGTTCCTGGTCGACGCCCTCGCCTCGACCTGGGGGATCCACCCCACCCCTCGGGGCAAGGCCGTATGGCTGACCTACGCTCTGCCCGAGCAGCCGGTCCCAGCCCGCGGACGCCGAAGAGCCGAGCTGCTCGCCTCGCTCATCCGCCGAGCCCGCCCGAGGATCTACGTCGGCACCAGCCCGGCTCCGTCCGCGCTTCCCTGAGCCGCGTACCGGATCGGACCAGATGCCGTCCGACGTTCGGCCGTGCCGATGCGGCCGTGCAGGCATCCGAGCCGCCGGCCTCTGCACACCCGTCCCACCCGTCCCGCTGCGTGCTCTGTCATCTCGCCCGCCCTCTGTTCAAGGGAGTGTCCATGCACGACTTGATCGCTTCTCCGTTCCTGGACGGCCACGTCGTCGTCCGGCCCGGCCGACGCGAGGGCCTGCGGATCGGCGCGGGCCGCTATCAGCAGCTCCTGGACGCTCCGCCGCAGGCCACGATGCCCGGTTGGCTCGCGGATGCGGCCCGCAACGCCTGGGGCGTGACCCTGGACGGGCGGCGGCTGCAGGGCGCGGTGCTGATCCGGAAGCCCGCCGAGCTCGGCTACGGCCGCGCGTCCTGGGAGATCAACAAGGGCTGCGACTACGACTGCGAGCACTGCTACCTAGGCCAGAAGAACTTCGAGGGCCTGGCCTGGGAGGACAAGATCAAGCTCCTGCACGTGGTGCGGGACTCCGGCGCCCTGTGGTTCCAGATCACCGGCGGCGAACCGCTGATCGACCGCTCCTTCCCGGCCGCCTACCAGTACGCGAGCGAGCTGGGGCTGATGCTGTCGATCGCCAGCAACGGCAGCCAGCTGTCCAAGCCGCGGATCCAGGAGGTGTTCGCCCGCAACCGCCCCTACCTGATCGCGGTCAGCGTCTACGGCGCCACCGCCGAGTCCTACGACGGCATGACCCGCAACCGGGGCGCCTTCGACCGGTTCATCAAGGGCCTGGAAGCCTCCAGGGACGCGGGCCTGCCGCTGAAGCTCAACATCGTGGTCTCCGAGCGCAACGCGGGCGAGATACCCGCGATGCAGGCACTGGCCGACCGGTACGGCTTCCCGCACCACGTGTTCACCACGATGAGCCCGACCATCGAGGGCGGCGGCGAGCGGATGGGCACCCAGGCCGCCGACTACGTCATGCCCCGCAAGCCGTTCCAGGGCTGCAACGCCGGGCACACCTTCTTCCACGCCGACCCCTGGGGGAAGGCGTCGATCTGCAAGGTCGGCCGCGATCCCCAGTTCGACCTCATCACCGACGGAGTCGATGGCCTGCGCCAGCTGGGCGACGTCGCCGACTCCCTCCAGCTTCGCACCGGCGGATGCTCCGGCTGCACGCTGTCCGGCACCTGCTTCACCTGCCGGCCGCTGGCCAAGCTCTACCAGGAGGCGAAGGCCCCGCTCAACACCTACTGCCAGCACGGAGGGAGGTAATCCCATGTCGGTAGCCCTTACGCTCACCGAGCGGCCCCTGGAGGACGAGGAGGTCGTGTACGTCGGCGACCTGGACGACGTCCTGGAGGTCGTCATGTGCTCCTGTTCGTCGAGTGATTCCCAGCCGTACTAGCACGCCCGGTGGTGCCCCGGCCCCGGCCGGGGCACCACCACACCGCCTCCCTGGAGTCCCGCTGTGTCGATGACCCGCCTCTCTTGGCACCACCTGCCGCCGGCCGCCCGCGCCGCCGTTCAGGAGCGCACCGGCCCGTTCCTGACCGCTGCCGACGTGTCCACCGGGGCGAACTCCGGCATCGCGGTGAAAGCCCTGGCTGCCTCCGGTGAGGTGTTCATCAAGGGCATCCCCGTTGACCACCGCCAGGTGAAGACGCAGCTGCGCGAGGCCGCCGTCAACCCCTACCTGCCCAAGTCCTGCCCGCAGGTGCTGTGGCACGTGCAGGCCGGAGGTTGGGACCTGCTCGGCTTCGAGGTGATCGAGGGCCCCGTCGCCGACTTCTCACCCGGCAGTCCCGACCTGCCCTTGGTCGTCGACGCACTGGCCGAGCTCGCCCGCACCCCATGCCCGGACATCCCGCTGCTGAGCTTCACACAGCGGTACGAGTCATACAGCGACACCCCGGAGCTGTTCGCCGGAGACGCGCTCCTGCACACCGACATGGCTCCGCACAACGTCCTGATCGACCACATCGCTCACCTGATCGACTGGGCCTGGCCCACCCGCGGGCCGGCCTGGGCCGACCCCGCCGTGTGGGCCGTCCGCCTGATCGACGCCGGACACACCCCCCAGCAGGCCGAGCAGTGGGCATCACTCCTGCCGGCGTTCCAGGGGGCCGACCCCGGCGTGCTGCTGGCCTTCGCGGAGGCCAACGCCCGCCACTGGCAGGAAGTCCACGCCCACGAACCCGCCTCCGCGTGGAAGCGGCAGATGGCCGCTTCAGCTATCGCCTGGCGCGACCACCGACGCCACCCTGCCGAGTGATCGGCACACCGATGGACCCGGCCCTGATCACTTGCCTCTTGGGCGAGATCACCGATTCGACCGGCTGCGCGGCGCCGACCCGCCTTCCGCTACGCGTCTGGTCGATGTCCGGGGTCGAACGACTGACCCACGCCGACGGCAGCACCGCGATTCTGAAGTACGCGCGCGGGCCGTTCACCCGTGAGGACCGGATTCTGCGATCCGCCGCACTGGCCGGTGTCCCGGTACCGCGCGTACTCGGGTCGGCTCAGGGCGGCGGACTGCTCGTCATGGTGCTCGAAGACCTGGGCGACCCGCTACGCGAGGCCGACGACGGCGAGGCTGCAACCGCCGCCGCGGTCCTGCACGCCGCCGTCCCGCCGCCCTGGCTTCCGACGCTGGACCAGAGCGCCTTGGCAGCCCTTCCCGGCAACGCCCTGGACCACCTCCAGCGGCTGCAAGCCGTCGGCCGGTGGACGGAGGGAACCGACGACCTCACCGGATACCTGCGCGCTCTCGACGGGGCTGCGGACGAGCGTGCGGCCGACGCACACGCCGCCCCCTTCGGCTGGGTCCACTCCGAGTACCACTCCTCCAGCCTGCACATCGGCCCACTCGGCCCGCGGCTGCTGGACTTCGCTCATTCCTTCGTCGGCCCCGGCCTCCTCGACCTCGCCGCCTGGCAGGGACTCGCCAAGGCCCAACCGCCTGATCCGGCCCGCCTGCGCGCACTCATCGGCGCCTACATCGCCGCGGGCGGCCACCCGGACGCGCTCGCGCGCCGCGGTGGTCTCTCCCCGGAGCGGTGGGCGCTGGGCTGGCACCGGGTCTGGGCGGTCGAGTGGTTCCTCGAACAAGCTCGCACTTGGATCAACGACCCTGCCAAGGACCCGGGCTCCGTCAAGGTCGTCCGGCGTCATCTGGCAGCGGCGGTTGACCTGCTCGCGGCATGACCGCCTCCGGCCTGTCGCCCGGGCAGGGCGAGTCCCGGCTGGGCACCATCAACCGTCGTGACTGCGATCCCTGGCCGCGTCAGCGGCCCGGGAAGAGCTGTTGCCGCAGATAGGCACCGGCCCTCTCCTCGTCCTTGCCGCAGGCCAGTGCCAGGTATGTGCCGGCCAGGGAGGCAAGGGCCGAGATGACGCCGGCCTGGTAGTCGGGTGGCAGCGCCTCGATCTCATCCAGGAGGGCATCCGCGTCCTTGCTGAGAGCGGTCAGCACGAGTTCCTGGGCAGTCCGGCCGTTCTCCCCGGCGTCGATCAGAAAGCTCGCCAGCATGGTCGGGTCAGGGTCAGTCATAGGCGGCATCCTCCCACCGGAGGCGCGAGGAGCGCAGGCCCTTGCGAAGGTCGTCCGGGTCCAGCCCGGGCGCCAGTGCGTTCTGTGGTCGGCGCTCCTCTCCCGAAGAGACAGCTCACTCCTTCCACGGGCCGCGGGCTGGCAGGACAGCCACCTGACCCTGGGCCTTCCTGTTGAGCTTCACCTTCAGCTCGCGGTTCTCGTGGTAGAGGTTCGCGGTGACCGTGGCCAGAGCGTCGAGCTTGCGCTGCAGCTCTGTGGCTTGTTCGTTGGCCGTGCGGAGCCGCCGCTTGAGGAAGGCGATCGTTTCGTCGCGCTGGACTTCTCCTGGTGTCCGCAGTACCGGTCGGGCGACGTGGGCGTCCCACTCGGCCAGGACGTTCTCGGCGCGGTGGACCGTGGCGTGACTGACCTGGGCTTCGCGGGCGAGGTTCTCCTTGGTCAGCGCCCCGTCGGTGTGCAGGGGTTCCCCGGCGAGCAACCGGGCCATGGCGTCGCGGAGCTTTGTCTCGGTCGGGGCGGAGACCGGCATCAGGTGCTTCCCTTGAGCTTGTCGAAGTGCGTGTTCGTCGAGCGGACCTCGGCGAGTCGGGCAAGGGCCTGCTCGCGCAGCGGCTTGGAGAGCTTCATCTTCAGGAACTTCACGAGGTCGATCTCCTCCATCCGCCAGATCCGTTCGTTGGACAACGTGAGTACGGAGTTGCGGCAGCGCGACGGCTGGCAAGCCCCCAGGAGCGGTGCCTGGCCGCGCTGTTCCTCCGGCAGCTGGTTCTGGCACTCGGCGGTCGGCGCGTTCCACATGCAGTGGTTGACCGTGCCCAGGTGCAGGTCGGCGAACTCGTCGCGCAGCAGGGTGATCTCCAGACGTTCGTCGGCGACCTGGGCCCGGAGCTCCGCGCTCTGCTCGATAACGGCGTTCACCCTGTCCAGCCCGGCATGGAACCGGGCCGCGCCGGGGCCGACCGCGACGATCTGACCGCCCCGGCGGGCCTTGAGGAGGTGGGTGAGCTTGTGGGCGGCTGCCGTCTGCAGCTGGGTGTCGAACTCCTTGGCCCACTTCGCGTCCACCTTGCCGTACGCGAGTGTGGTGGTGTTCGCCATGGCCCGCCGGGCCGCGTGCTTGAGCTGGATGCCGAGCCCGATCTCGCCGTCGGGCTCCTGAGCCGCGATGATCGACATGGTCTTGCGGAACATGTGCGGCCTCACCGTGGCCGCCGGGATCTCCTCGAGGCCGGTCAGGTCCCTGGTGGCGTTCACCGTTGCGATGAAGACGTCGATGTCGCTTGCCGCCTTGATGCCGACGGAATCGGCCGAACGTGCGCCCGGGTCGCCGACGCCGATGAGCGGGGCGAACAGGTACTCCTCGTGCCAGGAGAGCCGTTCTGCCACCGCGATGGCCTGGGCGACGCATTCGATGATCCACCAGTGGGCGCGGGGACGGGACGAGTCCTTCTTCACTTTCCGCGAGGCCAGGGCCGGTGCCCCGTAGTGCTGCGTGAGCGCACCGCGGCGGATTTCCTGGATCTCGGAATCTCTCATCAGGCTCAAGGCCGCGACGAATATGTAGCAGGCCGCCCTGATCATCCGCAGCTGCGAAGCGGCTTCGGCGGCTTGGACGTACCGACGTGCGGGGTCAGTCGCCGCCTGGAGGATCCAGCCCCGGCGACGCTGACCGCCGGCAGTCTGGCCGATCAGATTGCGCATCCCGCCGGCGTTCCCGTAGATGGACCGCTCCAATGCCCGCCAGACCGGTTCTCCGGGGGTGCCGCGGGAGGTCTTCGGCTTCGGGGCGTGCACGGGAATGAGGTGGGCGGGATCCTCGAGCCAGGCCAGCACCACGGCGTCCACGGATTCCGCGCTGCGGTACGGGGCAGTGGTGACGGTGTGGTCGTCCTTGACGCCGTAACGCGGATGCACGGGGTAGGTGCGGCCCGGTTCCTGGGCCGCCTGGATGACCTTCTCCCGGCGCAAGGTTCCCCGGGCCCCGGCCCTGCTGTGGCGGGTCAGGTCGAAGATGTTCTCGCTCCGCCCGCTGGTGACTGCGCGGCTGACCGCGGTCCACAGGGGCATGCCCTTCGTGTTGAGCCGAGCGTCACGGTCACTGACCGGGATGGAGTTGGCCGGGTCGGCGAGCCAGTCGTCCAAGAGGGCAGTGATCTGGCCGGGCCGCAGTATGGCCCGCACGGGTGTCGTGTCGCGGAGTTCGGCTTCACGGTCGCGCTGGTCCAAGATGGCCGGCGCGAACCGGTTGATGTAGGCCCACGCGGCGCGAAGGAGCGGCCACCAGACTTCGGGGTCGATCGACTCGGTCGCCAGATCATCGGAGCGTTCGACGTTCGCCACCTGCATGGCCGACTGCCCGGGCCACGGATCCTGTACCGCACTGGTGCCGGTCAGTACCGGGCTGAAACGGATCACGTGACGCACCGCCAGCACCGAGGTCTGCAGGTTCGACGAACCGACCGACGTTGAGCGGTGGTCGATGAAAGCCTGCCAGTCCCCGTCGGTCCAATCGCCTAGGTCCTCGGGCATGTTCTGGTCCACGGCCCACTTCGCGAGCAGACGCAGGGCCTGGGATCGGGTGACGGCGGTGGCGACAGACCACTTGCGCTGCCCGAGGAAGATCCCCGCGTCACGCAGGCGCCGATGGGTTGGGTGGAGCAGGCAGAACAGCACTTCACGGATCCGCAGATTCCACAGCACGTCAGGGGGCAGGACCAACTTCCACTCTCCGCGGGCGCGGTTCGCCGGCCGGCGGACGCAATCCGCGGGCCAGCTCTCGATCCGCCCGAAGCGCGGCCCCTCGACACCGGGGATTTGGCCCGGCACATCGGAGAAGACCAGTTCGTCGTCGGCGAAGGCCGCCGAGACCAGCCCGTTGACGGGCTCGGGGGTCGTCATCGGTCGTACTCCGTTCGCATGCCCAGAGGCAGGTTCAGGCGGATGCCCAGGTCCGTGATCTGCTGGCGCGCTGCGGGGATCAGATCGGCGCATTCCTCGAACACCTGGTTCATCGCACGCATCTGCCGTCCCCAGACGGCGTCCCAGGCCATGGGCGGCATCGCCAGCCGCATCCGCTTGGCGTGGTCGGCCAGCAGGAGCTGCTGCGGCAGCTGAGACACGAAGATCACCGCGTTGCCGCAGAGCATGCACATCGCCGGCGCGACGTGGCACAGCTTCCCCGGTGTGCTGTGCGGGGAGTCGTACGGGTTCTTGCAGTTGCTCACGCCCATGTCGAGTTCGCCGTCGCGCAGCGCGGCCCCCTGCTCAGGCGTGATTCCCAGGGCATCGGCCACTTCAGGTTCGGCCAGTCGGGGCTCCGCATCCGGCGGCACCAGGACCGGTCGGCCGGAGAGCTTGTCGAACACGCGCTGCTGGGCGCGGTTGATCGCGTTTGCTCCCAGGACATGAGCGGTCGTGCCGTGGGCGTAGTGCGTCTGGAAGACCTGGATGCTGTGGTCGTCGCCGGCCAGGTCGGTCAGCGTGCCCGCCCAGCGCCACGACGCGGGTGGTCTTTGCGGTCTTCCGCAGCCGTCGGATCTCGTGCGGCTTGGAGATCTCCAGCGGGCGTCCCTCAGAATCGCTGTGCGCGGCGATCCAGTTGGTGAACCTGCGGCCGAGCGAGGTGAAGTCGGCGAAGCCGGCCGTCATCGTGGTCTTGTTCTCCCCGGGCTCGACGGCCGTGAACAGCCACGGTTCACCCGCGAAGACCTCACGGGTCATCGCGGTCGCGCGGACCAGGCGGCGCAGCAGCCCGGGGACGTCCCACTCGCCACGGCCTTCGAACACCAAGTCCTGCGGGTCCTCAGAGGCGGGTTCAGAGACGTGGAAGTCGGCGCGAATGCGCTCGGCCCGGTTCTTGGTCTGGACGACCCGCACGCCCTCGCTGCTGAAGTCGAGATCCGGGACATGCAGGGCATGCAGTTCCTCGGAGGTGCAGTCGAGCATGGCCAGCAACAGCAGAACTCGGAAGCCCTGGAGGTCCAGCTCCCGCGGGAACAGCAGCGACGAGACCCCGCGCATGAGTCCGAACACTCCCACCGACCCGTCGGCCTCGCGCGTCTCCTGTAGTGGCGCCGGCCAGGTCCCGGCTCCGCCCCGAAGCTTCCGCGTCAGCTGTGGTGTGGTCAGGACCTGATGCCGGGCCGCCCACACCAGGTTGGGCAGCGATCTCCAGCCGTGCTCGCGCGGGTCGCGGCCCTCGGCGAGGAGATCCCGGCCCCGGGCCAGTCGTGCCTCCAGCGCGCGGATATCCCCCTGAGCAGCGGCCTTGAGGGCGATCCGCTCGGCGTTGGAGAACTCGTCCAGCGGTTGCCCGGTCGCCTTGCGGATCGTGGTCGGAGCGGCGGCGCGCTTGCGGAGCTTGTCCGGAACCCCCTGGTCGCGCTCCGCCCGGTGGTACAGAACGAGCAGCAGCGAGTTGGCCAGACCCCACGGCGTCCTGGACTGCTCCGGATACTCGGCCAGGAGGTAGTTCTCCCAGGCGTAGAAGACCTCCGTCAGGTCGATCGCCGAGCCGTCCAGACGGGCGTCGGCGGGATCCAGACCTGCTGCGAGCAGGTGTGTCCCGGTGAACTTCACGAACGAGCGGATCGCCTGGGCATGGAGGGTGCTCTTCTTCAGCGCGGCCTTGTGGTGGTAGTCCATCCACGAGTCGGCGAGCTGAGCCGCCAGGGTCGGGCAGGTGTACTTGGACGGGTCGATGCGAAGAGTGACTTGCCGGTGCCGGTCCATGTACGGCAGCTCTCGGACGCCGATCCGGGCTTCCTCCGTTGGCGCCGGCCGACGGGCCGGGATCTCGCTGACGCGCACGCGTCGTTCGCCTCGGCGGGGCATCAGGCCCCCCACCTTCCGGCCTCGCGCGCGGCGAGGTCTGCGTAGGTGCGGTCCTGCTCCGTCCAGTTTCTGACGGCCTGCGCGACCAGCAGGTTCGACTTCCTCCGATAGGTCAGGTATCGCATCGTTGATCCAGGATTTCGGTGTCCCAGCAGCCGCATGACGGTCAGGAAGGGGTTGCGGGACATGTGGTCGGCGGCATAGGCGGGCCTGCGGCCAGTGAGGCGGAACTGCTCGGCATCCCTGGCAGCGACCAGCTCGGTGAGCTGCTCCAGCATGAAAATGGCGTACGTGTGGCGGAGGTCATGGATCCGGACCTGGTTCGGCATCTCCAGCGGAACGCCGTACTCGGTGGCTATCCGCAGCGTCCGTGCATGGGCGTCGTCGAAGACCTGTTCCCATCGCTGGCTGCTGATCATCCGCCCGTGGCGTCCGACGAACAGGGCCATCGGCTCCAGGCCGTGTTCGCCTTCGACGACGGTGATTCGCCTCAGCGGGGCCTTCATCGTCTTGACGCTGTAGGTTCGCCGACGGCCCTCCAGGATGCCGCTGACTTTCATCTTCCGCAGGTCGACGTTGTCGACGACGAACAGGTCGGCGCGATGCCGGTAGAGGGTCTTGGCGGATTTGCGGATGGCGCGGGCGCGCTCGGTTCGCCGGTACCAGTCCAGGTCGCGCAGCATCGCGTCCTGGACTTCGACGATCCGGTGCAGCCCGAACTTCGCGATGGCCTCCAGCTCGACTTCCTTGGCCGAGCCGTCACGACGCGCCGGGCCGACCTCGATGTCGAACAGGGTGCTGAACTCCCGCAATCGCATGCCGGTTGTGACCGAGAGGTTGCCGCCGCAGCTGTCGCGTAGGGCGTGGTCCGAGCGGAACGAAGGGTCGGCGCTGCCATCGGGCAACAGCCCGCGTAGTCCGATGCGGTCGAGGAACCACCACTGCTCGAAGGTCAGGTGGCGCACGTCGAGAGCAGTGGTCGTGCCCCAACTGAGGATGTCACGGCCGTTCTTGCGCCTCAGGTACGGACGCTGTGCCAGCAGGCCGGTGGCCGTCGCCCAGTCGTAGAAGTTGTTGATCGTGGCCCGGCGGCGCTTCCAGGTCGCCGGGCCAACTGGCACATCACGGTGCTCGGTGCAGTCGTCGCGATACGCGACCAGGTCGTCCTCGGTAGCTGCCAGCAGATCGCTCGGCGGGTCGAGCCGCCCGAGGAAGTCGTCGAGATCCAGGAGGTCGTAGGTGTAGTCCTGCATGGACTTCGCTTGAAGGGTCTTGGCGAGTTCCCGGAAGAACGAGCAGTGGGGCTCCAAGGGCCGCATGTCCGGACGCAAGAAGAACGGAGTTCCGTCCTTCAGCGCCCCGGGCCGCGTCACGTAGCCCCAGGCGTCCAGGTCGAGTCCCGGCACCGATTCGTAGTCCCGGCGGACACCGGTGCGGGAAGTGAAGAAGTAGTCCACGGCATCCTCGAAGAGACAGTGAGATGGCCATGAACCTAACGGACCAGCAGCTCGTCATCGCATGCCCGTCAGATAGCCTGAGACACCCTTGGACACTTGCAATAACCGGGCAGCTCGAGGTGCGTCTTGTAGGAGGGCTCCAGGACCAGCACCCGGCCGTCCTCGTCGCGGACGAGTACGGTCGCCGCGGTCAGCGGGCCGGCCAGCAGCCGGTAGTGGTCTCGTGGCGCCACCCGCACCGGCTCACCGTCGCGCAGCACCGCGGTGTGAGCCCCCCGCTCGGCGCCGAGCGCCGCGCGCAACCGGGCTGCCACGTCGGGGGCCAGCAGCTCGAGGGCCTGGTCGTCGCTCACCCACCGGGCCTCGCGGATCTCCTTCTCCTGGAGCACCAGCCCCACCGGGTCGGTGTCGAGGTGCGCGGCGAACACGAAGGCCAGCACCGAGCGGCCCCACCGGCCGGCCGGGACCGAGTCGAGGACCAGCAGCCTGCCCACCTCGGCGTCGATGCCGAGTTCCTCGGCCAGCTCGCGGGACAAGGCCTGGTTCGGCAGTTCGTCCTCCAACAGTCCGCCCGGCAGATCCCACCCGTCCTTGTAGACCGGGTCGACGATCAGCACCCGACCCGCGCCGTCGCGCAGCACGGCGTCCGCGCTCGCCACCGGCGCGGCATGTGCCGCGAGGTAGCGGGCCAGTCCAGGATTGGCTGGGCCCGGGTCGTGCGGTCCGCCGGTGCTGTCCTGCTCGGTGTCGGCCATCGCAGTCTCCTTGTCACACGTATTCGGGCAACGTCGGTCGGGGTCATGGAGCGGGCGCCCCACCGGGGGCGGAGGCGCCCGGCGCCTTCGAGGGGCGGGATTCGGCGGGCGGCAGTCCGTTCAGCGGACGATGTAGGCGGGAAGGCCGGTGCGCACGGCCTCCAGGACGGTCAGGGTCAGCTGCGCCCGCTGTGGGCCGACCGCGCCGGGCAGCTGGCCGGCGGTCAGGACGACCACCTCGGTGTGCTCGGCCGTGTCGAGGCGGATCGCGGCGACCTGCTCTGCGGTCAGTCGGCCGCCGAAGAATGTGAAGCCGATCTTCAGGGGCCAGCCTCCGCGGGGCTGCTCGACCACGGTGGCGAGGAGCGGGTGGCGTGCCGGGTCCGGCGGTAGGAGGATGCCGGTCTCCTCCCAGCACTCGCGCACCGCGGTGTGCAGCGGGCTGGGGTCGGTGAACTCGACGTCGCCGCCGGGGTACTGGAGTCCCTTCGCCGGGTCGGTGGCGCGCAGCAGGACGGCGTCCCCGTCGGTGGTGGTGAAGAAGAGGGAGCCCCACATCGGGGCGGCGGGGATGGTGGGCAGGTAGCCGGGCAGCGGCAGATGGCCGGGCTGGGTCGGTGGAGGGGTGGTGTGTCGGCGGATCATGGTCTGTTCGTGGGGTGCGATCGGTGCGGGCAGGTCGGCGGGGGCGGCCCAGAGGTGACGGTCGTGCTCGGCGGACAGGAGAACGGTCCCGGGACGGTCGAGGCAGGCGGCGATCGTGTACTCGCGCGTACGCCGGCTCCGGGTGTTCGTGTAGTCGTCGTGGCCGAGGTAGGCGGTGACGCGGGCGCCGGTGAGCCCGCTCTCCTCGCCGAGCTCGCGCAGCGCTGCCCGGACGACGTCCTCGCCGTCCTCGATGCCGCCTCCGGGTAGCTCCCACAGTCCGCTCTGCAGGACGCCCGGTGCCCGCCGCACCAGCAGGATCCGGCCGGCCGGGTCGGTGAGCAGGACACTGGCAGAGGTCCGCTCGACGCCGTCCGCCCGGGCCTGGGCCAGCGGGTCGAACGGGTGAGAACCGGCGGTCATCGGGCGCTCCAGGTCAGTGGTGACGACAGGATCGGCCGTTCGGGCGAGCGCGTGGTCGAAGACCTCGCGGTGCTCGACCGTGAAGGCGAACTCGCGACGGCTCCAGGCGATTCGCTCGGTGATGACCTCGGCCGTAGCAGGTGCGGACTCCGGCCCGGCCATGATCTCGGACCAGAAGCGGACATTGCGCGCCTGCTGTTCGAGGATGGCGTCCACCAGGGCATGGCGCTCCGGTCCGTGGAGGCGGTACGAGTCGGCGAGGATCCGTAGCTGGTCCGCCTGCCTTCCGACCGGGACAGTTTGTTTGGCCGGGGCAATGCACCAGGTCCAGGCCATGTAGCCGAGGTCCTCCAGGGGCGATCCCGGGGCCGCGGTGTCCCAGTCGATGAAGGCGGTCGGCATGCCGTCCACCCACACGGCGTTGTTCGGGCCGGGGTCGTGGTGGCAGACCACCTGAAAGCGGCCCGCGAGAGAGCTTCCTCGCGTCGCGTCGTGCATGGAACGCAGCAAGGCGCCAGCCGCGGCGATCTGCTCGTCCTCCCACACCCGGAAGCGCTCCGGAACCTGGCCGGGGAGATAGCTGAGCACGTCGTTCCCGGCCGTCCGGCCGAGGTACCGCGGGGCGCCGGTGAATCCCTGCTTCTCGAACAGCCCGAGGAGGGCGGCGACGAACTCCGAGGAGTCCGATACCGGCCTGTGGACGGAATTGCCGACACGGACGACGCTCTGAGTCATCCGCCCGCCGGTCAGCGGGACGCCGTTGGGCCCATCGGTCACTCCAGCCACCCCTGTCTAGACGATGTGGAATGTGGTGGCCGGAGATCGTCGGCCGTTGACCTGCAGGGCGAGTCGGTACTGCCCTGGCGTGATCACGAAGTTCGTGGTCGAGCGGAGCTTGTGCTCCTTCGAAAGGCTCAGCGGGCCGGCGCACCTCGCGGTGCGCTTGGCGAGCTGGTGGAACTTCTCCTGCTCCCCGCCGCCGGGAGTGGTTCGGGTGACGACGTACATGACGTGGACCGGGGTGTCGGCGGGGACGGTGAGTTCGGCGGTGAAGGCGAGGACGTCGTCGACACGGAACTCACGGTGCTCGAGGCGCAGCGGGCCCACGGTGACGGGGGCGTCGATGTCGTAGCCGAGGAAGGCGTAGGCCGGTGGCCATCCGTCCTTGAGCTGGGTCTTCAGGGCGTTGCGCGCGATGAAGTCGAGGTTCTTCGTGGCCGCCCGGCCTTCGGCTCGCCAGCGGGCCAGGGTGGTCAGGACGAGGTCGCGGTCGGTGCGGGCGATGTCGCGCAGGTGGTTGGCGACCGACGTCGTCACGAAGCGGTGCTCGTCGGGGTGAAGGGCGTCGAGGAGGGGGACGGTGGCGCCGGTGGGCAGGCCGACGGCGATCGACCAGGGCAGATTGGGCCGGGTCGACTCGCTGGCGAGCCGCCTGACGCGGTAGTCCGGATCGGCGGCCCACTCGGTGGCCTTGGCCATCGTCTCGTCGGGGAAGTCCCGCAGGAAGTACCGGACGGCGTCCTCGGCGGAGAAGTACCGGGTGAAGGTTCGAAGGGCGGCCAGGGCCTGATCCAGGTGCGCCGGGTCGCGGTGGTAGGCGGCGACGTAGGCGGAGTGCGGTGAGTAGACGTGCAGGCCGAAGTCGTTGGTCAGCCCGGCCGCCTCGGGGCTGGCCGGCAGGGAGCGCACCAGACACGCTAGGGCGTCCGGGCCGGTGATCGGGAGGTGATCGTGGAGGCCGCGGGCGGTGCGGGCGATCCGCGCCTTGAGTTCCAGGTGCGGCAGGTCCTGGATCACGCCGGCGGCGAAGGCCTGGGCGTCGAAGCGGGGGGCGACGGCCTGGACCTCCCTGCCGATCCGGGCGACCCGTTCGGGATTCAACGCCAGGTCTTTCAGGGGAACTTGGGAACTCACCTGGCCACCCTAGTGTCGGAGGAGCGCCGTCCGGGCCGGCTTGGCGGGGATTCCCCCGTCGGGAGGACTCGGCGGCGTGGCGGCTGGCGGAACGGCGGCGGTTGCCAGCAGCAGCTGGCGACGGGGCGGATGGGGGACAGAGGCGACGTCCCGGTACTCGTATCGACACCCTGCCCTGCCGCCGTCGGCCGGGCCAGAGGCCCAGGGGCTCATGTCGGGGGTCGTTCAGTTCGGCCTACCACTACACGGCGGCCGATCTCAAATCCGTTCATATACGGGCTAGTTGCCCTGATGCGCGCCGCTTCCTCTCGGAGATGACCCCCGATATGAGCCGGTGCGCACCTGGACTGCCCAGTGGGAGAGATGTGACGGTGAGAGCGGGGCTGACGAGCGCCGCGCTCCACCCCGCCTCCCTCCTCATTTCCCCGGGCCCTTTGCTTCGTCCGCTGTGCACCGCGGTGATCCGAGCCTGCGCCCCCGTCCTTCGCGTTGAGAGCGAGCCCTGTCGTGACCGCTTCACACTTGCCCCGGCGGCGCCTGATCGGCGGGTGGGACGAGCACCCCCTCGGTGTGGGTTGCCGGCCCATCGGTGGGCCGGCAACCAACGTGGGCCGCGCCGCAGGATGGGCTGCCGTGGACGACGATTGCGCGGTCGACGGTCTCCTGCGCGCTCCTGAAGGAGCGACCGTCTTCGACTCCTCGGACGTCTACGGTCTGGGGCACTCCCAGCGGCTGCTGGGTCGCATGCTCGCCCAGGTGCCCCGTGCAAGCGTCCGCATCACCAGCACGGTCGGGGCCTTCAGGGGCACTAGCGTCAACGCCTACCGCTCCCTGGTCCTGCACGGGCAGGTGGAGCAGAGCCTTGAGAACCTCGGTGCGGAATCGCTGGATGTTCTGACACTGCACTACACCGACTTCGGCCCTCGCGATCAGTACCTCGAGGAAGCGCGGGAGACGCTGGGGGCCTTGCGTGACCTCGGCAGGGTCAAGGCGCTCGGGATGAGGGCGCCGAAACGGCTGGCGGCAGGGGCCGGGACTGCGGGCACTCGCTACCAGGTGGCCACGGCCCGGTTCGCTTTCCTCGTCAAGCAGTTGCGCCCCCAGGTCGTCACCGTCCCGTTCAGTCCCCTGAGCCAGCCACCGCCTGAACACGGGGCCGGCGGCCGCGAAGAAGACGAGGACATCTTCAGCTTCGCCCGTCGCCACGGCGTCGCCACCACGATCACCCGGCCTCTGGGGCTGGGCCTGCTCACCGGCAAGCACCGTCCGGGCGCGGCTTTCGGCCCCGGGGACGTCCGCTCCAGCCTTGCCGCGCCGGTCCTGGAGGCCGTCCAGCGAGGCCTGCAGCCGCTGCGGGACCGGTTCGGATCCACGCCGAACGACCTCGCCCGACTCGCCCTCCTGTACTGCCTCCGACGCTGCCCGGACTCGATCGTCCTGACGGGCTTCACCAGTGCGCAGCAGGTGGCTCTGAACTACCAGGGCCTCAAGACCGAGCTGAGCGATCCGGACTACGAGTTCGTCGACGCCGCGTACGCGGCGATGCGGGCCGACCTGGAGGAGATCGGCCAGACACCCGCTTCCGCGAGACGGCGTCCGTGCCGTGCCTCCCCGGAGCAGGTCAGCCTACCCACGTCCCCGAGGAGCGATGACGCGCCGTGCTCGCCGCAGACCCCATGAACCCAGACAGCACCGACTGGATGACCTACGCCATCGGCCTTGCACAAGAGGCTCCGCCATCGGGCCGGCGGGTCGGCGCCGCGCTCGTCTCCGAGAACGGCCGGTTGGTCTGCTCCGTCTTCGAGGGCGAAGTGCCCGGCGCGTCCTGGTCCCGCATTCTGCGGCGCAAGGTTCAAGAACTCGGAGTGTCCAGCGCGCACAGCGTCTATCTGACGATCAACACCCTGTCGCAGGCCGGATCGTTCGACCTGGCCGAGCTCCTGGCGGACGTGCGGATCGACAGGGTGTACATCGGTCTGCCGGACCCCTCGCTGACGAGTTACCTCAGCGGCGATCCCGTCACCGAGCGAGGCCACGTGCTGCGCTTCCCCGACGAACTCCAGCGCCAGATCCTGGAGCAGAACCGAGCCCTCTACGCAGCGAGCGGGCAGAGTATCGAGTGCAACCCCCACTACTCCACCCACCGCATCAGTGAAACCGTCGTCGCCACGCTGTTGTCCATGGGGTTCGCCCTAACAAAGGACGACGTCAACGCGCACCGGGGGAGGACGGCTCTCGCCTCTCTCATCTCCCAAAGGTACGGAACGGGGGACAAGGAGGCGGATCGCGCAGTGGGCGACGCGCTGGCCGCCGCGTTCGACGCGAAGTACGGCGCCTACGATTACGCGTTCGACGCCCGCACCGCCAACGCGGGGTGGGCCGAGGACTTCATGGTGGTGTACAGGAGGACGTCCACACAGCCCCTGTCCGCTCTCGGCATCCTCAACGTCGGCGTCGGAGCCGGCCAGGAGGCCACGGCCCTGTTCTCCGACTGCCCGCGAATCACCTTCGCCGACATCGCGGAAAGGGGCCTCGCAAACATAAGCGGACGCATTCCCCATTCGAGAACCGTCGTCACCGGCGCCGAGGACCTTTCCGCCCTGTCGGATGGAATTTTCGATCTCTATGTGTCCTTGAGGACGTACAACTCGTCATTCTTCGACACGTCCGCAGCGGCCCGTGAAGCGCGCAGAGTAATGAAGCCCGGTGCCGTGATTATCGTCTCCGTGGCCAACGGGTTTCTGTATACTCAACGGGGCTGCGTCGTGCCGGGGCTGATCATTCCCGGAACTGAATTCGTCGATCTCTACCGTGGAATGGAAACGGCGAACCTGATCGGCGCGGACCTCGAGTGCGCTGGATTCAAAGACGTTCGAATGCTCCCCACGAGTACCGAGATCTACCTGTCGGCGGTCGCCGTCTGACGCCTTCACCCGCCCCGTCGGCCGCGGTCGCGACGTCCCGTCGGATCCGCGGGAAGGACGGCGGAGGGCAGGGGTGGCCGGACGGCCTGGACGGGCAGCGTGAAGGAAGGGCTTCTGCAATGAACGAGCGAACGACGGTTGCCGATCGCATCCTGCAGTTCAACGAGGGACTCGCGGGCACGACGCTCGAACTGCCCCCCGGGTTCAAGGTCGTCAACCCTTTCAGCGGCCCCCAGAAGGAGCGCGTCCGCGAGGTGACGACTGCGTTCTACCGCAGGTACTACTACGACGACAGGCCCCGCCGGCTGGTCCTGGGCAGCTCGCCCGCCCGGCGGGGCACGGCCGTGACCGGGGTCCCGTTCGAGGACGCGAGCTTCCTGGAACGGGACACGGGAGTCGACATCGCCGACGGCTATGCGGTGAGCCGACCCTCCGCCGGGTTCCTGCACGATGTCATCGCGCGCTACGGGGGCCGGACACAGTTCTACGCCGACTTCGTCATGAGCTTCGTGTGCCCGCTCGGCTTGGTGAGAACGAATCCCCAGGGAAGGGAGGTCAACTGCAACTACTACGAGAACAAGAAGCTGGTGGAGTGCCTGCGAGCCTTCCTCGTGGACGCCCTGGAGCGTCAGCTGGCATTCGGGACCGACACCTCGGTGTGCTACTGCATCGGCAGCAGCGGGAACTTCAAATTCCTCTCGGCGCTGAACGACGACCAGGGGTACTTCAAGAAGATCGTGCCCTTGGAGCACCCGCGCTTCATCACGCAATACAACGGCGACAGGAAAGAAGAATTCGCCGAGAAGTACCTCAGCGCTCTGTGCGGAGAAGACGACTAGCAGCGCCGCTCTCCGCCTTCCCCGGCCGGCTCCCCGGCCAAGGGCGCCCAGCGCGACGGATCGAGAAGAAGAAGGAGAACAGCACAGTGGTGTCAGACGGCAGGATCCTGGTCCACTTCGGTCGGCAACACGTCAGCGTCCACCGCCCCCGGGGTGGCGGGCTGCAGCTGCTCACGAGGGAGCGGCTTCCGTTCGGAGCCGGCCCCGCCGGCGAGGCCCTGGCGGAGCACGTCGGCGAGTTCTGCGCCGGGCTCAAGGAGTACGCCGAGGCCATCGACAACACGACCACGCGTGTGCACGCCACCGGGGTCTTCCAGCAGCTCCCGCAGGCGGAAGCCGCCGCTCTGGTCAACTGCGTCTACGTCGACACGGGCCTGTACTTCAACATCGTGGGGCCCGGACTGGAGCGGTTCTACCTGGACACGGCCCTGGCCGCCTGCGGGTCGACCGACATGCTGGACGGCCTGGTCCGGCGCGAGCTTAGGACAGCCGTCGTCTGCGGCAGCTTCCAGCAGTCGCTGGGGGACATCGAGGACACCATCGCCCGGCTGCGCGAAACCGGCACCGAGGTGCTCAGCCCCCGCAGCACCCGGATCAAGCCGGAGACCGCGGGCACCGACTTCATCCTCTTCGACTACCAGGACCTGCTGAAGAACCCGCGCGACACCTGGCGGCACAAGTACGTGCACATGGACGCGTTTCGGCAGGCCGACGCCGTCGTCGTGTGCAACCCGGGCGGTCGCGTCGGAAGCGGGACGGTCTTCGAGCTCGGCTTCATGTCCGCGCTCGGCAAGAGGGTCATCTTCACGGAGGAGCCGCAAGGCGTGTCGGTGTCCTTCCCCTGCGAGGTGGGCCTGGGCGCCTGAGCCCGACCCGCCGAGGACCGCCGCACCCACCCCGTTCCCGATTGCACGCCCGGATCGTGTCGCAGTGAACGGTGTAGTCCCCGGAAGCAGGTCGCCTGCTCGTCCCCTCTGCCCAGCCCGACCCCGCTTCTCGGCTACGAAGATAAGGAAAGGACTTCCGCCGGTGGAACACATCGACATAGCGCGCGACAGGCTGCGAGAGATCGTGGCGTCTGTCCTTGAGGTGGATAAGGAAGCCATCGAGCCTGGTGCCCAGTTCTACGAGGAACTCGGCATGAGCTCCTTGGAGAAGACCGAGGTCGTGGTTGCGGTCGGGCGCGAGGTCGGAGCCCTGTCCGCGCAGGAAGCGGCAGCCTTCACCAGCCTGGACGCCGCGGTGGCCGTGCTCGGTGAGCGGGCGAGGAACCTCCGGGGGATCGACCTGATCGACCGCCTGGTGGCGCGCCATGTCTCCGCCGGCCGGGGTAATCGGGCCAGCTACCTCGACCCCCAGGCCGGGGAGATCACCTACGCCAGCCTTCTGGAGGCAGCCCGGGGGTACGCGGGCGCCCTCAGGGCAGCCGACGTGCCGGAGGGTGCCCGCGGCCTCCTGGTCGCCGACGACTCCGTGGCGACCGTGGTCGCTGTCCTCGGCCTGTGGTGGCACGGCTGCGTCCCGGTGCTGATCAGCCCGGTGCTCACGGACGACGAAGTCCGCTACATCGCCGCGGACTGCGCCGCCGCGATGGTGCACCTGGACGCAGCCCCCACACGGCAACGCGCCCTGGAGGAGCTGTTCGCCACGACAACCCGGTTCACCGGCGCCGACGTGCGCGCCGCTCTGGCGACGGCCGAGCCGGGCCCCGCACGGCGCCCGTATGACGCCGGGCCCCCGGCCGCAGGGAGTGCGGGGAGTGAGGCACTGGTGCAGTACACCTCCGGAAGCACCGGCATGCCCAAGGGGGTGCGGCACTCGGCGGGTGCGATCGCCGCCATGGCCGACGGCATCGGCACGGTGCTCGCGCTGACTGCCGAGGACACCGTGCTGTCCAGCGCCCGGATGTCCTTCGGCTACGGCTTCGGCGCTTCCGTCCTGTGCCCGCTGGCGGCCGGCGCCCGCGTCGCGCTCATCCGCGGCCCGGTCGACGTCCACTCCCTCGCCGCCGCGATGCAGCACCACCGGCCCACCGTGCTGTTCGCCGTCCCCCGGCTGTACGCCGCGCTGCTGAACACCCCCGGGGCGGAGCCCGTCTCCGGCACCGTGCGGCTGTGCGTGACGGCGGGTGAGAACCTGCCCGCCCTGCTCGGCGAGCGGATCCGCACCGCGTTCCAGGCCGGGCTGCTCAACGGTCTCGGCGCCACCGAGGTGCTCCACATCGTCGTCGGCACGCCCCCGGAGACCGGGCATCCGGGTACCTTCGGCATCCCGGTGCCCGGAATCACCGCGACCGTCCGGGACGCGGACGGCACGCCCGTCGCCGACGGCCAGGAGGGCCGGCTGCACATCGCCGGCCCGACCGTCGCCCTCGGCTACATCGGCCGCCCGGAGGCCGCCGCGCTCACCTTCGCCGACGGCGGCGCCTACACCGGCGACGTGGTGCGCCGCGCGCCGGACGGCACGTTCACCCACCTGTGCCGCGCCGACGACCTGCTCAACCTGGGCGGCCACAAGGTCGCGCCGAGCGAGATCGAGAACGTCATCCGCGGCGCGCACGAGGTTCAGGACTGCGTGGTCGTCGGCGCCCGCGACGCCGACGGCCTGGAACAGGCCGTGGCGTACCTGGTGGCCCGGCCGGGCTCCGGCGAGGCCGCGGTGCGGCGCGCGGTGAGCGCCGCGATCCGGGGCCACCTCGCCGCCCACAAGCGGCCCGCCCGCCTGGAGTTCCTCGCCGAGCTCCCGACCACGTCCACCGGCAAGCTGGCCGCCTTCGAGCTGAGGAAGGCGGCAGCCCGACCGTGACCTGGGACATCACGGGCATGGCGGCCGTTGCCAACGTCGGCGCCACCCCTGGGGAGATCTTCGCCGCGCTGTGCGCGGGCCGGGAGAGCCGCAGACCCCTGATGGCGTTCGACGCGGACAAGTACCGGGCGGCGTACGCCTACGAGATCGACGACCGGCCCGAGGACGGCGGCGACCTGCCGCGGCGCGCCACCCGCTGGCTGACCACCGTCGTGCGCCAGGCAGCCGCTGACGCCGGCCTGGGCAAGGACCTGGCCCAGGTGCCAGTACTGGTCGGCACGACCATGCGTGAGCAGCGCAGCCTCGAACTGTGGTGGCGCGACGGCGCGGACGTCGCCCTCGCCGACCTGCACTTCGGCACCGCGCTGAAGGCGGCCTTCGGGGCGTGCACCACGTACACCTTCGCCAACGCCTGCTCCGCGTCCCTGTACGCGCTCGGCATGGCCACCGACATGATCGAGTCCGGCCTCGCCGACACAGTCGTCGTCGCGGGCACCGATGCCACCACCGAGAGCGGCTTCGGCACGCTCGACCGGGTCCAGAACGACCTCCCCGACGCGCTGCGCCCCTTCGACGCCACGCACAAGGGCATGCTGATGGGGGAAGGCGCGGCGGCCGTCGTCGTCCAGCGCGCCGGCCCCGGGAGCGGGCCCGTGCACGCCCGGGTTCGCGGTGTGTCCATGAACTGCGACGCCCACCACGCCACCGCGCCCGACCCCGACGGCATCACCCGCGCGGTGCTCGACGCCCACAGCAGAGCAGGGGTGCGGGCCAGCGACATCGACCTGGTGATGCTGCACGGCAGCGGCACCCCCCGCAACGACACCACGGAGGCGAGCGTTCTCCGCCAGGTCTTCCAGGGCCCCGGGGCCGGGCCGCGGATGACCGCCATCAAGGCGACGACCGGACACACCCTGGGCGGCTCGGGACTGCTCAGCCTCGTCATGGCGGTGCTCGCCATGAAGAACGGCACGGTACCCCCCGTCCTGGGCCTGGCCGATCCGATCCCGGAGACCGCAGGGCTGCGCCTGGTGCAGGGCAGCCCGGCCGCCGGCGACCTGGCCATCGCTCAGATCGACGCGTTCGGCTTCGGAGGGATCAACGCCGTCGCGATCGTGGAGGCAGCCCGATGAACGCGACGAGCACCACGCACACCAGGAGGGGGCCGACCGCCCGGGAGGTCGTCGTCACGGGCATCGGCCTGGCACTGCCCGGAGCCGCGACGTACGGCGACCTGCTGGGACCGCTGCCGGGCGAGGGCGGCTTCGACCCGGCCACCGGACTGATCGGACGCGAGCTGCGCCACAAGGACCGCGCGTCCAGGCTCGCCCTGCGCGCGGCCGAGTCCGCCCTCCGTGACGCCGGTCTGACCGACGCCGACAACACGTTCACGGGCACGGCCGACGCGACCGCCGTCGTGGTCAGCACCAACCTCGGCAACGCGGACAGCGTCTGCGAGGCCACCGACACCATCGCCACGGCAGGCGTCATGGATCTCAGCCCCCTGGGCCTGCCCCAGACCTCGAGCAACGTCATCGCCGGCTGGGTGGCCATCCGCTACCGGCTGCGCGGCCCCAACCTCACCGTCTGCAATGGCGCAACGAGCGGTCTGGACGCCGTGACCTGGGCCCGGAACCTCATCATGGCCGGGCGCGCCGAAGCAGCCGTCGTCGTCGGCGTCGAACCCGCAACCGACGTGGCGACGAAGGTCCTCGGCCAGCAGTCCACCGACGCGGCGGTCGCGGTCGTCCTGGAACCGGCGGACACCGCAGCTTCCCGTGGCGCACGGCCCCGCGCTGCGGTCACCGGCTACGCACGGGCCCGGAACCTCGCCGCGGCACTGGCGTGGGCCGAGGTGACCCAGGAGGAACCCGTCGGGCTGTGGCTCGCGGACGGGGCGGAAGCCGCCGAGGCGGGCCGTCTGCTCGCTGCCCCGCGCCGGATCGACCTGGAATCCCAGCTGGGCCCGCTGTCCGGGGCGCTCGGTGTCCTGCAGTGCGCTGCCGCGGCCGCCTTCTTGGAGGGCGGCGCCACCGGCAACGTTCTGGCCACGGCCGGAGGCCCGCGCCACGACGCGACGGCTGCCCTGCTGTTGACCCCGCCGCCGGCCTCTCGCCCATCCACGCAGGAACGAGGACAACACCCGTGACCACGACGAGCGTGCCCATCGAGGATCTCCGCGCCCTGATAGCCGTCGTACTGGAGACCGAGCCCGAGGAGGTCACCGACGACGTGCACTTCGCCCACGAGCTCGACATCGACTCGCTGCTGATGCTGGAGATCTCCACCCGCTTGGAGAGCGCGTTCGGTGTCCCGGAGAACGCGGTGGCCGCCAGCGGCGCCACCACCCTCGCCGAGTTGCACGCCTTCCTCACCTCGCAGCTCACCCGCGAGACGCATGCCTCCCCGCTCATCCGCCCCAGGCCGGTGAACGACCCGGCGGTGCGCCTGTTCCTGCTCCACCACGCCGGCGGCTCACACCTGCTCTACCGGGGATGGTCCGAGCACTTCCCCGACGACTGGGAACTGTGCCTCCTGGAGGCCCCCGGCCGAGGCAACCTCCAAGGCCTGCCGCTGGTCGACGACTGCGACCAGTTGGTCGGCTACTTCCGCACCGCCATCGCCCCTGTGCTCGACCGGCCCTTCGGGTTTTTCGGCCACAGCATGGGCGCCCTAATCGCCTACCAGCTCACCCGCCGGCTCCTCCACGAGGAGGAACCGCTCCCCACCTGGCTGGGGGTGTCCGCCTTCGGCGCCCCACTCGGCGACGCCGGCACCAACGGCAGCCCTCACCTGATGGCCGACGTTGACCTGCGGGCCTGGCTCCGGAGCGGCGGCGGCAGTCCACCGCAGCTCCTCGACAACGACGACGTCTGGCGCAAGTTCGCGCCGGTGTTCCGCAGCGACTTCAAACTCGTGGACACCTGGACTCCGCCCCGCACCCCCGTGCCGCTGCCCGTCCCGCTCAGCGCCTTCACGGGGACACAGGACAGCTTGATCGGCGAGGACCGGCTCGTCGCCTGGCGCGAACTCACGACGGACTTCCGCGGACTCGAGAGGTACAACGGCGACCACTTCTACCTGATGGACCACCAGCATCAGCTCGCCGCCGCCATCACGGCCGCGATGCGTCCTACCGCTCCGTGAACCCGCCCGCGCCAGACGATCACGCCCAACGGGGCGCCGCTGAAGGGTGCGGGATCCAGCCCTCAGGCGCCGGGGTCGACTTCGGGGTGCGTGAACCGCACGGGCCGACCCAGCGCCCGGGCGTAGGCGATTTCGGACCTGGTGCTGTCACCGATGTAGTCACCGACCACGAGCACCTCGTCAGCAAGCAGGATCTTCGACCGGTGCAGCTCGTCGAGCCGAACCTTCAGCGCCTCGGCCTCGACAGGATCGGACCAGAGCACGTGCGGCGACTTCAGGTCGCAGCCCGGCTTGACGACAATCCTCCCCGCCTCGGTCTCCCGCACATCGGCCTCGACCATCTCGGCCATGAAACGGGTGGAGCCGCAAATCGCGACGATGCGAGGGAAGTTCAGCTGCGACTTCGCCTCGGCGAGCCTCTCCTCGGGGGTGATCACTTCCGGGGACGACACTGTTCCTCCTGGTGGTACTGCCCGAGGGATGCCTGCGGAGACGAGTACGAAGGCGCCCAAGAACACCTTACGGCGAACCACATGCGCACCAACCCGCACTCTACGCGACCAGCGCCACTGCCTGGTGCCGCTTCGCCCGCCAACGCGGGGCCGCCCCGGTCACCCTCGCCACGGCTTCGGCCTCGTCGGCCGACCCCCTGCCAGCAGCCGGTGGCAGGGGGCCAGACCAGGCTCGGGCACTGCCGCCACTCGAACGAGGGGTGAGCAACCGGACGACCGTATTGACGGGGGTTGCCCACCGGAGAGCACCTCGACGGCATGCCGGCAGCCCCACCGGCACTCCGTGCCCGCGCCCTGACCGCCCCGAACACCTACCGACCGCTCACTGACCACGACCGCTGTGCACTCCGACGAGGAAACCATGCCCACCGCATCCCATCAGCCCCAGCCCGGCGCCGGCAGCCCGAACGGCACCGTCGCCGCGCCCTCCACTCCCGGGGCGCCCGAGCAGATCGCCGCGCTCACCGACACGCTGGTGCTCGAGTACGGACTGCACCCGGCAGAAATCACGCGAATCCCGGAAGGCACCGCGACGGACAACTACGCCATCGTCGACCAGGCGGGCCATCAGCACTTCGGCAAGGTCTACCGCACGCGCAGCAACTTGGACCTGGAGCTGGCGTCGGTCGAGCTGTCCGAGTACGCCGCCGACGGGGGCGTCGCCACCGCGCGGGCGGCCCGCACGCGCGAACACGACCTCATCGCGACCCACGGCTGCCTGCCGATGTCCCTATGGTCGTACGTGCCGCACACCGAGACTGCCGAGGGCACCCTGACCGGGACACGGTGGGCGGCCGTCGGCGCAGCAATGGGCCGTCTCCACCGCCGACTCGCCACCCACCCCGCCGCCGCACCCACCCTGGAACCCGGTGCGGCAATCTGCGACGTCGCCACCGCCCGTGACCGCTTCACCAGGCTGATCCTCGCCTACCAGCACAGGCCCAAGCTGAGCGAGTTCGAGGAATGGGCACTGCTGGCGGCGCACGAGCGACACGCCGCCCTGGGAGAGATCGAGCGCATCCTCGCCTCACTTCCGCCGCTGACGGTCCAGGTCATGCACGGCGACCTGGCCGGCCCCAACGTCCTGCTGAGCAACAACGGCGTCGCCGCGATCGTGGACTTCGGACCGCCCGCACCCGGCTACCTCGCATGGGAACTCATGCGCCTTGGCTGCGACCCGAAGAGCTTCCAGGCCAACGGCGTCGAGCGGTGGCTCAAGGGCTACACCGACCTCGCCCTCGCCTATCGAGACACCAACCCCACGGCACCCGTCGACGACCTCCTGTCCTCACTCCGTGTCGGCTGCGCAGCCATGCTCTGCTCGGCTTTTCCGCTGTCGGCACCCGTCGAACGGCCCCACCTCGTCGACGCCGCACTCGAGTCCTACGCACGGGCACGGCACGCGGCAGCGCTGACGATTCTGAAGCAGCTGCCCGCCCTGGAGGCGGCCCTACGCGATGCTCTTCGCTGAGTCCATACCCCTCACTGAGGCGAGGTCCACCGACCAGACCTGCGGAAGCAGCAGAGCCCAGGGCCGACTGCGGACGCGGCCGCCGTACTCGGATGGTGGCGGCGGTGGTTCAGGAGGGCGGGGCGGCGATCATCTGGTGAGCTGCTCCACCTGACGCAGCTCGCCGGGGCCGACGTGGACCGCGGCGACGTCGGCGAGCCACTGCACCCATACCGGTTCGATCCCGGGCTCGGCCTCGAACTCGGCGTCGGTCACCCGTCCGTGCGCGTAGGCGACGGTGCGGTCTACCAGCTCCTGCAGGGCGACGGGAGGGATCCAGCGGACGTTCTTCGTCTCGCGGGCGCTCGGGACGAGGTCGCCGACGACGGTGGCCCGGTAGACGGTCCAGTCGTGGCCGGTGCCGCGTGCACCGGGACGGCGGCGGCATGGGTTGTCCCGCCAACAGCCGGTGACGGTAAGGCCGAGTTCTTCCTCGACCTCGGCGCGGGCTGCGTCCCGGGCACTGCCGTGGTCGTCGATGTGGCCGGCGGCCGGTGCAGCGCCGACCGGGAAGGTGGCGCGATCGAACATCAGGTAGCGGCCCCGGTGGTCGGTGATGAAGACGCCGACCGAGGTGTTGTCGCAGGTCTTCATGGCCTCGCTTCTGGTGGGTGCTGAACTTCGTCGGCGCACGGTGGCATGCCCGGCTTCACGTAGATCCGGGTCGGGCAGCGTTACAGGGGCCCGGCCTCAGGGCTCGGGGCGACGGACAGGGTGGGGACGGCGTGCGGTCCGCACAAGGGACCGCCCAACCTGCCGATGAAGCGCAGGGTCTGGTCCAGCGCCTGGAGCGTGAGGAGGCGGCTGCGAGGACGCAGCATGCTGGTGATCCCCTCCTCAGCGAGGCCCCGGCACCGGCCGGTCAGCCAGGACCAGTCCAGGCCGAGGTAGTCGGCCAGCGCCGCCAGCCGTGCCGCCGGCGTCGGCCCGTCGACCGCGCTGTGGGCCCGTACGTGGCCGATCACCTCCTGGTAGGGAGCCACCTCCCGCCGCACACTAGTAGTCGCGACCCGCCAGACGGATTCCCCGCGAACCCAGTTCGCCAGGATGGCCTGGTTGCGTGCGAGGACGAACCCCTCGACTTCCTGGTACCTCTGTTCCGCGGTCAGCCACACCTTGACCCCGTACATCTCCATCATGGCGATCGTGAGGAACAGGAGAATTCGCTCATACGTCGCGCTTGATCGAACGACGGGCTCCGGGACGCAGAACGCACGACCGAGCGCGCTCCCTGGTCCCGCGAAGCGGGCGGCGATGCTCCGCAGGTAGTCGTGCTGATGCCTGAAGAGCAGCCACGGTGCGCATTCCTCCCCGGTGGCTTCGCGGGACCAGAACGCCGGCGCCTCGGGAAGGTCACCGAGATGGCGGACGATGTACTGGGCGCAGAGGCTGGAGCCCAGCCAAGCGGTACCGACCGGGGACAGGTCGGGCATCTCGGATCGCGGCGGCGCCGAGTTGCTGATCCTCACGTAGTGCCGAAGCTGCTCGGCGCGAGCGGAGAGCGGGTTGTCGTCCGCCAGCAGGCCGTCGTCCATGACGTGCAGCGCCCAGATGATGGCGTAGACCAGATCGTCGAGCCGGTAGGCGATCGGTACCTGTGGATCCTGACCCACCGCGAGGTTCTGGCGGGCGAGCGCGGCATCCACAACGTACAGACCGGACCCGCCGGCGGCACCGGGGGAGGCCAGGATCACGCCCCTGCGCGACGAGCGGACGAAGGTCTCCAGGTGGGGGAGGTCTGCGGAGCTGATCTCCATGACGTCGCCGCGGGGCTGCGCTTCGTACATCTGCACACCGATCGAGGTGCCGTCGAAGTGCCGTCCGCCGGCGAGCTCCCAGCTGCCGAAGATGCCGGCGTCCGGGTCGCCGGGTACGTGCCGGGACGTGGGCCAGGTGTAGTCCAGGGTCCGTGCCGCGGTGCGCGTCCTGCGGTCCAGGGGGCGAGGGTGAACGAAGTCTCGTACGGGGACGAGCTGGAAGAGCAGCTCGACCTTCTTGCCGAAGTAGGCCTCGAGGATCGTGCGTAGGTCTCCGCGGGGGATGTGGGTGCCGGCCAGCCACCGCTTGTAGGTAGCCGGGGAAGGCCGGACCCGAGCGAGGCGCGGCTCTTGCAGCGCCTTCGCTGCGTCTTCGGCCATGATCGGCCAGAGGACGCGGAACTTTGTCGGTGAAGCGCAGTTGAGCTCGGGAGCGTCCAGCAGGTGGTACAGGAGCGGCACGACAGTCCGGGCCCGTGACCCTTCCGGCTGAGTCATGTCGCCCATACCTTTCTTCGTGGGTTGGCCGCGGTCATTCGTAGGCTCGGCACCACGCCCGACGCTGTCTGTGCCCGGCGATGCGGATGCCGCCGGGATCTGGGTGACCGCCAGCTCAGGCATGCTGGCCTCGGTCCTGGGAGCGGGCCTTCGTGCGGGTTCGGCGGGACGCGAGAGCGTCGCGGTACGCGCCCGCGGCATCCCGGGCCGCCGGCCCGGCGAGCCTCCAGTCGCCATCGGCCGCCGTGAACGGGTACCAGCTCCCGTCGGCGTCGACGCGGATCTGGACGCCGACGGGCGTGTCGGTGATCCGGTTGCCTTCAACCGTGAGGGGTGTCCGGCTGGAGGGCCGGAGCGGGCCGATGGCCTGCTCCGCCCGCTCCCGCAGGGCCGGGTCGGCGGGGAAGCGCGCCCGGGCGGCCCGCACTCCGGCCGCTCCGGCCACCTCGTGGGCGGCCAGCAGCAGGCGCAGCTCCTCGGGTTCCAGGCCGAGGCGGTGGGCGAGGTCGGGCACTTTCGGGGCGCCGGGCAGGTCGGCGGCGGTGCGGACGGCGTCGCAGACCGGGTCGTTGTCCAGGGTGGTGCGGCCCTCCAGGAGATGCCGGGCTTGGACGGCCGCGAGGGCGGTGAGGTGGCGCAGCTGGGCGAGTGGGGGCGCGGGGTGGGGCGGTTCGGTCAGCGGCGCGTCGGCGAACACGGCGGCCGCCTCCGGGACGGGGGCGGCCGCGGCCCGGCCGCTGGGCGGAGCGGCCGGGCGGGCCTGGAACGCCTGGTGGGCGGGGACGAAGGCGGTGAACTGGCGCAGGCGCTTGGGGCGGACGCCCGGGGCGTGGTCGTGGAGGAGCTGGGCGAGGCGCTGTTGGGGCAGACCTCGCAGGACCAGCAGGAGCATGGGGTCGGTGTTGAGGCGGTCGGTGACGGCGTGTGCCAGCGCGGCGGTGTGCCGGCAGGGTGCCTGGCCGCAGGAGCAGGCGAACGCGAAGTGCCCGGGGTGCGGGGTGATGGCGACGCCGCCGGTGTGGTCGGAGTCGGTGAGCGCGGCGGGGAGGTGCCCGGCGAGCAGCGGCTCCCGGTGCGGGCCGGCCGCGAGTGCTGCGCCGAGCACGGCCTGTTCGTCGGTTGTGAACGGCGCCAGGTCCAGCCGCGCGCGGGCCGGCTCGTCCTGGTGGGCGGTGACGAGAGCGGTGGCCGTCCCGAGGGCCAGGTCCAGGCCGCTGACTTCGTCGGCGAGGTGGACGACGCTCCCCTGGAGGAACGCGTTGCGGTGGGCGGCGGTCGGCTGGACGGCTTGCTGCCAGGTCTGGGCCCACGGGCCGTGCTGGGTCATGGACGTGCTCCGAGGGTGATGAAGTCGGCGAGCTCGGAGTCCGAGAGCTCGCCGAGAGTGGTCTCCGCGTCGTGGGGTACGGCGGCGTCGGCCAGGTCCCGCTTGTGGTGGAGCAGGGCGTCGACGCGGTCCTCCACCGTGAGCTCGGCGGCCAGCCGCAGGACGTTGACGGTTTGGTTCTGGCCGAAACGGTGGGCACGGTCGGTGGCCTGGTCCTCGACGGCCGGGTTCCAGGGGCGGTCGAAGTGGACGACGTCACCGGCGCGGGTGAGCGTCAGCCCGCTGCCGCCGGCCTTCATCGTGCTGATCATGACCGGGTTGTGTCCGCCCTGGAACGCGTCGATGAGTTCCTCCCGCCGGTGCCCCGGCGGGATGCCACCGTGCAGGAACAGCGGTGCGATGCCCTGCGCCCGGAGGTGGGCGACCAGCAGGCGCCCCATCTCGGCGTAGTTGGTGAACACCAGCGCGCTCGCGCCGGCGTCGGTGATCTGCTCGACGAGCTCGTCGAGCGCGGCGAGCTTGCCCGAACGGCGGCGCTGCGTCGGCACGTCGTAGGTGGCCGGGTCCTGGGGTTTCTCGCCCAGGAAGTGGGCGGGGGAGTTGCAGATCTTCCGCAGCTCCTGGAGGAGCGTCAGGATCAGGGCCCGGCGGTGCAGTGACTCGGTGCCGCGGATCCGCTCCATCGCCTCCCGGGCCGCCCGTTCGTACAGGGAGACCTGTTCGGGCGTCAGCGAGACGTACCGGTGGGAGATGATCTTCGGAGGAAGCTCCTCGAGGATGTGGGCGTCGCTCTTGCGTCGCCGCAGCAGGAAGGGGCTCATGAGCCGGGCCAGTCTGCGGGTCGCCTCGCCGCCGGGGTCCGCCTCGATCGGGCGCGCGAAGCGCTCGCCGAAGGCACTCACCGTCCCGAACAGACCGGGGTTGGCGAGGTCGGCGACGGCCCACAGGTCCTGCAGGCGGTTCTCCATCGGGGTACCGGTCATGACGATCCTGCGGGCACTGGGGATGCGGCGCAGGGCCCGGGCGGTGCGGCTCAGGTGGTTCTTGGCGTACTGGCCCTCGTCGGCGATGAGGAGGTCGACCGGGAAGTCGGCCAGGGCCTCGATGTCGCGCAGCAGGGTGCCGTAGGTGGTGATGACGACCGTGTCCGTGGTGACGCCGTCGAGGGTCCGCTCGCGGCCGTGGTAGGCGTGGGTGGGGGTGTGGGGGGCGAAGCGGGCGATCTCGCGCTGCCAGACGGTGAGCATGCTCGCCGGGCAGACGATCAGGTCCGGGTGGGACCGGGGTGCTTGCTCCCGGCGGTGAAGGCGAAGAGCGATCGCCTGGACGGTCTTGCCCAGGCCCATGTCGTCGGCCAGGACGGCGCCGAAGCCGAGGTGGAGCGTGTGGGCCAGCCAGCTCATGCCGCGTTCCTGGTAGTCGCGCAGGGTGGTGGTCAGCGCGGCGGGCACGGGCACGGGCTCGCGGCTGCCGGGCCGCAGAGCCTCGACCAGGTCGGCGAGCGGTCCGGCCGCCTCGCAGGGGTGGCCCGCTCCGTCGACGACGGCGGTGCCGGTCAGCGCGGCGTCCAGGGCCTGCGGGGCGCTGAGGGTGCCGATGCCGCGGTGGCCGGCGCGGTGGGCCGTGGGCTCGTCGACCAGGACCCAGCGCCGCCGCACGCGCTGAAGCGGCCTCGCCGACGCTGCGAGGTCGTCCATCTCCGCCTCGGTGAGGTTGGTGCCGTCGAGGGCGAGCTGCCAGCGGAAGTCGAGGACGTTGGCGAGCCCGAAGCGGTGCGGGGCGTCGGTCGCCTCGGGCACGGGGCGCGCCCCGACGACGGTGCGCAGCTGCAGCCCCTGGGCCCAGAGTTGGGGCCAGGCGACCTCGACGCCGGCCCGGGTGAGGCGCTTGCCCATCTCGCCCAGGAGCAGGGCCGCCTCGGCGGGGCGGACGGTGAACCGGCCGGGCCTCTCCTGCTCCAGCAGCCGGCCCAGCGGCGGCCACGCGGGCTCGGCCGCGCGCAACGCGCTTCGGACCCGCTCCAGCCGGGCCGGGGCGCAGCCTGTGGCGGGCAGGTACTCGGCGGCGGGGACGAGGTGGGTGCGTCCGCCGGGCGTCGCGGTGGTGCGCACGCCCAGATGGGCCCACAGCAGGTCGGTGTCCGAGGGGCTGCCCTCGGACGGCTGCTTGATGGTCACGACCAGTGCCGGCAGCCGGTGGCCGGTGTGCCGCTCCACCTGGTCGCTCCAGACGCGAAGGCGGGGCTGGGGCGGGCACGGCGCCGGTCCGGCCCAGGGGCGGTCCCCCAGGACGGCGGCGGTGCCGGGCCCGCGGACCACGGCCGCGGCCACGGCGTCCAGGTACTGGCGCAGCACGGTGCGCGGCGCCCACAGCCGGTACGGCGCGCGGGCCGCCGCAACGCAGTGGGCGTGGGGCGGCATGGCATCGGCCAGCCCGGCTGCTTCGCCGGCCAGCGCCGCAGGGAGCGGGCCCAGGCGCCACACGTCGCGCTCGGCGGCGTCCAGGGCCGGGTGGAGCAGTCCGGCCGCCGTCGCGGACAGCGCCAGCCGGGTCGCCTTCGCCCACAGCCGGGCCGATGGATGCAGGCCCTGGTCCGGCAACTGGGCCAGGACACCGGTCAGCAGCCGCACCGGCACCCGCCAGATGGGGACGGCCACCGCCCGCACGCCGATGCCCATGTGCGGCAGGACCAGTTCGAGGTCGGCCTCCAGCAGCGGCGCCGGGCAGCCGTCCGGGAGCGGCCCCCCGTCCACCCGGTACACGGCCATCGCCACCGCGCCGTCCACGGGCTCGGCCACCAGCGCCGCACCGTCCAGCAGGGCGCCGCGCACCGCCCGCTCGGCCGCCGCCGCCTCGGCGGGGCTCGCCGCGGGAGCACGGCGCGGGACAGGCAGGAGGGCGGCGGCGGGGGTCGGTGGCGTGGGAGGAGCGTCGGCGGCGGGCGCGGGGACGGTGCTGAGCCGCCTCAGCAGGGCCCGTGCGGCCTCGCGCCGGGCAGCCGTCTTGCCGACGGCGCGGGCGGTGGCCGTGTAGGAGGAGCCCTGGACGCGGCAGGAGAGGGTGCAGGCGAACCGCGGGCTGTGGGCCGGTCCGGTCGGGACGCCGAGGTCCTCCTTCATGTCGGTGATCGTCCGACGGTCGGACAGCACTTTCACCACCTTCAGCGGGTCCTGGCCCTCGGTGCGCTCCGGCGGGGCCACCATCCTCCGCGTTCGCCGGGGTTGCTGGGGCTGGAGGGTGGGGAGGTCCAGGACGCGCCGCAGCATCGCGTCCGCCGCGGTGCCGCGAGCGCGGCCCGCGCTGGTGCCGCTGCCGCTGGCCTCGAGGTCCTCGCCTCCGGCGTTGCACGAGATGCGGCAGGTGAACAACGGGGAGGTGCCGGTCAGCGTGTCGGACCCCTCGATCCGTAAGCGGGTCAGGAGCATCGCCTGCTCCATGTCGCGCAGGGTGGCGACGCTGTCCTTGCCCTCGACCGGAGTTCCGGACTGCGGGCCTGCGGCGGCCCACCCGTCGAATTCGGGCGCGGGCAGGCCCGCCAGGTCCGCCAGCAGGCTCAGCGCCGCCACCGAGCGGGCCACCGTCGTCGAGCGGTAGGCCCCGCCGGTCACCTCGTGCACGTGCTCGCCGACGTCGTAGGAGACGCAGACGGCGAAGCACTTCGTGCGCCCGGTAGGGTCGCTGGCCGGCCGCTCCTGGTAGCGCGGCCCGCCCACTCCGGCCGCCTTGGCGTGAAGCTTCAGCACCGCCTGGGCCCGGCCGGGTGCCGCCGCGGCCTCCAGCGCGTGCCGACGTACCGGCTCCCACTGCGGCCCGGTGGCCCGGAACAGGACCTGGTGGAGGTCGCGTGCCGTCAGGGCGCCCGCGCGGGCCCGGGCGGAGATCTCGGACAGGACCGCCGGCGCCACCGCCTCCAACGTGCACAGCCGCAGCAGCTCGGTGTGGAACGCGCCCGCACCCGCGGCCGTACCCGCAGCCCGCGGCCGCGGCGTCTCGGGGCCGAGCAGTGACCACCCTGTCCCGTCCGGCACGTCCTGGGGCACCGGGTGGGCCCCGCTGATGTGCCCGAGCAGGCTCAGGAAGGCCAGATCCTGCGCTGCCCCCAGGTCGTGGGCGAAGGTGGCGGCGCCGTGCGCGAACCCGCCCTCGAAGCGCCGGCCCGCTTGTACGGCCACGCCGGCCCCGGACGTCGCGACCTGGCGGACCAGCAGCTGGGCGGATTCCTTCGCGGCCTGGCCGTGGGCGGTCAGCACCGTGACCGCCTTGTGCGGAGTCGCCGCCATCGCCGCCCACGCCGCGGCACCCAGCGACGCCGCGTCGGGCACGATGTCACCCAGCAGCAGGCCCCGCAGGCGCGCCGTGCCGACCCGGCCGGCGCTCACCCGCAGCGCCAGCGCGTCCCCGAACCGCTCCGGTGCCCCTCCGTCCGCGCAAGCCCTCCGCAGCAGCCGGTCGAACATGCGGTCCCCGACCGCGGCGAAGTCCGTGGCGGGGTCGGCGAGGAGCGCCAGCTCCTCCTCCCGCGCCCGGAGCCGAAAGTGCTCCGCTGACGAGGCCGGGCGGCCCGTTCCTCCGGTCATGCTGCGCGCTCTCCTTGCAGGGGCCGCCGGTCTGTGGCGGAATCGGGTGGCGGGGAGGCTGCCGCGGAGCCGGCGGCGGTCACCAGGACGGTCCAGGCACGGCGCCGGGTGCGGCGTCCCCCCGGTGGTGCACGGCGGGAGACCGCGCCGGGGGCGGAACGGGCTGGGGATGCGACATGAAAGCTCCGGCTCGATCAGGGTGGACAGGTGGGTGGTGCGAGGTGTCCGCCGTCAGTGGCGGGTCGGGACGATGCGCCGGCTCATCACCTCCCAGAGCCCCGGGAGTCGCCAGCGGGTCACCTGTGGCAGGTGGTCGGAGATCCGCTCCACCGCCTGGCCGGTGAGGACCGTGGCGCCGTGCAGAGCGGGAAGGAGGTCGTTCGCCGCGTAGGTGCGGTCGATCGGGCCCTGCCCGCCGGGCGGGAGGTGATGGGCGGGGACCCGCTGGCGGGCCTTGTCGGCGCCGTGGCCGGTGGTGGCGCGGTCTGCGCCCTCCTGTCCGAGGGCGGCCGCCGCGTGGCGGCCGACGTCCGTCATCCCGCCGTAGGTGAGCAGGCGGTCCGCCCGGTCGTCGGGGCGCATGGTGCCGTCGGGCTGCAGGACGGACCTGTTCTGCGCGTAGGCCCGGTCGGCCACCGCGTCGAGGGTGGTAGGGCAGCCCCAGACCGGCCAGGAGTTCCAGTCCCCCTGGACCAGGGCCAGCCACTGGTCCTTGGCGGCCTCGCTGAAGAAGCGGGCCTGGTGTTCGCGGTGCACGGGGTCGCTGTAGCTCGCGTGGCAGCTGGCGACGACCAGGGGCCGGAAGCTCGTTTCACCACTGTCGGGGTGGACCATCCGCAGCAGTGCGACGGCGGGGTTGTGCCGGATGCCGCTCGGGTACTGCGTCCAGGCCGGATCGGCCTGGAAGAGGGTTGGGTTGTAGAACAGGGCGGTCTCGGATCCGGGGCGTTCGTTCGGGGGCGAGGCGACGTACGTCAGGGCGAGGCGCTCGGCGACCTGTTCGCCCTGACCGGGCCGCAGTTCCTGGAGGGTCAGCAGGTCCGGGCGGCGGCCGGCTTGCCCGGCACGGTGTTCCAGCAGGTCGAGCGCGGCCGTGAGGTGCCGGCCGTGCTGGATGTTCCAGCCGATGTGCTCGACGACGGCTTCGGGATCGGTGGCGCGGCCCTCGGCGGACGGTGGGCGGGTGCTCATGCGATGCGGTCTCCTTGCTGGGAAGGGAGTGGGGTCGGCGGGCTGTACCGGTCCGCGGGCGGGGGCCGGTGGTGCGGTTGGTGGCAGCCGGTCGAGGCGGGCGGGTCGAACGGGGATTGCAGCCCCACGGTGGTGGGGATCGGAGCACCTGCCGACGGCCGTGACCGGACCAGGCGGATGCAGCCCCACGAGGGTGGGGATCGGAGCACCTGTCAGGGACCGTGAGCGGCCGCGACGGATGCAGCCCCACGGGAGGGTGGGGAGGGTGGGGTGGCTGTGGCGCCGGCAGAGCGGGGCGGGCCGGGCGGGGAGCGGGTGAGGAGGAGTCCGCAGCCGAAGGCCTTCCCGGGGCCGATGCCGGCCAGGAGCGCCTCTCGGGCGGCCTTCGGGTCGCGGACGGTTGCTCGGGCGGTCAACTCGCGGCAGACGAGCGTCAGATCCTCTCCCCGGCTGGTGGACCCGGTCAGGTACTCGGCCGGCCCGACGATCACCGGACGGGCCGTGAGCTGCAGGCCGCCGTGGGCGAGCCGGCGGGCCAGCCAGTCCCCGCAGTCGCCCGGATCGCGCAGAGCGCGCCGCCGGCCGTCCTTCCGGGTCCGCACCACGGGGTTCGCCAGGACACCGACGTCGATCTGCGCGCCGGCTTCGAGCCGCTGCTCGGCGCGGAAGCTCCTGGCACTGTGCAGGGCGCCGGTGTCGAGCAGCGGCTGCCAGTCGGGTTCGACCGGCGCCTGGACGAGGACGCGCACCGGTGCTCCGGCGGTGGGGAGCCCGGCGGCGGTCCGGGAGGCGGGTTCACGGCCCGCGGCGAAGAGCACATGCTCGGGCGCCGGGGCCTCGACGTGGACCCCAGGGGGCCGGAAGCCGTTCAGGACGAGTTGGTGGAGGCGGTGCACGTCCCGGCACCGCGTGCGTGTCCGCGGGGAGAGCGTGAGGACCGAGCGCCAGGTGCTGAACACCTCGGGCTGCGCGGTCGGTGGCGGGAGTGGGGTCACCGGGGCTGCTCCGGGGCGGTGGGTGCGGGCGGGCGGACGACGGTGGTGCGCAGGTGCACGGTGCGGTGGTCGCGTTGGGCGAAGGTGGTGGGTGGCTGCTCGGGGTAGCCGACGCTGCCGGGCACGGGCGGTGTCTGGCTCCACACCGTCGGGGTCGCGGTGGTTGCCTCGGGCAGCAGCGGAAGGCGTCCGGGCCATGTGTCGGGGCCGTCGTCGGTGAGGCCGTGGCCGATGGGCCGGGCGGGCGGGCAGCAGCGCCGGCCGAGGTAGAGCAGCCGGTGCGGTCGGCGCACGGCGGCGACGATCCGTTCGGCGAGCCCGGGGTCGGGGGTGGTGAGGCCGACGACGAACGCGGCGTCGGCCAGGTACTCCTTGGTGATCAGGACGCTTCCTCGCAGCGAAGGGGCGTAGTACGTGGTCGGGGTGGCGGTGTTGTCCAGGTGCGGTGCGCGGGGTGCGCCGTAGGTGTCGGGGTGGGTGGCGGCGTTGGGGCGGGAGGCGGCGAGGGCGGTGCGGGGGAAGCGGCCGCCGCCGGCGATCTGGTGGTCGGTGGTGATCCGTCCGGGCCGGTCGGCGCGCACGGCGAACACCAGGTCGGCGAGGTCCCCCAGATCGGCGTCGCGTTCCCAGCCGAGCGCGTTGGCGATCAGCCCGATCACGGCGCTCTTGGTGGGACGCCGCGCGGTGCCATGGTGGTCCCAGCGAGAGTGGAGCCCGTAGGACTGCAGGGGCGCTGACAGGCGCAGCAGGGCGGTCGGCACGCCCGGTCACCTCCATTCCAGGACGGGGGGAAGGGCGGGTGGGGTCTGGCCGTTCGGGGGGATCCAGCGGGCGAGGCCGGCGCGGAGGTCGGTGTGGTGGAGGTAGGCGGCCAGTGCGGTGGCGGCGTTCGGGCCGGCGGGCGCGCTGATCGGCGTTTCGAAGGCGGCGGCGGCGCTGAGTGGTTCGTCGCAGGTCGCGGCGACGGCGAGGGTGGGCAGGACGGCGGAGCCGGTGCGGCTGCGGCGCGCGGCGGGCAGCGTGTAGGTGATGGCGGTCCCGAAGGCCCGCTCGGCGGCCTGGGCCGCGCTCTCGACGGTGTCCTGGGCGGCGCCGGAGCGGGCGAGGTTGGCGCGCAGGGCGCGGCGGTCCAGTGCGGCGTAGCGGTAGAGGGTGCCGGAGGCGAGGTAGTGCTCGCCGATGACGGCCGCGCCGCGGCGCGGGCCCAGGACGCCGCCGTCCTGCCAGTCGTCGTGGACGGTGAACTCGTCGAGGAGCAGGTCGAGGGCGTCCACGCCGAAGGCGTGGGCGATCTGGACGGAGGAGGGGACGGTGGCGTCGTCGAGTTCGGTCAGCATGCGGCCGAACAGGGCGATGGACTGGGTGGTACCGGGGTCGAAGGCGTTCCAGGCGGCCTTGGTGACGTGGTCGGGGACCTGGTCCGTGGGGATCTGGAGGACCTCGTCCTTGGGGACTTTGACGTTGCGTTTGCGGGGGGCGCGGCTGAGGGCTTCGGTGATCGCCTCCTCGGCGGCGGTGCGCGCGTCCTTGAGTTCGTTCCAGTGCTCCTGGAGGAGGTCGGCCAGGCGGTCGGGGGCGTCGGCGGGCACGAACGCGACGGCGCGGGTGCGGGCCGGGTCGTCGGGGGCGACGCGCATTCCGGCGGCGGCCACGATCAGGGCGGCGGCCGCGACGGCGTCGGCCGTGTCGGCGAGGCGGTCCTTGAGGCGCTCGGCGGTCATCGCGGGCAGAAGCCGGCTGCGGGCGGCGCCGCGGATCTGCGGATCGTCGCCGATCATCCGCATCCGGGCGGCGCGGGCCAGGGCCTGCGAGGACACCCGCATCCGTTCGACGTCGCCGACGACGACGGTCTTCGGCAGTCCCTGCCGGTCGGCGTTCAGGTTCACCGCGGTGACGGTCACCAGCGCGTGGTAGACCGCGAAGGGCCCGGACCGGCCGGTGAGGTCGATCGTGCGGGAGGAACGGGCGGGTGCCAGGTCGGTGGCGGTCACTGGGGCAGCGTTTCCTTCGTACGGGGCCGGTCGGCGCGAGCGCCGGGCCGGGGCGGCAGCGGGGCGGCGGTGTGGAAGAGCAGCGACCACCGGGTGCGGACCTGGTCACCGTCGGGCCAGGCGGCGAGGTCCTCGAAGAGCGAGGACCAGTGCGGCGTCAGGCCCTGGCCGGCGGCTCGGCGCATCAGTGCGAGCAGGGGCAGGCGCAGCGCGTCCGGGGTGCGGGTGCGCAGGATCAGCCGCATCGTGGTGGCGGTGGCCGGGTGGGCGGGTCCGTAGGTTCGGCCGGAGCCGATCGCGCGGGCCAGGCGGGGCAGCGGGGTGTGGCCGTAGCGGGGTGCGGAGCCGCTGGTGCGCTGGTGGGTGGCGAACAGGGCGGCGGTGAGCATGGCCGGCTCGTGCAGGCGGGCGGGAAGGCCTGCGGTGATGCGGGGCCGGGCCGGGTTGTCGAGCTGCGGGCGGGCGGCCCAGGCGATCAGACTGGCCATGGCCGGGCGTTCGTAGGGGCTGTTCGCCAGTACCCCGAGCCGCTGGGACAGCAGCGCGGCCGGGTCCGTCTCCTCGTCGGCGTCCTCACCGTCCGCCCCGGGGCCGCGGTCGCCGGGTCCTGGGTAGGGGCTGGGGGTGGCGGTGTCTGCGGTGGTGAAGAGGCTGTCGTCGTCGAGGGGGTCCCAGACGTCCGCAGGAGGTTCCGGCGCAAGGACCCAGCCCCGGCCGTCGACGGCGAACAGGGCCGGCTGGGGTGCGTCGCTCCTCGCGCCTTGCGTGGTGGCGGGCGTGGGTTCGCGCTGGGGCTGCGCCGCCGACCGCGGCGCCACCGCGGTGCTCAGCGCCGCCAAGCGGCGGCCGTCACGGCCGGGGTCCGCGCCGGCCGCCGGACGCAGCCGGGCCAGGAGGAGTTCGGCCTGCTCGTCCGCGCCGGCGGCCAGGAAGGCGGGGTCGAGGAGGTGGTCCGAGCCGAAGCCGGGCGGGACCTCGATGCCGAGGTCCCGCCGGCGGTCCGGGACGAGCGCCGCGCTGCGGCGGCAGTCCAGGACGCGGGCGGCCGCCGTGTGGGTGCGCGCGTCGCTCAGCAGGGCGAAAGGCAGGGTGACGTCGCACTGATTGACGATCTTGCTGTGGCTTTCCACGGTCAGGCCCGCCACCGTCACGTCCGGCGCCCGGCCGACGGCGGCGGCCGCGGCGGCGGCGGCGTGGGCCCAGCTTCCCTCGCGGGCCCGCCACCAGCGCTCCACCAGCGGCGCGTAGTCCTCGCCGCTCTGTACCGCCTCGGGTGACAGCGGCTTACCCGAGACCGTGTCGACCCGGTCGCGGGTCCCGGGCCGGCACGCGATCGGCACCGCGTCGCGTGCCGCCCGGCCCTCCCCCTGGTCCGTGAGGTCCTTGGGGCGCCGCCACCCTTGCGCGAACATCACCTGCGTCACCGTGCCGTCGGTGTCGGGCAGCAGGAGGACCCGGCGGTCGTGCCAGGTCAGCCCGTCGAGCTCGCCCAGCGGCGCGACGCCCTTGCCCGTGTCCGGGCGCGCGACGAACGTCCAGTAACCGGTGCCGGGGCCGCCGGCCACCGGTATGAGGCGCCAGGCGAGCAGTTCGGCGACCGTGCCGGCCGGGTACCAGACCAGGCCGTTCGTCGCGGCGGCCGGCCGGCCGTAGTTGGCGCCGGGCCCGTAGTGGGCGGCGCTGACCGAGATCCGGCCGCCGACTGCCCACATCTGCTGCACGAGGAGCCACTGGAACGCCCGTACCAGCGGCACCGGCGTGCGCACGTGCGGGTGGCGCAGGTCCGACAGCAGCGGGCGGCCCATCGCCGCCGCCGGGTCCAGGTACGCCACCGGCAGCCGGGCCTGCTCGTGGCGGGCGACCTCGCGCAGCGCGCCGTCCTGGAGGAAGGGCCGTTCGGGGTGCAGCACGTCCAGGTCGTCGGCGTGCTCGCGGGTCCACGCCAGTGCCGGTCGCACGTCGAGGCCCGCCCCGACGTTGGCCAGGTACTCCTCGTCGGTGGCCGGTGCGCAGCCGGCCGAGTAGCCGATCGCGGTCAGCAGGCGGGCGGTCGCCGCGCGCAGCAGCGGGTCCGCCGCCGCGAGCCGCACCTCGTCGGCACGCTCCAGCACTTCCGACACGGGCAGCACGTCGTGCCGTCCCCGGTTGTTGAGGACGTCGATCCACGGCCGGTGCGCGGCGCTCCACGATGCCGGGGCGCTCACCGCCGCCCTCCCGCGCCGGCGGCCGTCCGGTACCGGGCGGGGCCGGGTTCGGGTTCGCCGGCCTCGAGTTCGACGGCCAGGCGCAGCAGCGCCTCGGCGTCCTCGGGTGCGTGTGCCAGATACTGGGTCCGGGACGCGGCGCGCAGGGTGCGGGCCATCCACTCCTCCTCTTTCGTGCCCTCGGCTACCAGGTAGTCCACCGGGGCCTGCTGGCCGTCGCGCTGCGCGCGGCCCTCGACCTGGACGAACCGCTTGCCGCCGGTGAACACGTCGCCGATGACGGTGCGGCGGGGGGCCAGGGTCGCCCGCGTGCCGCGCCCGTCGGCGTTGCGCTCCCCGGCGTGCAGGCTGATGCCGTCGGTGATGTTGGTGACGACCACCAGGGCCCGGCCGGTCTGGAACGCGGCCCGCTTCAGCTCGCGCACACCCGACTGATCGCCGGTGATCTCCACGACGCGGTCCGGCAGGGAACGGGCGGCCAGTTCCCGGGCGATGTGTGCGGCCAGGGCCCTGACGGTGCGCAAGTACCAGGCCGGGACGACGACCTGGTGTCCCGCGGCCACCAGGTCGGCGACGTGCCGGGCCACGTAGGGGGCCTTGATCAGGCTCGCCCGCATGATCTGGCGCAGCACGCCCTCGTCGACCGCATCCTCCGGGTCCGGGCCGGGCCCGTCGTGCGGGTCCACGACCCGCAGGAACTCCGCCCAGGCCAGTTCGTAGCGGGCCCGCTCGGCGTCGGTGAGGTGCACCGGCCGGAGGGTGCGCTGCTGGGCGGGAAGGCCCAGTTCACCGGTGGTTGCCGAGGAACCGACGCCCCGCCGGTACAGCAGTTCCTTGACGGTGTCGATGTCGCTGACCGGCCGGCCGGGCCCGTCGGTGCCGGGCACCTGGAGCGAGGTCACCCAGTCTAGGTAGACCGGCCCGGTCCGCTCGGCCGGCCCCTGCACGTCTGCGGCGTGGGCGAGGAGGTCGGCGGCGTACGCCGTCTCCGACAGGTCGCTGAACGGCGTGGCGCTCGCCGGTAGGAAGAAGGGACGCCGACCCCTGTCGGGCCGTACCAGCCGGTCCACCAGCCGCGACCGCATCGACTCCGGGTTGGCGAGGATCTGCGACTCGTCGACGACGACCACGTCGAAGGGCACGTGCGGTGTGCCGTCGTCGGCGGCGAGCTCCGCGGCCCGGTCGGGTGCAAGGTCCGCGAGGACGGCGCGGGGGTGGGTGAACAGGCGCCAGAGCCGCTCGGCGTTGACCACCACCCACCGGCGCTCCCCGCCGTAGTCGTCGATCGTGCGCAGCCACGCGGGCACGATGCCGAGCTTGGTGACCACGAGGACGGACTTCGCCGGCAGGGAGGCGAGCGCGCTGACGGTGATGACCGTCTTGCCGGACCCCGTCGGGGCGACGAGCAGATACCCGGGAGCGCCGTCGCGGTGTGCGGCGGCAATGCCGTCCACGCGTGGGACCTGGTAGTGGTGCAGACGCGCCCGGGAGGCCGGCCGCCGTGCCTCGGGTACGAGCGGCGCACCGTTGAGGCGGTCCTGCGCGAACCGCTCCCAAGTGTGGGGCAGCGCTTCGTAGGCGGCGAGCGCGCCGGGCAGGCGCTGCCCGACGAACACGCGGACACCCCAGGTGCGGTCCGCCCGAACCCCCGGGTAGGCCGGCGCGTCCGGCATCAGCGCCCACGTCCGGGAGACCATGGCGCTCACCGCCCGATCCCCTCGGCGCGCAGCGTCCCGCCCGCCGCCCGCCGCAGAAGGTCGAGGCTCGCGTCCTCGTCAAGGGAGTGCTCCTCCAGGCCGGCCAGCCACGGGTCCGGACCGGCCCGGTAGGAGGCGCCCCAGTCCGAGAGGCCGACCGTGAGGACGTCCCCATCGACGACGAGCCCCACGTGCTCGATCGGGACCCGCATGCCGGTGGCCATCGGCACGACACGGATGCGCAGCGACGTGGTCGCAGCGAGAGCGGCCAGGTACGCCATCTGCTCGGCGTGCAGTTCCTGCCCGCCGGTGCGGCGGTGGAGCACCGCCTCGTCCAGCAGCACGGTGGTGGCCAGCGCATTCGGGGTTCGGATCCGGGCCGCGAACGCCCGGACACGGGCCCGGTGGGCGTCACGCTGCCACCAGGCGAGCGCCGCATGGTCCGTCAGCAGATCACCTCGGTACACCTGGCACAACGCACACCCGGTCCCCGACAACGCCCCCAACGGCACGCCCTCACGTCCACGGCGCGAGGGTGCCCGGGGCCGCCGGCTCCACAGCACCTCCTCGAGACGATCGGTGAGCAGCGGGACCGGCAGGAACCAGCCGCCGACCGTGAAAAGCAGGCCCGAGGCGTGCTCCTCGAGGATCTGGTAGCGGTGCGCCCAGCCCGGGCCCGGATCGTCGAAGCCGTCCGGAAAGCCGGCCGCGGCCCGCCGCTCACACTCCTGGGCGCACGCGCGCCAGTCGTCGGCCGCGACCTGCCCAGCTCCGTACGCGCGCGCCAGCGCCGGGCCTACGCCCGTCACCGAAGCCGGGCGCAGCACGGTGCCGTGTCCGGCCTCGGTCGCCGCCAGGTCGCCGAGGGTCGCGCGCAGCCGGGCGGGAAGCCGGCCGGACACGGTGGTGAGAGGCTCTCCCTGGCATTCCCGCAGGTGGCGCAGGTGCGCGCCGAGGACCCGGTCGGCGAGGGCGGCCGGCGGGGACGGAAGGCGGATGATCAATGTGAGGCTCCGGGGGTACGGGACGTTCTGCGGTCGGTGGTGCGGCGGGCGGCGGTTGCCGCGCCTACCAGGTCATTCCGGTGGCGGGGACGAGGGTGACGGGCTGGCGCACGAGGCCCGTGGCGATCGCGGCGCTCTCCAGGGCATCGCGCACCTCGGCCGCGGTGATGCTGTTCTCGCACAGGTCGACGGCCTGTTCGGGCGTGGCGAGAAGACGGACGACGGCGGGCTCGCACGGGCCCGCGATCAACGGCCCCAGCCGGGACACGGTGGCGACCAGGCGCGCCTCGGTTCCGCTGTGGCCGATCAGGACACCGTCGCGGGGGCGGACGCCGACGGCGGTGGCACAGGTGCGGGCGAGCGCGTGGTCGAGGGCGTCGGCGTCGCCCGGCGCGAGAGGGCCGCCGGGCAGCCGGGAGCGGCCGGTCACCGGGTCGTGGTGGAGCACGACGAGTCCGGAGGGGAGGAACAGCCAGCCCGCCACGCTGGTGGCGGGCCCGTCGTACCGGTAGTCGGCGGGCGTCCACGGCGCAGGGGTGGTGACGGTTCGGGGCAGGATGCGGTGGGTGTCGAGCACGCCCGGGGTGCGGGGGCGGCCGTGTTCCAGTTCGGCGGTGCGTCCCTCGACGCGGGCGCGCAGGGTGGTGAGGACGCGCTGCGCGTCGGCGGGGGCCCGGGTGAGGAGCTCGGCGGGGGCGAGCAGGCGCGGTGCGCCGCGCCGGCCGTCGTCGGCGGTCAGTGCCGCGGCCTGGACGCCGGTCAGCGGCGGGTGGTCGTAGGTGTAGGTCGCTCCGGTGCCGGGTCGCCAGTCGATGGCCAGCAGCCGTCCCGGGGTCAGGTGCGCGAGCGCGGTCGCGGCCTTGGCGTGGCGTTCGGCGGCGGCGGGCGGCGTCTCGTGGGGAAGGAGAGGGCCGCCCGGCAGCTCGGCGTCACCCGGCCTGGGGCCTGCGGTGATCAGGACGCGGCCGCGGTCGTCGGTCAGCAGGACCTCCGCCCTGGCGGTCCCGACGGTGGCGGCCGCCTCGGGGGGCCGGGTGGCCGGGACGGACAGGGCGAGGGGGCTGGTGGACACGACGGGGCTCCGGGGGTCGGTGTGGGTCAGGACGGTGGGCAGGGGCAGCGCGGGAAGGTGCGGGCGGATCGCGCTGAGCGGGACCGCGCCGGTGGTGACGGCGGCGTAGCCGGCGTGGGCCGCGGTGTTCACGCCCAGGGCGCGGGCCACCTCGCGGCACAGGCCGATCGCGGACGCCTCGTGGATGCCGAGCCGGCCGGCGATCCGGTTCGTGGACAGGCCGCCGACCATGAGCGTGAGGGCTTGGCGGCGGCGGGTGGTCAGGTTCGCCGGGACCGGGGCGGCCAGGCCGATCTGCTCGGCGGTCAGGAGTCGGTGCAGGGCGGTGAGCGCGCCGGCCTGGGCGAGCGTGGACGCGCCGACGAGGCAGCACGCCCGGTCCGCGGCACCGGCCGCGTCCTCCAGCGTCATGCCGGTGCGACGCAGGCGGTCCGCGATCGTGCCGGGCAGGAGCGCGAAGCGCAGCACGGCGAGGTCCGGACCGCCGAGCAGGGGCGCCGGCGGGAGCAGGACGGCGGGCGGGGCGCAGGCTGCGGTGACAGGGGCGGTCGAGGTCACGGTCGCCTCCGTTCCGCCGGACCGGGAGATCCGCCGGCACCGGCCGGGGTGGTGCGGGTCCCGGCCGCACGGTTCGCGCCGTGCGGGCGGATACGGGCGATCGCGCCGAGCACCGCGGCGCGGGGCGGACCGGCGGGCCGGTAGGAGGACCGGAGGTATCGGGGCGCTCTGACCACATCCAGTCCCCCGACGAGGTCGGCCTCGCGCAGCAGGGACGCGAACTGGTCCGGGGTGCGGAGGCGTCCCCACCGGCCCTCCAGGGCCTCGCCCATCTCCTCGTCGATGTGTCGGGCCAGGTAGGTTTCCTGGACCGTCGGCTGGCAGAGCGCCAGGTAGCCGCCGGCCAGCAGTCGCCGAAGGAGTGCGGCCCCGGGGTCCGGGACGGCCTCCAGGGAACTGCACAACACGGCCACCGGCCGGGCCCGGTCGAAATGTGCCGTGACGGCCGGGTGGTCCAGGACATCGTCCACTCCTGTGTCGAGGAGCGTGGTGACGGAGGCGACTCGGTCGCTGTCCGCCAGGAGGCATCGCGCGTCGGCAGCCGCGAGGGGATCGGCGGCCGTGTACACGACCCGGCAGCGCGCCGCGCTCGCGCGGGCGATCTCGTGGGTGTTGCGGCCGGGGACGTTCGCGTAGCCGCAGTCCAGGTGCACGATCTGCCGCACCCCGTGGTCGCGCACCAGCACGGTGGTGGCGTGCTCGGCGAACCAGGCGGCGTCCTGGACCAGGAACGGCGCGTGCGGCAGAACGCCCAACAGTCGCCAGGCGGCCTCGCGGCTGGCCGCGTAGGCGGAGTGCCCGCCGCGCAGGTAGTCGCGCATTCCGGCGCAGGACGCTTCCTCCATCAGCGCCGTCATCCGCTCGGGTCCGGCATCCCACCGGTCCCGGTCAGCGCGGGCGGGCAGGGCGGCGGTCACGGCCGGGCCGCCGGCGCGGTGGCGTCGGCATCGCGGCGCTGGCCGGGCAGCCGGACCGGGCCCCGCTCCGGGTCGGCGGCGGGGCCGTCCGGCTGGGCCGACAGGTAGGCGCCGCCGCAGGCGGTGAGGCGCAGCGCGGTGTCGATCAGCGGGACGTGGCTGAAGGCCTGCGGGAAGTTGCCGACCTGGCGCTTGAGCCGCGGGTCCCACTCCTCGGCGAGCAGTCCGAGGTCGTTGCGCAGCGAGAGCAGCTTGTCGAACAGCTCGCGGGCCTCCTGCACCCGGCCGATCATCGCCAGGTCGTCGGCCAGCCAGAACGAGCAGGCGAGGAAGGCGCCCTCGTGGCCGGAGAGGCCGTCGACGTTGTTGCCGCTCTCGTCGTGGGTCGGGTAGCGCAGGACGAAGCCGTCCTCGGTGGACAGTTCGCGCTGGATCGCCTCGATGGTGCCGATCACCCGCTTGTCGTCCGGCGGCAGGAAGCCGACCTGCGGGATGAGCAGCAGTGAGGCGTCCAGCTCCTTGCCGCCGTAGTACTGGGTGAAGGTGTTGCGGCCGGGGTCGTAGCCCTTGTCGCAGACGTCCCGGTGGATGGTGTCGCGCAGTTCCCGCCAGCGCTCCAGGTGGCCGTCGGCGGGCGCGTCCTCGGGGTTCTGCTCCAGCAGCTTGATGGTGCGGTCCACCGCCACCCAGGCCATCACCTTGGAGTGGACGAAGTGCCGGCGCGGGCCGCGGACCTCCCAGATG